>JALHRK010000174.1 GCA_022841505.1 Saprospiraceae bacterium | reverse complement strand
GATTTTTCTTATGCGTTGCTAATACGTGTTTACCGTCAGATAAAGTGGCCGGGATGCGGGCAACACTCCATACTTCGCTGCTGTCAACAGCCGTAAATACAGCGGCAGGTTGCTGATTACCGGAGGCCTGAGCCTGAACATTGTTCATGGTGAAAACGGTGGCAACTACTGCCAGAAATGAACCGAAAAACAGGTTTTTGATCGTGGTCATGGTCTTAGATTTTTAAAAAGTTGTAAATGATGGTTGTTTGATTGACTGTGTCAGACAGGGGGCCTGGGGTGCCCACGGCGTACACGTTTTTTTGAAAAAAAATTCAACAACCTGATAAACAACTTTTTAAAAATCAACCTATTTCCTTCAATCTGGCTTCGGTTGCATGCCTTCAAACAGCGCAGCAGAGCCGGTGCCCATAGAAATGACCGAACGCAGGGCGTCTTCGGTTTTAATTTCCAAAAAATCTAATTGCTCGCGCTTCACATGAAAAATGAAGCCGTTGGTGGGATTTGGGGCGGTCGGAACAAAAACAGTGTAATAGCTCCCGTCTTTGGTTGAGTCCACCACAAAGCCAGTCATTCGGGTCCCGTTGGAATAAACATCCACCAACACAACCTGGCGGAAAGGCATTTTTTCCTGCCCTAATATTTGGCGCACGGTATCCCGTAACAGAATGTAGAAGGGCGCTTTTGCCAACCAGTTTTCTTCCACAAAAGCCAGCAGTTGCCGCCCCAGCTCGGTTCGAACCAACAGTCCAATCAGAAAAAAAAGAAAGATTACAATGCCAAACGCCAGTAAATCAAGGATCCACCGGTTGACATCGCTGGAGAAGGACAGCAGATTGCTGACAGGCGACAGCAATCGGGAGGTGAAATTAAAAACGACTTTGATCAGCGCTCCAAAAATGTAAATAGGCAATACAACGACGATCCCGCCAAGTACCGTCGTGAAGAAAAACCGCCTTAATTTTTTGGCAATAACTAATGTGCGTTTGGAGACCATATTGAGCAGGTAAGGTTTAGAGAAATGTCCGTTCAAAAATACACCAACAATTCCATAAACAGTTAGTATCTTTCATCGGTAAAAAAACATATACCGATGAACGTTCGCTACCTATGGGCATTCCGTTTGCTAAAGCAATTTACAGCAACTCTAATTATCTGTATCACAAGCTTATCTGTAGTCCAGGCTCAGGAATTGCTGTTCTCAGAAGATTTTAATGGCTGTGCCCTTCCGGATGGGTGGGTTGCAGATCTGAGTGGCTACCCGGATGCCGACTGGTATGTGGGTACGCCACAAAACCCTGCTTCCGACGGTTCCACCATTGACGGAACCTGTATGCTGATTATGGACGACGACGCTACGGGCGACAACACGCCGCCCTGGTTGCTAAAATTGTCCACCCCAGCTTTCGACGCGACCCAGTTCACGACCATCAACCTTAGCGTAGATGTCCATTTCCGAAATTACGACAATGCTGCTGCTTTCAAAATATTTGCCTTTGACGGCGCGGAATTGGTAGAATTGGCCACCTGGCAAACCTGGGCCACGCATACCGGCCCTCAATTCTCGCAATTTGTCCGGTTTAGTGACGTGCTGAGTTTTTTTGCCAATGAAAACATGTACCTGCTTTTTCAATATGAAGACGGGGGGTCCTTTGGCTGGTGGGCCGGCATTGACAATATTGAAGTAACGGGAGAAGGGTTGGGCAGGAATTTCCTGCTGGAAGCATTCAATGACTGCAGTGCACCGGCAGGGTGGTCTACCCAAATATTAACCGGCGAACACGATTGGGAATTTGGGTTAGCCAATAATACCAATACAGGTGGAGAAACATCCATGAACGGCACCTGTTTTGCCTATTTTGACGATGATGTGCTGGGCGACAGTGTGCCCTACTCGCGCGTTCGCCTGATTTCCCCGGTGATGGATGTTTCCGAATTTGCCAATACTTACCTCGATTTCGACGTCATTCTTCGCCGATATACGGATCTGGATCACCTGGCCATAGGGGTAATTGACGAAAGCACCGGTGAATCGCAAATTGTAAACACCTATTATTCCAACCTCGGAGGCCCTCAATTTTACGACTACATTCACGAGCAAATTGATTTGTCGGCCTATCGCTCTAAACAATTGCGCGTCTTTTTCCAATACGACGACGGAAATGACTGGAGTTGGTGGGTTGGTTTAGACAACATCAAAGTAAGTGGCACGGGCTTTTTGAATGATATTTGTAGCAACGCCATTCCCATTTTCAAAGATGCCCCCTGCACCACCGGCAACAACAGCAACGCCGTTTTCGACGGCGAACAGCCGCCTTGCAGTTCCCAAAATGTCGCTTCCCTTTGGTATCAGTTTGAGGCAACTGAATCGGGCATTGTCCAAATCCTGACGAATGCCAAATTCAATGATGTAATCACGGTCTACAAAGGCAATTGCGAGACGCTGACGCCCGTTGGCTGCACCAACCGCGACGAGCATGGTTTCACTGGAGAATACTTCTTTCAGGAGGTATTTGCCGGTGAAAATTACCTGATCCGCGTCAGCGGGCAGGTTGGCGGATTCGGCATTTCGCGCAGCGACCTGTGCATCCGGATTCTCAGTGCTCAAGCCTACCCGCAGCCCCCGGCCAACGACGTTTGCGCAACTGCGCTTCCGCTTTCAGTTGATGGAAATTGCTTGAATGGCAATAATTATTACGCCAATACCGACGGCCCGCTTCCGGACGCAGACCACCTCGCACGGGGCGACGTCTGGTACACGTTCACGCCCGACAGCGATGCGGCTTTTGATATTTTTTCAAATGCCGATTTTGCCGACGTCATCGCAGTTTACGCTAACGGTTGCAGTGCTTTGGAGGAAATCGCTTCTTCTTCGAGCGGACAACATTTGCAGATTGAAGGCTTGAGCGTTGGTCAAACCTATCATATTCAGATCAGTGGCGCGTTTGCCACCATAGAAGGCAATTTGTGCCCCAGCGTAGCAAAAGCGCCAACGGAAGGGCCCGCAAACGATGCCTGCATCGAGGCTTATCCGTTAACCATAAACGGCGACTGCGTCACAGCGAGTAATATCGGCGCCAATTTTGAAGGCCCGCCAGCCAGTTGCGATGTTTTTAACAGTGCATCCGTCTGGTTTACATTTACTGCGCCCGCTTCCGGCGCGGTGCGCATGCATTCCGATGCGGATTTCATTCATACCCTCACCGTTTTCAGTGGAAACTGCACAACACTGGAGGAGGTTTATTGCACCCGAAACCCGGATGCCTGCAACGGCTATTTCACGGTCGGCGACCTCGTGCCCGGCGCATCCTATTTTGTGCGGGTGAGTACTTCCGCCAATGCCCTTGGGTTGGTAAATCATGGCCTCACTTGTCTGCGCGTGGTGGACATCAATGCTCAAAACGAAGGATTTCAACCTTTCCAGTTGCAAGCTGAAGTGCATTGTTTAGACAATGGTTTTGCCGAACTTCAGGTCAATGTGAGCGGCGGCCAGGGCGATTATACGTTCCAGGGCAATACGGACGGCGATCTGTTGCTCAACGGAGACGCGTATCTGGTTGTGGTCAGCGACGAAAATGGCTGCGAACGCTCTTTGAGCGGTACCGTGGTTTGCGGCACTCCCGGATGCGCGCTGGGCGTTTCGGTGGCAACAAGTAATACTTCCTGTTTCGGGTTTACTGATGGCGCCATTGCGCTCGCCATGAGTGGGCAAGCTGCGCCGTTTGCTGTGCTGTGGGAAGACGGCAGCACTGCCCTCGAACGAAATAACTTAGCAACCGGCTCCTACACCTTTACTGTCACCGACGCTTCCGGCTGCACGGTTTCCACCGAAGCTGTGGTATTTTCACCATCGGAAATCGTAGTTGCCATAGACAGTGTTCTGGAAGAAATAAACGGAGGCGCCAACGGCAGCATCCTGACAAGCGTCACTGGCGGCACCGAGCCCTACACCTACGCCTGGGAAAGCAACGGCTCGGTCGTATCTACCCAAGCAGACCCAACCGGCTTAAGCGCAGGAAATTATACCCTGCGGATTACAGACGCCAATGGCTGCACGTACACCTCAGAACCGGTCGAAGTACTTTTAATTGTGGGCACCGATGCGGCTGTTTTTGAACGGGCCATCAAACTGCATCCAAACCCTACATCGGGCAGGTTTGTACTGCAGTTGAGTTTGCCATCCGTTTCAACGGTCGAAATCAGCATCGGAGACGCGACAGGGCGGGTGTTGCAACGCATGGAGCCTGTGAGTTTATCCAATGCAACCCTGCCTTTCGATTTGTCGGAATTTCCGGCGGGCGTTTATTGGCTGAAAGTGACAGGGAGTGATTTTCAGGCGGTGAAACGTGTTGTCATTGCCCGATAACAAAATCGAACATGGAGCATTCTTCAGCCTGTTTAGAAAGCGCGCGCAAGCTGTTTTTGTACTATAAAACGCTGGGCGAACGCACGATTGCGCAACTCGACGAGGCGGCGCTACATTGGCAATACAATGAAGAATCCAACAGCATTGCGGTCATCATCAAACATTTATGGGGCAATATGCTTTCGCGTTGGACTGATTTTTTAAACTCCGACGGCGAAAAATCCTGGCGGAAACGGGATGATGAGTTTGAAAATGAACGCCCGGATCACAGCGTGTTGATGGCCCGCTGGGAAGCGGGCTGGGCTTGTCTTTTTGAAGCGCTGGATGGTCTGGCGCCGGAAGACCTGGACCACATCGTTTACATCCGGAACGAAGGCCACACCGTTATGGAAGCCATCAACCGGCAGTTGGCGCACTATGCCTACCACGTGGGCCAAATTGTCTTTATCGGAAAAATGATCAAAAACGAAGATTGGCAAACGCTGTCCATTGCCCGGAATCGTTCCGATGCATTTAATGCCGAAAAATTCGGTAGGGGTTGATAATTATCAACCCTTACCGAATTATCAACCCCACCGGGTTGATGATTATCAACCCCCACCGGGTTGATGATTATCAACCCCTACCGGGTTTGGAATGCCGGTTGCAATAAATCGGCGATTTCCGCAAACGGCACATACAATTTGATTTCCCCTGCTGCGTACGACGCAATTTCATAAGGTACATAATTAAAATAAATGCCTTTGCCGGTGAGACCGAAATTTTCCGTCAGCCCGATACTGTCATCAAACAAAACCTCACTTAGGGCGTCATCCGATTTCAGATTGAACTGCCGGCGCAATGCCCGCTCCAAAAACACCGGCATTTTTTCTTCATATCCGGGTTTAAAAACATCGCTCAACTGGAGGCGCTTTTTGTTTTTCAGATCGTAGGATACATAGCTCGTTGCATACATCCCATGTGCGCCGCCATAATAGGAATAAGAAAGATAGCCGATCGTGAGCAGGCTGTTCTGGTTGTAGGCAACATTAGCTTCCGAGTATTCTTCATAGTTCCACATGGCCATGGAAAAAACATCATCTCCTTCAATTGCCTCAAAATCAACTTCTTCCTGGTATCTCACAAAAAATTCTTCTTTCAACAACTTGAATATCTCCGGAACCTCCCGGTATAGCCGACCGAGCGAATCGCCGATCATGCCGTTGCGCAATTCCTTTTCAACGAATTGATCCACCGCAGTGTTCTTCGTTTTTCGCGGCAGGAGCCATGACTGCCCGAAGGTTGCCTGCGGACTGCCTTCCAGTTCTGGCTTGAGTTTCAGCGAATCGAACAGGATGGAAATGTCGAAGGCCAGGGTTCCCTCTGGATAGGATTCTTTCATTACAAATTTGAGGGTGCGGGTGCTGTCGCCATTCAGCCATACCCCGCTGAACAAGCCGTCGCCGCCAACTTTCCCGCTAAAAAAGCCGCTGTACTCTAAGCCGGTGCTTTCGCTTTCCATCAGGATCACGTTGTTTTTTTCATCCAGATAACCATAGAGCTGCAAAGGCGCTTCCATGCGGTTGTAATAATAACTGCCCTTAAAATCGTAGGCGCCGCGCTCCTGCTCGTAGTAGCGGGAAGGTTCCTGCATCAGATCCATAGTGACCGGAATTTTTCCGATCGTGCCAACGAAGTGGAAGTAGGCGCTTCCGGACTTCCCCAAAGGAGACGGCGCCTGCGCCATAATAGCCGTAAAAATGGCCATGAATAAAAGTGAAAGCGCCACAGTGCGAAAATTCAAAGCGTTCATTTTTTTTATTTGAATGACTTATTAATTGGTCGGAAAGATACGGGTGTATGCAGCATATTGCATAGATTTTCGCAGATTTGCACACATGAATCGCCTTCAATTTGAAACCAGCCCATATTTGCGGCAGCACGCACACAATCCGGTAGATTGGTACGCCTGGAAACCGGAAGCCTTCGAACGCGCGCGCCGGGAAGACAAACCCATTTTGGTCAGCATTGGCTACTCCACCTGCCACTGGTGCCATGTCATGGAACGCGAGTCGTTTGAAGACAAAGACATCGCCGATTACATGAATTTCCACTTCGTCTGCATCAAAGTGGATCGGGAAGAACGCCCGGATGTAGACCAAATTTATATGGAAGCCTGCCAGGTTTTTTCAGGTTCCGGTGGCTGGCCCCTGAATTGTTTCCTCACTCCGGATGGCCGCCCGTATTATGCTGGCACGTATTTCCCACCCGAGGCAGCCTACAACCGTCCTTCGTGGATGCAGGTTTTGCAACAAATGCAAACCGTTTACCGCACCCGCCGCGAGGTGGTGGAAGACCAGGCAAACCGGTTGTCGGAAATGATCCGAAAAACGGATAAAACGTTCGTATCCGCCATCCCTCCCGCAGCTTCGTTGGAGAACGCGTTCCCAAAAGAAATGCTGGACGCCGTTTTTCAGCAATTCCGGCGACAGTTTGATGCCTCGGAAGGCGGTTTTGGCAGCGCGCCAAAATTCCCGGGCAGCATGTCGCTCCAATTTTTGCTGGAATACCATTACTACACCGGCGAACAGGCAGCCCTGGATCACGTGCTGCTTTCCATTGATAAAATGGCGATGGGCGGCATCTACGACCAGCTCGGCGGCGGTTTTGCGCGGTATGCAACCGACCGGGCCTGGTTGATTCCGCATTTTGAAAAGATGTTGTACGACAATGCCCTGCTGGTTTCGCTCCTGTCGGATGCTTACCGGGCCACCGGGAAAGCATTGTACCTCGAAACCATTCAGGAAACGCTCGGTTTCATCGAACGGGAAATGACCTGCCCCGACGGCGGATTCTATTCCGCACTGGATGCTGATTCAGAAGGTGTGGAAGGCAAGTTTTACGTATGGTCAAAAGCAGAAGTGGATGCGATTCTGGGAACGGACGCCCCGCTGTTTTGCGCATACTACGACGTGACAGAAGGCGGCAACTGGGAGCATCAGAATATTCTTTGGAGGCGTACATCTTTGGAAACATTTGCGGAAAGCAAAAATCTGGACGTCCCCGAAACGGCCCGACTCTTCCAGCTTTGCCGCGAAAAACTCTTGGTAGCTCGTTCGTTCCGCATCCGCCCCGGATTGGACGACAAAATCCTGCTGGACTGGAATGCGCTGATGGTTTCCGCTTACGCCGGCGCTTTTGCAGCTACCGGGGAAGCCAAATACGGCCACATAGCCAGGCAGCAGCTCGATTTTCTGTTGCAGGCATTCCGGCAAGGGGAAGGGCCGGCACTTTATCACACTTATAAGGAAGGAAAAGCTCAATACGATGCTTTTTTGGACGACTACGCCTTCCTGATCGCCGCTATGCTTGATGTTTATGCGGTTGTTTTTGATCCTGCATTGATCACAACAGCCCGGCAATACGCGCAATACGTGCAGGATAATTTCTGGGATGCTGAAAGCGGTTTGTTCTTTTTTACTTCTGAAAAACAAACCGATATTCTTTATCGCAAAAAAGAACTTTACGACAATGCCCAGCCTTCCGGCAATGCAACTATGGCGCTGAATCTGCTGCGACTGAGCATTTTAACCGGCGAATTTGCGCTGGCGCAAACCGCCGCACAAATGCTGCTGCAAATGAAAGACGCCGTCGGAAAATATCCTTCTGCGTTTGCGCGGTGGGCGAGCGCCATGGGTACATTGACTTATCCGCAGGGCGAAATTGCACTCATCGGCCCGGATGCCCGGACCGCAGCTGCAACCCTGAACCGAACATACCTTCCGCACGCCATCGTGATGGCTGCCGCGCAAGGAGATGATGCCTGGCCTTTGCTCGCCGGAAAAAGCGCAGGCGCCGCACTCGATATTTTTGTGTGCAAAAATTACGCCTGCCAGATGCCGGTGAAGACGGTGGAGGAAGCGCTGGAAGTTTACAGAGGGAAGTAAAAGGGCAAATTGGCAAGGGGCAAATTGGCAAGGACATACAATATGGAGACCACTTTATTTCATCAAATCACCTGGGCCTGGATCGCCCTTGCCGCAGTCACCTTTGCGTACCTGCTGCGCCGCAATGCGCCTTATGGCCGCCACGTACAGGCAGGTTGGGGCCCTACGATTCCCAATCGCTTAGGATGGTTCCTGATGGAATTCACCGTGATGGTTGTTTTTTTGATGGCTTTGCTGTGGGAAAAACGGCCCATTTCAACCATGGTCTGGGTCTTAAGCGGCTGCTTTTTGCTGCATTACCTGAACCGCAGCCTCATTTTTCCACTTCGGTTGCGGACTGCAGGAAAGCGCATGCCCTTAATTATTGCCTTGTCGGCGATCGGTTTCAACTTAATGAACGGTTTTTTATTGGGCTACTGCTTTGCCAATTTTGTTGATTATAGGTCAGATTGGTGGACGGATGCGCGGTTCATAGGCGGGCAGGCGCTTTTTTGGATCGGTTTGGCCATCAACTGGCATGCTGACCATATCCTAATCCGGCTGCGCAAACCTGGTTCAACCGGGTATGCTATCCCTCAAGGCGGACTGTTCAAGTGGATCAGTTGCCCGAATTTGCTGGGGGAAATGATCGAATGGACCGGCTTCGCCCTGATGTGCTGGCATTTGCCCGCCTTTGCTTTTATGATCTGGACTATTGCAAACCTGGCGCCCCGCGCCATCGCGCACCACCGCTGGTACAAGGCCACTTTCCCGGATTACCCGGCAGTGCGCAGCGCTTTTATTCCCTTCCTTGTTTAAACACCCAATAGAGGGTGCAGGGAATCAGCGCACTCCCGCTTGTAACAATGCGACAATTTTTTTTTGGATTTTACTGTCACACTCTTTGTGCTCAGCGCTTATAGGGTGTGTTTGCACCCTATTTAAGTCAAATGAAATTTTTTGTAGTTAGTGCAGCTTAGACCAGCCCCGCCTTTGGGGCTGTTTTTTTTACACTAAATAGTTCCGGTCCATTTAGTCTGGTGTCTGTTCTTTAGAGTTCGAGAGCAAGGCATTTTTTACCCCAAAAACGGGAGTTTACTAGCATAAATGACCGATTTTGGGGTAAAAAATAACGCAGCCGAGGTGGCTGAGCGGAGTCGAAGTCATCGGACTATAAAGACAGACACTAAATAATCTCCTTATCCGCCAAGTACCGCTCCGCATCCAACGCCGCCATACAACCCGTACCCGCAGCTGTTACTGCCTGCCGATAAACGTTGTCTTGTGCGTCGCCGCTGGCAAAAACGCCTTCCACATTGGTGTAAGTGGTGCCCGGTTTGGTGAGCAAATAACCAGTTGCATCCATCTCGAGCCAGCCTTTGAAAATATCGGTATTGGGTTTGTGGCCAATGGCAACAAAGAAGCCCTCAATGGGGAGCACCTTAGTTTCATTGGTTTTGTTGTTGCGAATGCGTACGCCTTCCACAAATTCTTTGCCCAATACTTCTTCCGTTTCTGAATTCCAGTGGATTTCAATATTGGCCGTTTTTTCAACGCGCTCCTGCATGATTTTGGAGGCGCGCATTTCGTCGCGGCGCACAATGAGGTGTACTTTGCTGCACAATTTCGACAGGTACGACGCTTCTTCCGCTGCCGTATCGCCGCCGCCAACCACGGCGACTTCTTTGCCCCGGTAGAAAAACCCGTCGCAAACTGCACAGGCAGAAACGCCGCCACCGGACAGGGCCAACCGCTGCTCAGACTCCAATCCCAGGTACTTGGCGCTGGCGCCGGTGGAGATGATGACCGCATCTGCGTGGATTTCTTTGCCGCTTTCCGACCAAACCTTGTGTACCGGGCCGGTAAAGTCCACTTTATCAATCATTTCCATGCGGACTTCCGTACCAAAGCGCTCCGCTTGTTTCTGAAATTCCGCCATCATTTCGGGGCCGGTAATGCCCTCCGGATACCCCGGATAGTTTTCAACATCGGAAGTTGTCGTTAACTGGCCGCCGGGTTGCTGCCCGGTATACAGGATGGGTTTGAGGTTGGCGCGCGCTGCATAAATGGCGGCTGTGTAACCTGCCGGGCCTGAACCGATGATGAGACAATGGGTATGTTCTGCCATTTTGTTGTTTAGTTTACAATTATTTTTAGTGTCTGTCCATTTTGTCTTGTGTCTGTTCTTTAGAGTTCGAGAGCAAGGCATACGAAGACCCCGAAAACGGGAGTCCCGCCGGGCGGGATGACTGTTTTCGGGGTTGAGTATAACGCAGCTATCGAACTATAAAGACAGACACTATTGAGGCTGCAAAAATAGAGAATCCTTTCACTTATGCTCTGTGAACACGATCACATTTGGGTGCATTTTTTAAGATGATTGCACTGCAGCCCAAAAACGAAAGAACTTCCCGTTCAACACGGATGTTTTATGAACGTCTTTACGGGTACAAGGTTGAACACTCATCCTGCAATAACATGCGTTTAACAGTTGGCAGATTGCATTCATCGCCTAAGTTTGTCGCTTTCAGCAAATTTTCTTAGCTTTATTATTCAAAATTCAAACCTCATGGGCGTTTTCCTTCTCAACGTTGGTTTTTTTGCAAGCTTTTTAGCCCTTGCAGCCTGGTATTATACTCAAAACCGGGCGCCCTGGGGCGATTGGTTCAGAAATACGCTACTGGCATCGCTGGGCATTTATTTAGTCGGTTGGTTCAGTGCAGATGCTGCCTTCGCGTTTAAAATTCCTGCTTTATTCCGCGATTTGCTGATCCTGGGTGTTGCAGGCGTTGTATTCCGGATTTTACTGAAACGTCCCGTGTTGTTTTTCCTCAGCACCGGCGTGATTTTTACCGCCTTAGTGCTTTTTTATAAAAACCAGGGCCGCTTTATTCAAAGCAAGAACTTCATTCAGGAAGTACCGATGGAAGAGCGTTCCAGGGTAAGCCTGCTGACCTTAGATCCTGCCGGCGAATTGCTCGTCGAATTGCCGGAAGGCCGGGGAATAGAGACGCTGGAAGCTTTGGCCGATCAATACGACCTGCGTTTTGAACGCGCCTTTTTTCCAAACAGCGGAGACATCACCGAATTGGATGATTATTACGTCGTAAATGTTCCCGATCATTCGCTTGCCCAATTGGAAGCCATCAAAACAGCGTTGAACGCATCCGGTCTAATAGACTGGGTAGAGGAAAATGAGACCATCAGCATTGCGCCCATTGAAGCCACCCGCACGAGCCCGGCGCCCAATAAATACGGCATCAACGACCCTGGCGTGGAACAACAATGGGGCTTTGAAGCGATGAAAGTGGATCAACTGTACAATTATTTGGCTACAGCCAAATTGAACCCGCAAAAAAAGGCATTGGTAGCCATTCTCGATACAGGAGTGGACGCCAACCACGAAGACATCAAAGCCAATTACCGCTCGATTAAAAAAAGCCACGACAACGACCCGAAATCTCACGGCACGCACTGTGCAGGCATTGCAGCAGCGGTGTCGAACAACGGCGTCGGGGTTGCTTCGCTTTCCCAGGACAACAATTTTATCCAGGTCACGAGCATCAAGGTATTGAACGCCTCGGGCATGGGCACCCAGCAAAGCATCCTGAAAGGCATCATCGAAGCGGCTGATAACGGCGCGTCCGTCATCTCCATGTCGCTGGGCGGGTTCAGCAACCAAAGCAAACAAACGGCCTACGAAAAAGCAGTGCGCTATGCCGCCGATAAAGGCGCCATCGTGATTGCTGCCGCCGGAAACGCCAATCGCAATGCAAAAGACTACTCCCCAGCCAACGTCAAAGGCGTGATCGCCGTCAGTGCCATAGACCGCGAATTGAACCGTGCAGTATTTTCCAATTATGTGAACGCGCTTTCGATGGGCGTTGCAGCACCGGGCGTCAACATCTACTCCACAGTACCCGGGCAGGAAAAATACGATACCTTCAGCGGCACCTCTATGGCTACGCCTGCGGTTGCAGGCCTGGTGGGCATGATGAAAAGCCTGCGCCCTGAACTAACTGCACAACAGGTTTATCAAATCCTGCAATCCACCGGCGCGGAAACGCGGAATACGGTTGAAACCGGGAAACTGATTCAACCGGCGGAGGCGATGAAGAAGGTTGGGGCTCGATAAAAGGCAAATTGGCAAGGGGCAAAAGGCAAATTGGCAAGGGGCAAATTGGCAAAACAGAAACATGAAAGTATCGTTTTGCCAATTTGCCCCTTGCTAATTTGCCTACTTGCCTACTTGCCCTTTCTTCTTCCAGTACCGCATCAACCCCGCCACACTCATCCA
>JALHRK010000173.1 GCA_022841505.1 Saprospiraceae bacterium | reverse complement strand
GATCACAAAGGCGACCACGGTTTTGCTGGTCAGCAGTTCCACCAGCGTTTGCCGGCGGGCCGGTGCGTTGCCTTCGCGAACCTGAATCATGTAATTCAGGTTGGAAACAATGCGAGCCAGCACAACGGCCAGAAAAGCGAGGATGATCGCCATGATGATAAAAAGGCCCGTGTTGTCTGGTTTCGCAGCAGCGCCGGCTGTGCCGGGAGGAGGAGGAGGCGGTGCAGCTCCCGGGCAATTCCCTGCCGCCGTGCAATTGACATAAGCCAGAATGTTGTCAATCTGGGCATCGGTCAGTTGCGGGAATGGCGTCATGACGTTGGGCTTGAACTGACCCCAAAGCTCAACGGCACGTGGGTGGCCGGCGTTGATCATCGCTGAAGAATTGCGTACCCAATTGTAGAGATCCTCTCTCGGATAAGCAGCCCAACGCTCTTCGGTGCCACCTAACGCAGGGCCCGTCATATTGTCTTTCATGTTCTTGTTGTGGCAGGAACCGCAGTTGTTTTGGAACAATTGCTTGCCTTCCTTAATGGCTGCTTCATCCTGCGCCTGCGCGCTGAAAGAGAAGACAACCAGGAGCAACATGGAAAGAATGCTGAATTTCAAATATGAATATCTCATTCCAGAGACTTTTTATAGCGTAAAAATTATGTCAAATAGTTGTTTTTCGGCGTCCGAGCGCAAAGATATAACTCGGTTAAACTTTTTAACAAAAAAACATGAGTTGTGGTATTTATTTAGATTTCATCTAAACTGAAGTGGCGTAAAACACGTACTTCGCACAGCAATTATACAAGTTTTTCTACCTTAGCGCGCTTTTTATTAAATTCTGAATGAAATGTTAATAAACCTGCTCCTCTTTGTTGCCGGCCTTGCGCTGGTTGTATTCAGCGCGCATTGGCTGGTGGATGGCGCTTCTTCAATAGCCCGCCGCCTGCGCATTCCGGACATTGTCATTGGCCTGACGATCGTTGCTTTCGGCACTTCGGCGCCGGAAATGGTCGTTTCGGTCATTTCTGCACTCAACGGGCAGTCTGATGTCGCCATTGGGAACGTCATTGGCAGCAACATCTTCAATACACTGGGCATCCTGGGCATCTGCGCCATTATCTACCCTTTGAGTATTCAAAAAAACACCATTTGGAAAGAAGTCCCGTTGAGCCTGCTGGCGGCCATTATTGCCTTGGTGGTGGCCTACGATTCGCTTTTCGATGGCAATGGCCGCAATGTCATCACCCGCGGAGACGGCATCATTTTGTTGAGTTTTTTTGCTATCTATATGTATTATACGTTCGGAGTGGCCAAGTCCACCGACATGTCGGATATAAAAACCGATGAAAAACACAAAAACTATGCCCCCTGGCTTGCCGCGCTCATGGTTCTTGGCGGCATTGCCGGCCTGACTTTTGGTGGGAAAATTACCGTCGAAAATGCGGTGATGATGGCCCGTAACCTGGGCGTCAGCGATTCCGTCATTGGTTTAACCCTGGTGGCCATCGGCACTTCCCTCCCTGAATTGGCTACTTCCGTTGTGGCCACCATGAAACGCAACTCCGATATTGCTTTGGGTAATGTGGTTGGTTCCAATATCTTCAATGTCTTTTTTATCCTCGGGGTCAGTTCCACCATCAGCCCATTAGCGCCCGGCGGCATCACCGTAATAGACTTCTTAGTCTGTATCGGATCCAGCATCATCCTTTTTATCTCCTGCTTTGTGCTTCGCTCCATGCGGCTCTACCGAATTGAAGGCTGGACGATGTTGTTGATGTATGTGGGGTATACGGCGTGGTTGATTTCGAAGGCGTAGGTAGACGATGGACGGGAGACGATGGACGGGAGACACTTAATATGAGCTGATTTGAAAATTTGAAGATTGAACCAACAGATATTACGTAACACATTTCAAATTGTGTATTTCTAATTTTCAAATTTTCAAATTCGCTTATCTTCAAATTCACTATCCCTTTATCCTTGAATTACTTTAACCTTAAGTGATAATGCTGATAAGTTTACTCCTTTTTGCGCTGGGCTTGGTGATCGTTTCTTTCAGTGCGAGCCGGATGGTGGATGGGGCATCTTCGCTGGCGAAACGCATGAACATTCCCGACATCGTCATTGGGCTGACGATCGTGGCGCTGGGAACTTCTGCCCCTGAGCTGGTCATTTCCGTAGTTTCGGCCCTGGAAGGCAACGGTGATTTGGCCGTTGGCAATGTGGTCGGCAGCAACATCGCAAATATCCTTGTCATTCTGGGCATCTCTGCGACGATCTACCCGCTCACGATCCAAAGCAATACCATCTGGAAAGAGATTCCGATGAGCCTGCTGGCTGCTATTGTTGTTTTTGTGATGGCCGGCGATATCCTCCTTGACGGCGGCGCCCAAAACCAACTGCAACGCAGCGACGGTATTGTGCTTTTGGGCTTTTTCGTCATTTATCTGTATTATACGTTCAGCATCGCAAAAAAAGGCAACAACAGCAGCGCTGAAGGCCAATACAAAAATTATCCCGTTTGGCTCTCCATCCTCATGGTTGTAGGGGGCATCGTCGGCCTGACGCTCGGCGGCAAACTTATGGTAGACAATGCCGTTGCCATTGCCAAAGCGCTCGGCATCAGCGATTCTGTGATCGCGCTGACCCTGGTGGCCGTGGGCACCTCCATTCCCGAATTGGCCACCTCCATCGCCGCCGCCCTGAAACGCAACGCCGACATCGCCATTGGCAACGTCGTCGGCTCCAATATCTTCAATGTTTTTCTCATCCTCGGCGTCAGCGCCACCATTTCCCCACTTTACCCGGCCGGCCTGACGACGGTAGATTTTGCCGTTTGCATCGGCGCCAGCGTCCTGCTTTTCGTCTCGTGCTTTGTGCTTCGCCCGATGACGATTTATCGGGTAGAAGGCTGGACGATGCTGTTGTTGTATGTGGGGTATATGGTTTGGTTGACGGTTGGCGGTTGACGGTGGACGGTGGACGGTAGACGGGGAAGCCGGTTGGGTGCGACCCTCGCGGTCGCCCTATAGACACTCCGCGTTTTTGCGCGTTGGCCGCGTCATCCGCGTTTCTATTTAAAGACAATGAAGTACGTTTCGATCGGGCAAAGCCCGGGGAATAGGACACGCGAGGCGGAGCTTCGACTTGACTTCGACTTACTTCGACTTCGCTCAGTACAAGTCGCTCAGCCGCCAGCTCAGCTACCGCCTACGCGCGAGCGTTAGCGAACAAACGCATAAACCATCTCTGACACCTCCGCCAATGCGGCCACGCCGGCAGCAGGGTCTTTCAGTTTCCGCGACAACAATACCAACACATATTTTTTGCCATCGGGCAAAAAAACAATGCCCGAATCGTGCTGCACCCCGGTGATGGAACCGGTTTTATGGGCCACTTTTGCGTCTTTGGGCAGGTTGGCCGGGATGATTTCGTTGAATTTTTGATCGAAAAGGATTTGGAGCATTTGTTTCGATGCCTTTTTGCCGTTGGGTTGCCGGCGGGCTATTTTTTCAAAAATCAAAGCCAGGTCAAACGCGGTTACGGTGTTGTTCAGGCCCAGGTCGTAGGCTTTGTTGTCCTCTACGCCGCGGAGTACGGAAATGTCGTTCGCACCCAAGCGCCGCATGGTGGCGTTGGCGTTTTTGGCGTCAACCAGGTCAATCAAAATATTGGTGGCTAAGTTGCTGCTCACCGTAATCATCAGGTGGGTCAGGTCGTAAATGGTCATTTGATGGCCAATTTTGCCGTAAAGGCCATCGGCGCTATCGTCCGCAATGTCCATGCTGTAAAGGCTTCCATCCACGATGCTTTTGAATTCATTTTTCACGAGGATAGAATCGGTCAGTTTGAATTTGCCCATTTTGGCCTGGCGGAAAACCTCGATCATCACCGGGGTTTTCATGGTGCTTGCGGCGTGGAAACTGGTTTTTTCGTTGAGGTACAAGGTTGCTCCTGTTTTCAAATCTTTGAAAGCAACCGCGAATTCTCCTTCTACCTGGCTCAGTCGCGCTTCGATTTGCTGCTTCAGCATTTCCAGCGAATGGGGTCGTTCCTGAGCAAAGGTTGGCGCAAAAAACACCAGGAACCAGAGTAGGATAAAGTATTTTTTCATACACTTTCTTTTAAAAACGGAAAGTTTGAATGCGTGGACAGCCCCTTTGCGCCCTCGCGTCTAAAAAATCGCGCGGAAGGACGTTAGGGGAGTGTTTTACATTATCCCAAAATCTATACGTTCTTCCCGATCTCACGGTTGTTAATATACTCCGCTCCAGCCTCCAACTCCTCATAAAAATCTTCTCCATATTTTCGGATGAGGGCGTCTTTCAGGAATTGATAAACCGGCATTTTCAGGCTTTTGCCCAAGGTGCAGGCGGCGGAACAGATGTCCCAGCGGTCGTAGTTGAGGGCTTCAAACCCCAGTTCTTCATTACGCTTGACGCGAATGGGATAGAGGTGACAGGAAATGGGTTTGCGAAAATCGGTAGCGCCGGCCAAAAAAGCTTTTTCAATGCCGCATTGGGCAATGCCCAGTTCGTTGTAGGTCAGATAAACGCAGGCGGCGCCATCAATGAGGGGGGTGCCGTAATCGCCGGCGGGTTCGTACCAGGTGTAAAGCCCTTCGCGCTCGATGACAGCGATGCCTTCGGGGGTCAGGAAAGGTTTAATGTCTTCGTAGATGCGTTTCAGCGTTTCCAGTTCGTCGGCTTCCAGCGGCGCACCGAGGTCGCCTTCCCAGCAGCAGGCGCCTTTGCAGGCGCTGAGGTTGCAGACAAATTGTTCCGAAACGACTTCGTCGCTGACTAAAATTTCCTGAATGATGAGCATAAAAATTAGATACCGTTAAGGGCGGAGGAAATTCATTAAGTCAACCTTCAAAACTTCAGACCAGGAAGGTGTGTCTTCTACGACCCCTTTTTCTTTAGAATATTTGTGCCACTCTCCTTTTTCAAAATTGAGTACAAACCCTTCCTGAATGCCGTATTCCGTTTCGTCAATCAAACGGCGCATTTTGGCATAATCTGTCTTCCAGCCACGGTTTGTAGCGACTTCAATTATGACAGGCACAGTAGCATTTTTGTTATCCTGTAGGATCAGATCGGGACATTTGCTTTCCGGGCTGCCCGGGTCAATGTCTGTTTCCGGCAAGGGTTCAAGGGCGATTTCGCCGGATTGAAAAAGCTTTTCCAAACCAAAAATTAAATTTTTGATCGCTCTTTGGTGATGAATCGTGGCTAAATGTCCCATTTCAATTTCCGCTATCATGTCCTACTATTTTTATTCAAAGATAAGTTCTTTTTAACGGAAACAATCCCTTGCCAGTATAGTTTTTTAGCGCTTGTCTGGCGACAAGAGGTCTTGTTTGAAAAACAAATCCGGTATGCGCAAACACTGCGCATACCGGATGTCTGGTATCAAACTATATAGACGGACCCTGTTTAGGCCCCCTTATTGAAGTAGAAGCTTTTATGCTGCGTGCAAAAATTCAGCTCGTTGCATTTCAGTGCGTGTTCAAGTACCAGCTCATCTGCCTGGATGTATTTGATGCGGAGCGTTTGGGGGAAGACGTCATCTGCGCCGAAGAGCAAAATCTGGCAGCCGTCGGGCGTTACTTCCCAGCGACCGTGTTCTTCGATGCTTTTTTTGGCGCCGCCCAAAGTTTTCACATAAGATCCATCAACACGGAAATGGTAGCTTAAAAAAGCGTCCTCCACCATCTTAGAGGCGGTTTCGTCGAACGGGTACATGGTATTTTCCCATTTACCTGCTAATGCAGCATGCATTTGAGCTGCTTTTTCCGTCATGGGATCGCGGCGTGCGGGTGCGCTCACTTCTCCGGAGTCGGGGGTAATGGTTAAGTTTTGGTGTGTATGGCTTATTGCCACATTCATGCTGAAGCCCCATAAGGCCAGCAGGGTGATTACTTCTTTCATCCTTCTTTGTTTTTACAGTCGAGTGAACAATTGCCTTACAAGTGATTTCCATTTTTTATATGGAAAAGCGCCTGCTTGGCTTAATTTTTATTGATTCGGGTATCTTTCTGTTCACAGGGACAAAATTAAACACTTAAGGTTGTATGGTGGTGGTTTTTTTCGATAACTTTAACATCTTTCCCGATGAAGGGCAAAATTGCTCGTCCACCAAACGCGGAAACATGCAGATTAAAACGAAGGGTATCGTCTTTAGGGTAACCAAATACGGAGAGACCAGCGTGATCGCCGACATCTATACGGAGGAACGGGGCTTGCGAAAATACATTGTAAACGGCGTGCGGAGTGCCAAAGCCGGTGTGAAGGCCAGTTTGCTGCAAGTGATGTCGCTCGTGGACATGGTTGCTTATGAACGGGAGGACAAATCGCTGCACCACATTCGGGAAATTCGGGCCGCGCATGTTTACAGCGCCCTGCCTTTTGAATTGCGGCGAAGCGCCGTTGGCCTTTTTATGGTGGAAGTTGCTCAGAAAACCATCCGGGAGCCGGAAGAGAACAAACTGCTTTTCAATTTCTTATTTGAAACTTTCTGCTATTTGGATGCAACCGACAAACCGGTTAACAACATCCATCTTTATTTTCTGCTGGGGTTGAGCACGTTTCTGGGCTTTCTGCCCGGCGGGGAATTCAGTGCTGAAAAACCTTTTTTTGACCTAAAAGAAGGGGTATTTGTGTCCAACGCCCCGACTGCTCACCTGTTTTACTTAGATGAAAAATCGGGGGAATTGCTGCATGCCCTGCTGCACTCCGACCTGGAAAGTTGCCACCTGATCCCCATAACGCGCGAACAACGGCGCTTGCTGGTACACCGCTTGTTGGAATTTTACGCGTTGCACATCGAGCATTTCCCGGCCATTCATACGCATAAGGTTTACCAGGATGTGTTGGATGCCTGAAGGGTCAAGTTGGCAAGGGGCAAGTTGGCAAGAGGCAAATTGGCAAAATGCAAAAGGCAAAACGCAAAGGGCAATTTGATTTCGATCACCTAATTTGATCGAAGTTATTTGCCTCTTGCCCTTTGCCCCTTGCCCTTTCTAATACTTCTCGCTTCGCTTACGCGAACGGAATGATCAGTTCCTGGCCTGGGTGAATCAGGTCCGGATCTTTCAGTACATCCGTGTTGGCCGCGAAGATGTCTTTGTATTTCATCGGATCCTCATAGTAGTGCTTTGCAATTTTTGAAAGCGATTCGCCGGCTGCAACTACGTGCTTGTGGTAGAAATCCGTATTGGCAACTTTGATGTCGGCGCTGATGTCGTGCGGGCTGTCGCTACCGCCGATGGATTTAATTTTTGCCCACAACTGGTTTTTTTCATACTGTGTGTTGGCCGTGCCGCCAATGTAGAGTTTGCCATCTTTTTCTTCGACAGAACCGTCTTGAATGTTCAATTCCTGACCGAGGTTCAAAACCGCTCTGTATTTATCCTGAAGAGCCATAGGTTGATGTGATTTAAGTAGGTTAATAATAAATTGACTTTTTGAAAAGTCCGCGTTATGACCGGAAAGATACAAAAAGGTAACAGGTTTTTCCTCAATTTGCACCGGCTAAAAACCGGAATTTCGGAAAACCCACATAGTAATGTGTTAAAAATCAGTTATAAGCAAACGTGCCTATTTTTGTTTTTACAAAAAAATAATGCAAAAATGTACAACAAGGATCGTTGCTGCTTTTCACAAAGTCTCTGCTTTCACCACGGTCATCTGATGCCCCGCAATGGTCATTTTTAACTGAAGGGCCAGGTCGTGCGCCTCAGCAGATGTAAAGCCGCCGGTTATGGAGCTTTTCCCTCCCGGGATTGGGGTCATGACCATGGGCACCGATAGGATTTCATCGTTCAGGACAATGGCGATTCCCCTGTGGTTATCCTCCGCAGCTTTTCGGGTCATTTCTTCCCAGATCACGGCACCATTGGCGTTAAAATCTAAGCTGATCAATACCCCTCCGGATTGTCCATCAGGATATGCATAAGCATCCTTTAAATCTTTCCCGGTTAGCGGCGCCGGGCGATTATGCGTTTTAAGCGCAAATAGTTCCAGTTTTCCAGAATCCATTCTTGCCTTGGCCCAGCCAAAAACCAGGTCAGGCGGGAAGAGGGCTTTTTTTTCCGGCAAGGCAAAAAAACTATCAATGACAGGTACGTCTGCAACATTAGCTATGCCGAAAGTTGTAGACCCAAGATAACCTTCTTTGTTAAATTCTAAATATTTAAGCAAAAACTGTTCTTCATAAAACTGCTGAAACGGCGCTGAAAGGCCCGGATCCTGTACCTGGTAAATGTCCCAAAACTCCAGTTTTGCCTTGGGAACAATCGCATTTTGAAAGTACGCCACGTCGTAGCGAGCTGTCGGCCCGGCAGGAGGAGCCGGTGGGCCGTCTATCAACCGAAAGTGGATCGTATTTGTTGACTCATCGGTTTCAATCCCCTGATAGGTGATGCCCGCCGTTTCGAGGCGGTCTGTTGCAAATTGAGCCATGTCCTTTAAAGCGGTTGCGGCCGGAACGCCGGCAACCGGAGTGACCTGAACAACGATCAGAAACCTGGCTGGCTCACGAGGCAGATGGTTTTTTTTTTGTTGGGAACAGGCGCTTATTAAACAAAGCCCTAACAGCGCTGAAAAAATGTATTTCATTGGTGCGATTTTTTGTTTGCGTGCTCAAAGCTCAGTTTGATGGGCAAAATGCCGACAAATCAAATTTATTCCTGCCTAAATGTAGTGGTTTAGGCATAAATTTGTGTCGTTTTTCTGACTCTGTTCTTTCTACATCATAATAATTCAGCCTTTTCATCATGAAAATTATCCTTACGCTTCTTTTGACAATCAGCCTGGGGGCAATCGGTCAGGCACAAACATACCCCAGTTTTTGGGTTGATGCGCCCGCAGCAGTAGCGGCAACGGTACAGCAGCTACCTGCCCGGACCGGCGCAACCACCCAGCGTTTTTTATCGCTTGACGAACCATCACTCCGGCAGGCCCTGCGCCGCGCACCCATGGAAAACAGCGCTGCGGCCTTACGCCAGGCCCTGGTGTTGACCATCCCGCTGCCCGACGGCGGCAATATTCATTTCCGCGTGGTTGAATCCCCTTTAATGGCGCCTGGATTGGCTGCGCGTTATCCATCCATCAAGTCTTACTTAGCCAGCGGCTTAGATAACCCGGCGCTCAGCGGCCGCATCAGCTATTCACCGCTTGGATTCACCGGGGTGTTTAAAACGCCCAACGGAGATGTTTTCATCGAACCTTATACGCTTGAAGGCGTCCGCTATCATACCGCTTATTATGAAAAAAACGTGGTTGTGCTTCCGGAAGATAGGCCAGCCCTTAGTTGCGGCTATACCGGCGCAGGCCACGAGCATCCTTCGCTTGAAGGGCTGGATTTTGACACAGAAGGCAGTGGCGTGATTGAAGCCCGCGGGCCACTCGGACCAATTTCGCTGCGCACTTACCGGATGGCGCTGGCCTGCACCGGTGAATATTCACAAATCCACGGCGGCACCAAAGAATTGGTACTGGCCTCCATGAATGTGGGCTTGAGTATTGCCAATGCGGTCTTCGAAAGCGAAGTTGCTGTGCGCATGATTCTGATCGAAAACAACGACGACATCATTTTCCTGAATCCGGCTACCGACCCTTATGAAAATGCGGATGTGGGTGGTCAGCTACTTGGGCAAAATACAGATGCCATCGTTCAGGCCGGCAATATCCCTTTCAATGCATTCGACATCGGCCATGTATTTACCGGTGGTTGTTCCGACGTAGGCGGCGTTGTAGGCGGAAACATCTGCACTTCCGGCAAAGCCCGGGGGGTGACCTGCCACTCCAGTTCCAATATCGGCGCCATCATTCGACGGGTCATGGTTCACGAAGTTGCCCACCAGTTTTCTGTTGCGCACAGTTGGAGCAATTGCCCGGGCTTTGATGGCCAGTTGGCCAGCGAATCTGCTTACGAACCTGGCAGCGGCACTACGATCATGTCCTATGCCGGGTCTTGCGGGAACCAAAACGTCACTTTCAACAGCGACCTGTATTACAGCGTTGGCTCTCTGGAGGAGTTTATTTCGTACAGCCGTGACGGAAACGGCGGCACCTGCGCTACGGTGGTGCCAACAGAGAATACAGAACCTGTATTGACGCATAATTATGTGAGCGGGTTCTATATTCCGATCAGCACCCCATTTGAACTGGAGGCAGCTGCAACCGATGAAGAAGAAACCAATCTTACTTATTGCTGGGAACAATTCAACCTGGGCCCGATCAGCGGCTTAGGCGAACCAATGGGTACAGCTCCTAGTTTCCGCAGCTTCCCGCCCAATGCTTCTCCAAAACGGGTTTTCCCGCGGATGTCTGCCATCATCAACAACCAGAGTCCGGAAGCGGAAGTGTTACCAACTTATTCGCGCAACCTTACTTTTCGTTGTACAGTGCGCGACAATCACCCCGGCGCGGGCGGCACGGTTTGGAAACCGGTAAGCTTTGAAGCTACCGCTTCCGCCGGCCCCTTCTTAGTCTCTTACCCCAACGACAACTTTGTGATCTGGACATCCGGCGAAACGCGCGAAGTGACCTGGGATGTGGCCAACACGACCAACAACTTAGTGAAATGCCGGTATGTAAACATTAAACTTTCTACCGATGGTGGAAATACCTATCCGATTACCTTATTAGCCAGTACGCCCAACGATGGCGCTGAAAATATCAGCGTGCCGAACCTCAATACCAGCGTAGCCCGCGTGCGGGTAGAAGCTGCCGACAATATCTTTTTCGACATCTCGAACGCCAATTTCAGAATCCTCCCCGCTACGGAACCTGGTTTCAGCATTACGCCGAGCCCGTCCGGACAGCGGGCTTGTTTGCCTGAAGTTGTGGAAGTTTCCATTACTTCCCAGGCCCAGCTCGATTTCGCGAACCCGGTTCAGTTGGAAGTAGTGGACGGTTTGCCGGCTGGGGCTATCGCAAGCTTCAGCATTAATCCGATGACGCCCTCTGAAGGCAGTGTATTGAGCATAGACCTGACGGAAGTTGAAATTGCAGGGGATCAGGAAATCGTCATCCGGGCCATTGCCGAGGGAGCAGACACCGTTTACCGTTCCATTTACCTGACCACTACATCCAATGATTTCAGCGATTTACAAATGCTGACGCCCGTGGACGGAGAATCGGGCATTATCCTTTCTACGCAGTTTTCCTGGACCAGCGTTCCGAATGCTTTTGCCTACGATTTTCAGTTGGCCACCAACGCTTCATTCGAAGCCAGTTCGATTATTGACAGCAAGCTGAATTACACGGGCACGAGCTATACCCCTTCTCTTTTGCTTGAAGAAAACAAACTTTACTTCTGGCGCATCCGCCCCATTAACGAGTGCGGAACGGCGCCTTTCCTCGAGACCTTTGCATTCCGGACAGAAAATGCCATTTGTTCGCCGTTTGTCGCAACGGGTTTGCCGATCAACATCCCCGGCTCCGGGCCACTGCCAACCATCGAATCGAATTTGTTTATTCCGATACAAGGAACCGTTAGCGACATCAACCTCCCGTTGATCAAGGCCAACTACCAGCCGGTAAAAAGCCTCCGGGTTTCCCTGATCAGTCCTGCAGGCACCATCGTGGACTTGTTTGACCAAAACTGTGGCAATACGGTTAACCTCCGGGTTGGGTTCGACGACCAGGCGCCGCAAAACATTATTTGCCCGCCAGACGACGGCATTGTTTTCAAACCGGTACAGTCCCTTTCTGCGTTCAATGGCGAAGAAAGTTTTGGCAACTGGAAATTGCGGGTAAAAGTGATGACCGCCGGTTTTGGCGCCGTTGGCTCGCTGGAGCAATGGAATATGGAATTCTGCGCCAGCACGACGCCGGCTTCGCCCACGTTGATTATCAATGATACGCTTTTTGTACCGCCGGGACAAGGTAACCCCATCACGCAAGACCTGCTTGAAGTACAGGACGGCATCAGCGACCCCTTCCAATTGCAGTACACCATTTTGGCGCCACCTTCCCATGGCGTGGTTTATTTCATTGGCGAACCCGTTTTAATGGGCGGCATTTTCCGTCAATCGTCTATCAATGCGTACAATGTGGTGTATATCCACGATGGCGACGGTTCTGAGTTCGACAGCTTTAACTTTTTGGTGGAAAATGCGGATGGCGGCTGGATTCCGACGCAAAGATTCATCATCAAAGTAGATCCGGATGCACCAGTTGACACGGAAGAACCGGTTCAGGAAAATGGCCTCCTACTCTACCCCAACCCGGCAAGCAGCACCCTGACCATGGCGCTGATGCAAGCCGTTTCGGGCGAAGCGACCCTGAATATTTTTAACGCGCAGGGGCAATTGGTGATGAACCGCCAATACGATGCGTTTTCGCAGAATACCACAGTGGAGGTTGCGAACTTAGTCAATGGCGTCTATGTGGCGACCCTCCAAACCGCGAATGGCGTCTACTCAAGGAAGGTTATGATTCAACGATAGCATGCGCTTATAATAGGCAAGGGGCAAGGGGCAAGGGGCAAGGGGCAAGGGGCAAATATGCAATGGGGATACTTGTGTTCAAATTGATTGAATTTTTGTGATTTGCCAATTTGCCCCTTGCCAATTTGCCTTTTGCCAATTTGCCCCTTGCCCCTTGCCAATTTCCCCCTCATTCGCATGCTAAACCTGCAACCATGAGCATTCCAATTGGATTAAAAAGAACAGCGGCAATGGTGGTGCTGCGCAATGGCCACCAACTCCTGTTGCTGCGCCGGGCAAGGCCCCCGCATGTTG
>JALHRK010000172.1 GCA_022841505.1 Saprospiraceae bacterium | reverse complement strand
CCTCCAGCAGGGTTTTGCCATCTACCAGGATCTGATTTACCAGCCCATTGCTTCACCGGTTTCGTTTTCCACCCGGTTTGCCCTGTTTGATACGGATGGTTACACGGTTCGTTTTTACGCGTATGAAAACAACCTGCTTTATACCTTTTCCATTCCGCCTTATTACAACCAGGGCATGCGTTTTTATGTCAACTGCCGCTACCGGCTCACCCGGGCGCTTACGGTTGAAGCGCGTTACGAACAAACCTACTGGAACGACCAGGAATCGGTGGGCAGTAGTTTAGAGGCAACCAACCAGCCTACCCGGTCTTTGGTGAGTATGCAGATGAGGTATAAGTTTTGATAAGGGGCAAATTGGCAAGGGGCAAATTGGCAAGTAGGCAAGTTGGCAAGGGGCAAATTAGCAATTTGCGTGCTTGCCAATTTGCCTCTTGCCCTTTGCCCCTTGCCTACTTGCCCCTTGCCAATTTCTTAATTACGCCCCCGGCCGCCGAGCGGAAAACGCGCCCCAAGGCCGATTTGCAACAAGCCTAAATTGCCTTCGCCTTCGCTCACGCTGAGGCTGTAATAGCCAATATCAATTCCAAATTTATTGCGGCCGCCAAACATAATCCCCGTATTGCCGCCAAGGTATGAAAGTCCGTTATCTGCTCCTGCATAAGAGGTAAACTGATAGATGTAACGCGGGGTCAGGTACCATGCAAAGCGCTCGGATGGATGCACCGAAAGGAAAACCGGAATTTGTACGTTCCAAAGCCCAGATACTAAGCCGAACGTGCCGACTTCTGCGCCAAGTGACATTGCAAACTGCGACTCCGAATCGCCTACTACCTGGAATTTACCGCTGACGCCTAAGTTCAGGTTGGTGTTGAGGCGCACGCCAATATCCACTTTGTCTGCCACGCCATAACGGCCTGAAAATTCAAAAGAAGGGAAAAACAGTTCAGGAATATCCACGTTCACAGAATCTTCAGCCACATCTTCCCAATCATTAAAATCGGGGCTTTGTGAAAAGTTCAGGGAAACGCCAAGCTCTCCGCCGTCCTGACCCAGTGTCCGGCCATCCTGAAATCCGGTGAGCGAAGCGCAGCCCGTAAATGCAGCCATCCCAGCCAGCATAAGCGCAATAAACAACAATTGATTTTTCATAAACAGTAATTTTTGGTTAAAATAAACAAAGTTGTCTTATCAAATCCGCGCCCGGTTGGCGGCCACCCAAATCTTATTGACCCACTCCCGGTCGGTTTGCCGGGAACAGTTGACGCAGAGATTATTGATGGGATGCTCGCTCCAGGTATAGATCAGTTCTTCATCGGTGTAGTGGAACCCCGTGAGTTGTTCGGTAAAAATCGTCCCATAAAGCGTTGGTTGCCAGTATCGGACGCGATTGGTGCGTTCAAAGTCTATGGCCCAGGCCACCCGATCCCCATAATCGGGCAACCGGTCTAAATAATGCCGGCTGTAAATGGTATGGATAAACATCCAAAGCGAAGCTTCAAAATCAGTAAAAATCACAAAATCAGTAGGTTCGGGGTCATTTTTCATAAAAACTTCGCAAAAGAAAAACGATTGGCATACCCATTCTTTGTTCATCCGGCGAATGCCAAAATAATTATTGGTTCGATTGCAGAGAAAGGACGCGCCCCAAAAAGTCTCTCTCGCCGCTTTCGCCATCAGGGCTTTCCAATCCGCCAGATATTTGCGGCCGTAAAATTGACAAACCCCGCTTACATCGTAATAGAAAGCATCTTGCAGCCGGATCAGCCAGGCCTCGGAAATGGCGTCTCTTCGGGGGTCATGCAGAAACCAGCGCTTTGTTTCCGGAATATAGGAAACCATGTCTGGCGCTCGCTTTGAAATTTGCCACAACACCATTTGCACGCTATCGCCAGGCAATACGCGCTTTCCGGCGATATAGCCAGACGCAACAGCAGGGGTAAACAAAAAAACAAGAATAAAAAGGATCGAAATGTTGATAATCGGGCGAAATGGCGCCATAGGTTCAAAGTTTAGTAAACATCCCCGGCAGCTAAGCGATCTCCGCTCCCGGTTTGTTTCGATAAAATGAGATATGATGGTTAGACCTGAATCCGGATTGTATCATTTTTTTTTTAACAAGCCCTTAACTTGTAGTAGACAGGCGCAAAAGGTGGAGACAAACATAAAGATTTTTTAAAAACCGGCTCATAATAAGGATAAAAACCTGTTTGCCCAAACAGAATTTATTACTTCAAAGTGCCGTAGAACAGTTGTATTAAACCTGAAAAAAATAGCTAATTTGCCCCGATAAATTTCCTTATTTCTATTCAAAACCAGACCAATGGCCGTCCTTACTGCGGAAGCAATTGTATTCGCCATCAATTCGGCGATCAAATTAGGCAGAAATATCCAGCGCGCATACGCTAAAAACCTGAAATCGAAAGAATTGATCCTGCCTCTGCCTGCCTTCGACGGCGTCCCTACTGCAATGAAAGCAGAGGAATTTTTCTCAATAGATGACGACAATACGGGTGGCTTTCAGTTCGTAAGGCGAATCGAGCGGTTGGGCCGGTTGCACGAAACCCAGTTGACTGCGGGTTTGGATGAGCATGGCGCGCTGGAATACGTGGGCTATTACGAACTCTTTTGGGTTCTGTTGAAGGAAGATCAGGTCAAGGCCGATGATACCCGCATCCATACGGAAGACATGGTTGCCCTCTTGCGCATCCGGCAATGGGAAACCGGCAAAGAACCGCCGACTTCGCCCCTGCAATTGGTGGCCGGCACCTTAGTTGAAATTGGGATTGACTATTTTAACCAGGTTCCCGGGGCGCTGAACACCAGTTCGTCGCACGGACGCATCATGAGAAGTTTCCTTTCTGCCATAGACGACGTAACCTTCAGCGACGCTGCTGAATTCAAAACCTCGGCAGAACGGATTGTTCCCAAACTTTTCATCACAGCAGCCGAAGCCATTGGCGAACTCAGCTCCGAGATCAGCGCAGACCCGAAAGTTCAGGCCTTCATCAAAGCCACCAGCAAAGGCATTGCCCAGGATATTTTCAAGCGCTCGAGGGAAGGCGGCGATGAAGAGGAAGCGATCCAGTGGGGACAAATGCTTTTGCACAGCATGGTCAAAAATGCCGGACATTATGTGTTCCATTCCTCTGATGAATTGCTTGGCGCAAATGAAGGTCAGGCCCTGCTCATCCAGTCTACCGGTATGGCTTTTTTAGAAGCAATCCTCGATGCGCCCAACGATCAATTTAACATCAAAGGCGCGTTCAGCACGGATACATTGGATAAAGTGGTGCGTGCTGCCCTTGGAGCGGTGGCTGAATGCCCTGAATTGATTGAAAAAAGGCACAAAGGCGTCAAAGCCATTATCAGCGGAGTCGCCCGTGCCTTAGCTGCACATCCGGTGCTCAAAAACCGTCCGGACCTCCTGCCCGAACTGGTGCGGCTTATCCTGGACCATACTGCCCAAAATTTCGATTTGCTCTGGGGTTCGGTTGCTGCCGATGGCGAGCACTTGCTATTCATGGGCCTCCAGCAAATTTTAATCGAAGTATCCCGACCTCCGGTAGAAGGAAAATGGAGGCCGCAATTGACCAAAGCCCAACTGCTGGACATTACGGCCAACCTCCTCGACGATGTCGTGAAAAACCCGGCCTGGGTGAAAGACAAAGTGCAGGACAAACCCATGCTTCAGGAGGTGTTATGCGCTGTATTCGACGCTTTGGAGAACATCCCAAAAGAACAGCGCCTCAACGTCCGGGTCATCAACCTGCTCATTCGGCTGAGCATTCGCACCGCCGTCACCAGCCGCGCAGTGCTGGAACGCATCCAATGGGCCGACGACACCCAGGAAAAAACCATCCTCAACAAAGCGTTAGACATGGTTTTCCACTATGTGGACGACCTCGACAACACGAAAGGCGCCGACCGGATCCCCCTGCTCATGGACTTGCTGGAATATATCCTCGATGTCATCATCAGCAAACATCCGAATTCAAAAGGCCTCATCTTAGCCGATCTGGTACTTTTCAAAACGCCGGGCATTGATTACGCAGGCGGTTTTAACCGCGAATTGGCCGACCAAATACTCAACTCGGCGCTGAAAGTATTGAACGAAAGACCGGAATTGGTCACCAACCATATTGCCCTGCAAGGCATCCTCGGCGGTGTGGCCGGCGCGCTGGAAGCTTCGAGTTTCCGGCAGGCAGGCATTCTGCCCGAATTGCTGCGCTTAGCCCTGGAGCATACCGCCCGGAACGCCGCCTTAGTGATCCCTGCCGAGCACGGCCAACCGCGGTATTTGCTGACCCTGGCGCTGAAAGAAATTCTGGAAGCTATTTCTGACAAACCGGATTCAGGGCGCTGGCAGCCACGCCTGACCGGTGTACAAGCGCTTCAATTGGTTCATAACCTCTTCGATGAAGTGGTTCAGTATCCGGATTGGATCATCAGCAGCGCAGGTGAACAATCGTTGCTGGGCGCTGTGCTGGATGCCGTTTTTAATGCTTTCCGACATTTGCCTAAAGACCAGCGCCTGACGCCGGATGCCCTCCAGACCGTGCTAAAAATGTCGCTGCGCGCCGTCACCCGCAGCAAAGTCCTGCTCGACCGCATCCACTGGGGGCGCGATGAAGAAGAAATTGTCTTGCTGAATAAAACATTGGATCTCGTTTTCGCCTACATTTTTCCGGCAGGAAGTGAAGCTTCTATTGACAAACCCGCGCAACTGCTCGAATTAATAGAATATGCCTTGGATATGGTCGTTGCTCAATATCCCGACAAGCGCGGCCTGCTCCTGCTCAACCTGATTTTTTTCAAAGACCCCGAATTCAATATTGCCGGCGGATTCCGGCGTGAACAGGCCGAACGACTCATCCATGCGGCGCTGAACGTTTTTGCGGAACATCCGGAATTGGTGAGCCGCGATCCTGTATTCCAGAAAATATTGGACGATACCGCCTCGGCGCTCAAAGCTTCCAAACTTCCGATGCCGGAATTGCTGCCTGAACTCTTCCGCCTGGCGCTCGAAAATACAGCAGGGCAGGTAGACCGCATCATGAAGCTGAAAGAAGATGGCCCCAAAAACCTCATTGCAACTGCTATTGAACAAACCCTGCGCGCTATTGCCGCCAAACCAAAACGCGGCAAATGGAAACCCGCGCTTAGTCCGGAACAAATTCTCGGCATTATTAGTACGGTCATCGCCGAAACCTTGCAAAACCCGCAGTGGGTGCGCAACGACAAGCTCATTCTTATCGTGATGGAAGCCGTGTTCCGTGCCCTGGAGTGCATCCCGGATGGCCGCGACATTCCTTACGAAACCGTAAAATTCCTGATCGAAAAAGCGCTGGAGGCGGTCGCTGCCCGGCAACAAATGATTGTTATAGAAATCCCGACGGCAGCCGGTGACGAAAAAAAATTGGCGCTGACTTATTCTCTGGAATGCGTATTCATTGAATTGTATGACGAAAACAACCAAAGTGCCGGAACCTGGACGCTGACCCAGGCGCCCGTGATTCAGGCAATTATAGAATTTTTCCTTTTGGGCATCGCAGAAGGTCCGGTAGACAAACCCACCATTGATGCCTCGGTTGAAAAAATCAAAAAAGCAGTCAGCGACATTAATAACAACCTGCATTTTACCCTGGATGGATTGCTGGATGGTTTGGAAAGGAAAGTTTGAAGTTTCATAAAGGACAAAGGTTAAAGGACAAAGGGGCCCGAGATCATGGGATACGCAACCCTACCTTCTACTTTCTACCTTCTACTTTCTACTTTATCCTTTCTACTTTAACCTTTTTTCTCCTTTGTCAATTGCTCAAATTCTCTATATTTGTATATCGTTTTATATTGAACAGTCATCCCAATCCCTTGAACATGAACAGTTATACTTCCATCAGTAGGACTTCTATTTGCTTTAACAACCTGACAACGAGGCCAATACCACTAATTCATTTGTGCTTATCCAAAACCTGTACTGGATTTTACTGAAAGCTTGCCGGCTTTTTTTTCGTGAGGTCTCTCTGACCACTACCCTACCCTTTTGCTGTTATTTTTTGGTGACGGTGTTCCCGTTCGCTAAAAATTTTCTAAAAACCGATTTCACTCCACATCCCATGCAAAAGCTAGCTCATGAAGGCTTTTTGGCCTTTCCAAAACCGGTTTATTTGCCTGCTATCGGCTTCGCGCTCTGGTTCAGCTTATGGCCAGGTTTGTTTTCAGACCACTCCCCGTCCCCCCCCGAACCAGCACTTGCTGCTCATCCTGTGGAAGCTGTACAATTTGCCTTACCGGGAAACTTTATGGCACCGTTTGACAACCTGAACAACATCCCGGAAGGCGGAACAGATTTAGACGCCGATGGGATTATTGATATCATTCCGGCCTGTTCCTGTCGCAGCCAACCCATTATTCCAAATGGAAACAATCCCAACAACGGCTTTTTTAACGACCAATTGATCATTGCCACCGGTGTTTCAGGCCAGCAATGGCGGGTGGTAGATTCGGATAACGTATTTTTGAGGGCTTCGCTCTTATCCGTGCCGCAGGGTACCAATATCCCCGAAATAGGGGAAACGGGGGTCTATGTTTTACAAACAGCCGTGCGCGACGCCAACCCATCCTATGCCCTTGTGGAATCGCCTGATTTACCGGGATTGGTATTTGGGCCGGTTACGAACACCTGTTATTACCCTGACCCGCTCATTGAAAACCTCGGTAGTTTTTATTGCGACAATGCGCCGGATGTGTTCATGCAGGGCAGCGCCACTTCAGATTTCGACGGAAACATTGTCAACCTGGATCCGGCAAATCAATTCTGGAGCATCACCCGCGTGCAAAACAACCAAACCTTTTTCACGCAAACGTTTTCCCCTTCCACACTCGGACAGGGGACGTACAAGGTGCGCTACACCTTCGATGTTGGCGTGCCTGCCCACGGCGCTTATCACCAAACCGGCTGCGCCACCACTGTTGAAAAGCAGGTCATCGTGCGGAGTACGGCTTCGTTAGCTTGCAACAGCACCATCAATGTGACCCTAAACCCGGCCACGTGCTTCATTCCCGTTACGCCCGCGATGTTGCTGGCCGGCACTCCGATTACCTACGATTTCTATACCGTTGAGGTCTACAATGAGGCGGGGCAAAACCTTGGCGATACCATTACAGCCGAATATGCCGGCCAGACCCTGCTGGGCGTGATTCAGGACGATTGCAGCGAATTATTTTGCATTACCAACATCAATGTCAAAGATTTTACCCTGCCGACACTCACGACACCGCCAAATATGACCATCTCCTGCACGGCGTCCTGGCAGCCGGAAGCAACGGGTTTTGCAATCGCGACAGACTGCACCCCGGTAGAACTAACTTATACGGATGTTTGGTCTGAAACGCTGTGCGGCAACCCCAAAGTTCAGATTTTCCGAACCTGGCGCGCAGAGGATGCCGTTGGCAATGTGCGCACCAGAATTCAGACCATTTCGATTGCTAGGGGTACGCAGGCAGAACTTCGATTCCCGGAAGACCTAACCTTTACCTGTGAAGCATACCAGGCCAACCCCGACATCGTTAGCGGAACTGCTGACCAGGCCGGCATCCCAACTTTAGTGGACAACCCACTTTGCGGAATGGCCTACTCCTTTATGGATCAACGCATTAATCTTTGCGGCAATACGGAGGTCAGTTTCACCATCCGGCGCACCTGGTTTGTCATTGATGCCTGTACAAATGCCATTTACAGTACCGACGGGTTGGGGAATGACAATATCCAATTCATTGTGGTGCGCGATGTGACGCCGCCCACGATTGTAGCGCCCCCTTTGGTCATCAGCGCCACCGTTTCTCCGCAGGTCAATGGTTTGGGGTATTGTACCGGCGCGGGTTTGATTCCGGCGCCGATTGTAGACGACCCCTGCAATGCCTTTACCCTCCGGATTTTTACGCCATTGGGCGAAGCCACTTACGTCAATGGCCTCAATGGCAACGACGGGGGAATCGTCCCTTTCCCCGGCCTGCCCTTAGGCATTCATGAAATCTTGTATGAAGCCACTGATGCCTGCGGCAATAGGAGTGAAATTACGGGGACGCTGGAAATCGCAGACGACCAAACCCCTTTTATGCTCTGCGACAACGCGGTTTCTTTTTCGCTGTCATCAGGCGGTTTTGCGCGCCTCTATCCGGCAAGTATAGACGAAGGCAGCTTCGACGACTGTTGCATTGACGCCTTCAAATTGAAGTTTGTGGACGAACCCGACAGCCTTTTCCGCGACAGCATTGACTTTTTTTGTACCAATACCACGGTGGAAGTGGTGTTGCGCCTGTACGATTGTTATGGCAACTTTAATGAATGCAATTCAATGGTGACCGTTGAAGATCGCGTGCCGCCTCAAGTGGTTCAGCCTGCCCCCAACCGCACTATTTCCTGCACCAGCGACTTTTCACCCTACCTTACTGCCGGCTTTGACGCGCCACAGTTTGCGGATAATTGCAGTTTTGACGTTCAATTTTCGGTGGTGCAAAACCTCGGCCCCTGCAATGCAGGAACCATCACCCGGACCTGGACGGCAACCGACAACCCGGGCAATGCGCCTGCCGTTGCCACCCAGGTCATTACCCTGAGCAGCGATCACGACTACCGGTTTATGACGCCTGGAGATATGACCGTTTCCTGCTTAGACAACAATTTTTCAGCATTTACGATCACCACTGAGGGCTGCGACAGCATTACCGTTGCCGTGTCAGAAACCATAGAAGAAAGCGCCGGCGGCCCGGAATGTTACCGCATCGTCCGGACGCATACCCTTATTAACTGGTGCGAATACGACGGCGTTTCCCCGGCGTTTGAAATCCCGCGCGGGCCGTTCTTCTTTCCTGCCGGAACGCCGTACGAGTTGTACTCAGATGGGGAGCAGCTGTTCCGGGTGACAACAGGCGGCGCGGGTGTGGCAATCGGCCCTTCAACGGGACATTACACGTACCAGCAAATTATCCGTGTCACAGACGATCAGGCGCCGGAAATCAATGTTCCGATCTCCTCCCAATCCGTATGCGCAACAGAATCTGGTAGTTGTACCGGCGCGGTTAATTTTGATTTTTCCATCAACGACGATTGTCCGGGCAGCCTGACCGTCTTTCACAGCCTGAGGCTCAACAACCAACCTCCTCAAAGCGACATGTTTGGCGTACTCAGCGCACTCGGGGATTCATTTTACCGCATCAGCGGGCAATACCCGGAAGGCGAACATGCCTTTTTGGTCAATGTATCCGACGCCTGTGGAAACATCACCTTAGACACCCTCTATTTTGAAGTGCAGGACTGCACCCCGCCAACACTGGTCTGTGCGGGCAATTTGGTATTTGAATTGGATGCCGAAAATGAACTTACCCTGGCGCCCGGCGATTTATTGGAGGCCCTTTCCGACAACTGTTCTGAGGCGGCGCTTTCTTTTTCCCCGGACGGAACTTTGAACAGCGTTGTCTACAATTGCGACTCAATCGGCTTGCAGCAGTTGACCCTTTGGGCGAGCGACGATGCCGGGAATTTTAGTTCCTGCACCGTAGATTTTGTCATTGACGACCCCAACAATGCCTGCGTACCGACCTGGAGCATTCAGGGCAACCTCCGCACTGAAGCAGGCGCGGGCATCGGGCAGGCACAGGTTTCCCTCAACGGGCCTTACAACGATTCCCTCATCACCCAAAGCGACGGGGTTTACGCGTTCACCGATGTACCGCCTGGCATGGGGTATAAAGTGGAGCCCGGAAAAAATATAGACCACCCCAACGGCATTTCTACAGCAGACGTCATCCTCATCAGCCGGCACATTACGTTCACCCAATTGCTGAATTCCCCTTACAAAGCAATTGCCGCTGACGCCAACCGCTCGGGCAATGTCTCCACCCTCGATGTCATCCTCTTGCGCCGGATCATCCTCAACATAGACACCGCATTCAGCAACAACACTTCCTGGCGGTTTGTACCGGAGAATTTCGCCTTCACCGATCCAAACAATCCTTTTGGACAAAATTTTCCGGAAAGCGTGCTGATTCAGGAGCTGAGCAGCGATACCACCATCAATTTTGTCGGGATCAAAATCGGCGATGTGAACAACAACGCCAACCCGGCGGGGTTTCAAAACATCGAACCGCGCAGCAGTGAAAGTTTGCGTTTCAGTGCTGCCAATGCGCCGCTGGAACCTGGCGAAGTTTACACCCTGCAACTGGAAGGAACCCGATCTGATGCGTTGGGCTTTCAGTGCCTGTTTCAATTTGACCCGGATCTGCTCGAATTCCGCGAAATCGTGCCAACCACTTCCATGAACGACGCCAATTTTGGTACTTCGGAAGCGGAGCAAGGGCGCATCCGGGTGAGCTGGAACCAGGTGAGTCCGGGCATGGCGCCAACTGCCGCGTTGCAGTTCCGCGTCAAAGCTTTAACCGACTGGCAGTCGGCGCTCCGCATTTTACCGGAGGGGCTCAAGCCGGAGAGCTATTTCCTCAACGGGCAGGGCGAAGTGGCGGTTGGTTCGGTTGCCCTTGATTTTGAGAAAATACGGGCTCCGGAGACGTCTCTGACCTTGCTGGGTTGTACGCCCAATCCGTTCAACGAAGCCGGGGACATCCGGTTCCGGACGGGCGGAGAAGCCGGGGTTTCGTTGAAAGTTTTCGACGTGGCTGGCCGGCTTGTTGCCCAGCAACAGGCCGTTTTCCCGGAAGGGCTGCACCATTTCCGCATCCAAAATAAAGATTTGCCCGGCGCGGGACTTTATTTTTATGAAATCAGCAACGGGGAGATTCGGGCGACGGGAAGGTTGATTTTGAATGGGGGATGATGCTATTAGCAGATTATGCTATTTTTGCTACAAAGTTAACCACCAAACTACATTTACAATGAAAAAACACCTTTCTCTCTGTATTGCTTTTTTTTGCTCTTTTGGGATTATGGCGCAGGATCAGGTTTCCTGGTCGGTTCCTTTAACCGAGCTTTCCTACCGGGTTCGGGACATCATCTTTTTTAAAGATCACGGGTATGTGTTGAAAGTGAACGGGGATGGATTTGCCTATTCCAAAAAGAATAAAAGCACATTACAACAATTAGACAATCGCCTCAATTACACGAAGGAAGTTGACATCAAATTAATGTATGAGGGAGAAAAAGCAGAACCCAAGCAACTGATTGCACTCAACGACAAGTTGTACCTGCTTTACCTCGGTTATGCAGAAAAAGAAAAAAGGCTTTTGCTTTCTGAAATTGATCCTGATAACCTGAATTTTCCCGGCGATCCGATTGTCCTTGGCACCGTAAAGAGCACCCGCAGCCAAATATGGATGGAACAGTCGGAAAATGGCCGCTTCTTTTCAGTATTTGCGTATTGGGGAGATGATGGCGCCAGTAAAGCCTATGTCACGTGTTACGACAACAATTTTCAAAACCTTTACGAGGAGGAAAAAGGCATTGACTTGAGGTATGTCTACAATGGATTCAGCCAATTGGTCGTGGACGATGAGGGGAATACTTTTGCCTTGATGGAAGAGCAAATCACTTTAGGCTATGCTGACCCGCCGGTATTCTGGCAAAGGTACAAAAGCGGCGAAAGCATCGTGAGCAGGGTTAAAGATGACAAAAACAAGCACTTCATCAGAAAAGCCAGAATTATCGTGTCGGATGAAGTCGTGTTACTGGCTGGTTATTTCACAGCGCAGGATTTTAATGATGATCGGGTGAAAGGAATCACTTTCCTGGCGTATGACAAGGCTACCAAAGGCAATGCAAAGCAAGCCGAAGTTGCTGTTCCCCGAAATCTATCGAAATATATTGCCAAGACAACACATAAGAGATACAAAGAATCTGAAGAAGAAATTCCGATGCTCAACCTTGTAGACATAAAAGATTGGGAAGGGCATGGATACTTAATTGTAGGAGAAAGACCCTATTTATATTCAGCAAGCATAGGTTTTCACCTTGCGAATCCAGTTGCCTTTGTTTCGCTGGTGGATTATTCTCTTACGAAAGTAGAGTGGACAATTCCTATATGCAAATATATGGTGCCCGGACTCCCCAGCCAGGGTGTATTCCTTGCTTTGGAGAAGGACAAAGCCAATGTTTTTTTCAACGCGTATGACGAGCTCAATAAGCAGTATGAAGAGGCGCCTTTATATGGCAATGGCTTTATACATATGACAATCAACCCTGAAGGAGCGCATGCAACCCGGGTTTTGTGTGCGCGGATTGACAAGTTGGACATTGTGCCAAATCTGATCAAACCCATTGACGGAAAGTCCTTTTTTGTATTGGCCAGCCGGGTTTACAAGGACAGGTTAGGCATCATCAGGCCGTAGCGCCTCCTTATTCCTTTCGCTTGATCTGTGAAAAGGTATCGTACAAATGTGCTTTCATCATCGCATCAGAAGCGCGTTTTTTGAACGTATCAAATTTAATCACCTGCCGACGCCCTGTGCGCACATCGTAGAGAATGGCGAAGTGCAGCATTTCGTACCGGGGCTTCACGGCATTGTATAACATAAACGGCGCTGCGGGCGGCACGGAGAGTAAGGCTAAGGGCACATAGAGTAGCTGCGCATAAGCAGTTTTGTCCCTTAGAGAAATCACACCGACCCAGAGAAAATAATCGGTATCGTATTTGGTGGCGATGGCATCAATGCGTTCCTGTTGGTTGCCGGGCGTGAGGGTAAGGTCGAAATGTTGCGATTGTTCGGCAAACCACTCGTTCAGGTACCGGATGTCATTGAAAGTTTCCGTGTCATTTT
>JALHRK010000171.1 GCA_022841505.1 Saprospiraceae bacterium | reverse complement strand
AACAGAACAACCTGCGGCTAAAAGCGCCGAAACCGCACCCGCTGCTTCGGGTGGGAGCTATGCAGAAGGCCATCCATCTCCGGCTGCCGCCAAAATCCTGAAAGAAAATGCCGTTGCGCCTTCGGAAGTAGCCGGCACCGGACGCGATGGCCGCATCACCAAAGAAGACGCAGCCAAAGCGGTGGAAGCCAAACAAACTCCGGCAGCGCCTCCGCCAGCCAAACCGGCCACTCCAGCGCCAAAACCCGCGCCCGTTGGAAACTTCAGCCGGACAGAAGAACGCAAAAAAATGAGCCGCATGCGCCGCACCATCGCCAAACGTTTGGTGAGCGCCAAAAATGAAACCGCCATGCTCACCACCTTCAACGAGGTGGACATGACAGAAGTAATGGCTTTGCGCAAAAAATACAACGAAAAATTTGAAGCGAAATACGGCATCAAATTAGGCTTCATGTCGCTGTTTTCCAAAGCCTGCGCTAAAGTGCTGTTGGACATGCCGGACGTGAATGCGTCCATTGACGGCGAAGAGATCATTTACCACAACTACGTGGATATTTCCATCGCCATTTCCACACCCAACGGCTTAGTGGTGCCCCCGGTACACAATGTAGAGTCGCTGAGCTTCGCTGAAATTGAACACAAAATCAAGGAGCTGTCTGGCAAAGCGCGCAACGGCTCTCTGACTTTGGAGGAAATGAGCGGCGGCACCTTCACCATCACCAACGGCGGCATTTTCGGCTCGCTGATGAGTACGCCCATCCTGAACGAGCCGCAATCGGCCATTCTGGGCCTGCACGCCATCAAAGAGCGCCCGATAGCAATAGATGGCCGCATCGAAATCCGCCCGATGATGTACTTAGCCCTGTCCTACGACCACCGCGTCATTGACGGCAGCACGTCGGTTACGTTTTTGGTGAAAGTGAAAGAATTGCTGGAGGATCCGACGGGGATGTTGCTGGGGATTTGATTTTTAAACAGGCAAATTTGCAAGTTTGCAAACTTGCAAATTTGCAAACTTGACCTTCATGACGTTAGGAGAACTATTCACACTCATCGGAGACAATCCGGCTTATGTGCTGTTTTTCTTTTGCATCATCCCGTTTGCGGCATTGCTGGCGGGTTTGCTGGGCAAAGGCGAAGGGCACCTGACCCCCTGGAAGCAATTGTATGCCGTGCTGGTCTACCTCACCTGCATTCCAGGGATTTTTGCCATCACGCTCAACGTGTACCTGTTTGCCTTTGAGCGGCGCAGCATTTTCGACACCGATATTTATACCCAAATCCTGCCTTTCCTGTCCATGATTCTGACCCTCTGGATTATCCGCCAGAACGTAGATTTTGACCATATTCCGGGGTTCGACAAGATTTCTGCGTTGATTACGGTGATCGCCGCCACGCTGGTCTTAATGTGGGTTTTTGAGCGGACCCACATCATCATTTTTTCTTACATGCCCATTGGCGTGGCGTTGCTGATTTTTGTGGGGTTGTTGCTCGTGATTCGATATGGGTGGAAGGTGATGTTCAGGACAAGGGCTAATTCGTAGCACCCGCCAAATCATCCTCCTCACCCCCTTCATCCATCCGGTCCGTCATTTTTTGCACAATCCGGTAGCGACTGAGGAATTCCTTTGCGATGACCCGTAGCACCGTGTAGCCCGGAATGGCCAGCACCATGCCCGTGATGCCGCCCAATTGCGCGCCCATGAGCGTGACAATGAAAATTTCGAGCGGGTGCGCCATCACGCTTGCCGAAAACAGATACGGCTGAATGAGGTAGTTGTCCAAAAGCTGCACCGACCAGAAGACCAGAAACACCTTGCCGAGCAAAGGCAGCATCTGGTTGTAAAACTCAAGGTCGAGGCTGGAGGTAATCGTTAGCGCAACGCCGACGAGGCCGCCAATGAGCGGGCCGATGTAGGGAATCACATTCATGAGGGCGGCAAATAGTGCAATGAGGATGGCATTTTGCACCCCCAGCATAGATAGCCAAAAAGCGACATAAAGCGTGATGGCTGAAATCTGGATGGCAATGGCGCTGAAATAGCGGCCCAGCATCCGGCTGGTTTCCAGAACAGCGTTGTGTACCTGATTTTCATAACGCGCAGGAAGCAGCGCGGCAATAAATCCAACCAGCAGGTTTTCTTCCTTTAAAAAGAAAAAAGCGATGAATACCACCGCAAATAAAGCGATGGCAATATTACCGGCAGCCGTAATGAAGCCGCCGAAAAAACTGCCGATCATGCCGGGGTGGAAGTAATCCTGGAAGGTTTCGGTGAGGATGCTTTCTAACGATTGCTGCGGGGGATTCAACCCTTTTTCGGCTAACCATTGCAGCACGTTCTGGAACGGCTCGTTGAGGGCGATCGCTATTTTGCCATAGTCAACGCTGGCAAGGTTGCCTGCTTGCTTCACGAGCAGCGGCACAAAAAGCATGGCCAGGATGAAAAAAACGAGAAAAAAGCAAAGCAACGTCAGCATGGCATTCAACCCGGGGCCGGACTGCCATTTCCCGAACTTTAGGCGCTGCTGAAAGAAGGCCATCAAGGGTTTGCCCAACAAAGAAACCACCCACGCGGCGATGGTATAAAACACAATCTGGTTGAACACGTAGATCAACCAGACCGCGACCAGCATAGAAATGCCGACAGCGAGTTTTTGTCCAAGGTTTTTCGTTTGTATCGTCATACCCAATTAGTATCTGTCCATTTTTTTGGTGTCTGTTCTTTAGCGTTCGAGAGCAAGGCATGTTTGACCCCAAAAACGGGAGCCCCGCCCGCCGGACGGGATGACCAATTTTTGTTTCGGCTTGACTTCGACTTCGCTCAGTCGCCGGCTCAACAACCGATCATTGAGCGAAGTCGAAATGAACGCAGCTATTCGGACTCTAAAGACGGGCACTAATCGAATCAGGATTTCAAAACTTTACCGCCAAAAGTGCGCTTACCGCTGATCACTTTGTAAAGATACACCCCGGAAGACAAGTTGCCCGTCCGGATCCGTTTTTCTTCGCCGCCGCCCTGCAATTCCAGTTCGTTGCGGAGCACGCGCTGCCCGGAAGCATTGTACAATTCAAAAACGACCTTGCCTTTCAGTTCTTTGAACCGCACCAGCAATTCCTGATCGAACGGATTGGGCGATACGTTGACCAAATTTTCTGCTAAGCCGGGTTCGCCGGTATTGACCAACATCAGCGCCTGTTCCACGGCTGCCAGCGCATCCACGCGGCCAAAGCCGTAGGTATGATTGGGCACGTCCAATCCGGAAATGTCGCCGCACATCTGGTTGGTGCGCATGGGCGCTGCGGTTTGTTCGATGAGGGTTTCCACGGTTTCCACATCGCCGATCAGCGCCGGATTTGCGGAAAGCAACAAAGCAACCAATCCTGCTACGTGCGGTCCGGCCATGCTGGTACCGTTGAAGCTGGCATAGCTGGTGTCGGGCACGCAGGAGCGCACACTCACACCGGGGGCCACCACGTTGGGTTTCATCCGGCCGCTGCCATCTACCGTCACCGGGCCTCTGCTGCTGAATCCGGCAATGGTGTCGCCGCTTGGGCGCGAAGCTCCGACGCTGAAGGAGTTCTGGAATATGGCTGCGGGGTTGTCCACCGACTCGCAATTGCTGCCACTGTTTCCAGCCGAAACCACGACCACAATGCCGGCGGCTTTCAGGTTGTCCACCACCGCGTTCATGGTGGCAAAATTCATTTCATTGCAGCCTTCCACCGGCGGGCATCCCCAGGAGTTGTTGATGACGTGCGGCGCTTTGGAAGGGTCGGGGTTTTGGTTTTCCAGATTAGTCGGCGCCAAAAACCATTCAAAAGCTTCGATATAAGTAACCGGGCTGCCCCAGCCGCGTTCCATATTGCGGCAAGCGATCCAGCGCGCGCCGGGCGCTACGCCAATCTGGTTGCCCGCACCGTCGTCGCCAACCATGGTGCCCATGGTGTGGGTGCCGTGGAAGCCGTCATCGCAGGGTTGGGTAACATCTAACCCACAAGGATTGTCATCCGGTGTGGGCATTGTGTCGTTGTGCAAAGGACTGATGCTGTGGATGGCGTCGTGCCAGTTGTAGTTGTGATCAGCGGTAGCGCCGTCCCAACCCCTGTATTTGTTGATGATGGCCGGGTGTTCCCATTCATAACCGGTATCCGCACCGCCAATCACGATGCCCTGGCCGGTGTAGCCCATTGCCCAGACATCGTCGGCATTGATGCGCTCGATGCCCCATTCGATGCCTTCGCGGAGGGTAATTTCATTGCCGCGTTCCACAATCGGCGCTTCCATTTTTACCCAGGGATTGGGCTGAATCTGGCGAACGGCATCCAATCCGGCTAAGCGTTGCAATACCGCAACGTCAACCCGGGCATAAATTGCATTGACAATACAGAACGATTGATAGGGGATTCCTGCACCTTCCAACACCTGTTTAACCGGGCTTTGGGTTTGCCGGGCCACGGTCTGAAGGCTTTGCCAAACATAAGTGCCTTTTTCGGCCTTTGTTTTGAGTTGGCGGGCGCCGGAAACGTCGGCTTGCCGATCCAATAAAATCAGGCATTCGACGACCGCGCCACTTTCAGCCTCCGCAAGCACGCCAGGATCAACTTTTGCTTTCCAGTCGCCGGAAACCGCAGTCGTCCACGCCAAAGCCAGTGCCGCAGCAAGGATCGAAAAGCCCATAAATTTTTTCATACCGTTCTGTATTTGTTTGGATTGAAAATCTATTTACATGTGGAGCGAGCGGTTATCCGTTGCGGCAAGCGCTGCCTCCTTAAAAGCTTCCGTATAAGTCGGGTGCGCATGGCTCATGCGGGCCGCGTCTTCCGCAGAAGCCCTGAACTCCATAAGCGCCACCGCTTCCGCGATCATATCAGCGGTTCGGGGCCCCACCATGTGTACGCCGAGAATTTCATCGGTATCTTTGTGCGCCAAAACTTTCACCATGCCTTCCGTATCCATACTGGCACGGGCGCGACCCAGGGCAGAAAAGGGAAATTTTCCTTTTTTAAATGGAATGCCTTCCTGCTGGAGTTGCTCTTCCGTTTTGCCCACTGCAGCCACTTCCGGCCAGGTGTAAACTACGCCGGGGATGAGGTTGTAGTCAATATGAGGATGCTGTCCGGCCATGGTTTCTGCCACAAAAACGCCTTCTTCTTCCGCCTTATGGGCCAGCATGGCGCCCCGGATCACATCCCCAATCGCGTAAATGCCTTTGACGTTGGTTTCCAAATGCTCATCTACAAGGATGCGGCCTTTTTCGTCGGCCAGAACGCCCGCGTTTTCCAGCGCAAGGCCTTGTGTATAAGGCTTTCGCCCAATGGCAACCAGGCAATAATCGGCTTCTAAGGTGAACGCCTCTTCCGAGTCGCGCTTTTGAACGCTGACCACCGCGCCGGTTTTTGTTGCTTTGACGCCGGTGACCATGTGGCTGAGGTGGAATTTGATGCCGATTTTTTGCAATGCGCGCATCAGTTCTTTGGCGCAATCCATATCCATGCCCGGGATGATGCGGTCGAGGTATTCCACCACGTCAATCTGCGTGCCCAACCTTGCAAAAACGGAACCCAGTTCGAGGCCGATGACCCCGCCGCCGATGATGACCATTTTTTTAGGAACTTCGGGAATGTTGAGCGCCTCCGTGGACGTGATGACGCGCTTTTTATCGTAATTGAAATTATCCGGCGTAATGGGTTTGGAACCGGTTGCAATGATGACTTTGTCCGTCTCGATTTCTTCTGTTGTACCGTCTTTTTTAGCAATGCTGATGCGGGTTGGCGACACAAAAGAGCCATGGCCGTTGATGACGGTGATTTTGTTTTTGCGCATCAAAAACCTCAGTCCTTTTACGGTTTGATCCACAACTTCATTTTTGCGCTTCACCATTTGCGGCATGTTCACCGTCAGGTTTTTCAGTTCGATGCCGTGTTGTTCAAATTTTTCTTTGGCATTGTGGTAGTGTTCGGAAGAATCCAGTAGGGCTTTAGAGGGAATGCATCCTACATTGAGACAGGTGCCGCCCAGCGCATCGTATTTTTCAATAATAGCAGTTTTGAAGCCCAACTGCGCTGCGCGTATGGCTGCAACATATCCGCCCGGTCCGGAGCCGATGACTGTTACGTCGTATTTCATCAGATTAAGTGTTTATCAAAAAATGTTTTAGGGCGCCTGCGAGGATCATACCCGGCATTGCCCCTTGCCCCTTGCAAATTTGCCTTTTTGGGCGACCGCAAGGGATCGCCCCTACGTTGCAGCTGGCGGTTTATTTCCGCCGCCGCCTTTATTTTTTTTCTTTTTGCGTCGTTTCCAGTCCTTGCTCCGGTTGGTGTTATTCCCCGGCTGGTCTTTATCCGGACGCTGTTCGCCCTGGTTCTCAGTTGGCGGCTGGTCTTTCCGTTCAGGCCGATCAGGGCGTTCCGGTCTGGGCTGCCTGTTCTCCGGGCGGTCTTGCCGATCCGGTCTGGGCTGTCGGTCTTGCCGTTCTGGTCTGGCTGGTCGGTCTGGTTGATCCGGTCTTTCCGGTCTGGGGTTCCGATCCTGCCGCTCAGGGCGATCCGGACGTGGCGCAGGTCTGTTGCCTCTGTTTTCGGGTGGTCGCTCGCCGCGGTTAGGTTGGGCATTTCCGCCTTGTTCACCGGGGCGGGACTTTTTCTTTTTCTTTTTCTTCCGGCGTTGTTCTTCCGGCAATTCCACTGCGCCGGTCACGTCTTCGAAGCCCATGTCGCGGTCTTCGTCATCTACCTCTAATTCCACTACATGAACAGCTTTCAGGTCGGTTGGTTTTTCACCGGCGGCATTCATTCGAATAATTTCCTTCACCTGCGCCAGGTCAATGGCAAAAAGCTTGCCTTTGCCCGATTCGCCTTCATAAACGTAGTAGAGCAGTTTTTTGAAAATGTCGGTTTTGATCAAAATTGCGCGGCCTGCTTTGGTTTCGATCCGTTCCGCGTTGGAAGGGAATTGTTCCAGGGCATCCATATAGGTGTCCAGCTCGTAATTCAGGCAGCATTTCAGGCGCCCGCACTGCCCCGACAGTTTCGATTGGTTGATGGCGAGGTTTTGGTAGCGTGCAGCGCCTGTGGAAACCGATTTAAAATCGCTCAGCCAGGTGGAGCAGCACAATTCGCGACCACAGGAGCCGATGCCACCCACGCGCGCCGACTCCTGCCGGGCGCCGATCTGCCGCATTTCAATTTTGACTTTGAATTCTTTGGCAAAATGGCGGATCAATTCCCGAAAATCCACCCGGCCTTCTGCCGTATAAAAAAAAGTGGCTTTGCGCAAATCGCCCTGAAATTCCACGTCGCCCACTTTCATGTCTAAGTTGAGCATCCGCGCAATTGCCCTCGCCCTGACCATCGCCGGCTTTTCCTGTTCGCGCGCTTCCTGGAGTCGCTCCATATCGCGTTCGTTGGCTTTTCGGATGACTTCCTGGGTGATGGTATCTTCGCCAGTGCGTTTTTTCTTCATTTGCATGCGCACGAGGTCGCCGCTAAGGCTGATGCGGCCCACATCGTAGCCATTGCCGGTATCTACAATGACCATATCGCCCGTTGAAGCAGGGGAGAGGTTGCGGAAAAATTGCTTTCGGGCGCCGTTTTTAAAACTCACCTCCACAATATCGTAGCCATCTACGTCATAGATGTCCATATCCGACAACCAATCAAAGGTATTGAGGCGGTTGCAGCCTCCAGTGGAGCAACCGGTTGAAGCGCATCCGCCCTTGCTATTACACCCGGAAACTTTTCCGTCTCCGGTGCTTACTGAACATCCTAAACATCCCATTTTCACTCATTTTATTTGATAGTGGTTTTCATCACCCGATTCGCCTGAATGCACGCATCCAGGAACAGAATTTTCGGGTTGGCATTGCGTTCAATGAAATACGCATTTTCCGTTAATAAGCTTACGATCTGTTCTACCTGCCCAAAACTCAGCACTGATGACATGCGCCGGGCAGTCTCCAACTCGTTTGACTGAAGGCGCACGGCCCGATCGCCATTGACTTTCAGGGCGATGAATTCGCGCAAAAAGTGCAGGGCATACTGAACAAAAAACTTTTGGCCTTCGCGGCCCAATTTGGCAACTCTTTCCACCCAGTCCAACATTTCGGGGCCGTCTCCTTTGTAACACCGCCGCATCCAGTCTAAAAATAAAGCGCTGTGGTCGTTGTCTTTGTGTGCAGACAAGCGCAGGGCTTCATTGAAATTTCCGTTGGCCAAATACGCCATTGCTGCAGCTTCTTCTGCTTTCGCGCCGGTTTTTTCAACTAAGCCGGCTACGACCTCCGCATCTTCCAGTGCCGGTACTTTCACCAACTGGCACCTCGACAAAATGGTATTGAGGATCAGTTCGGTGTCTTCTGCGACTAAGATGAACAGCGAATTTTCCGGCGGTTCCTCGATCAGTTTCAGCAGGCGGTTGCCTTCCTTACCTAAGTATTCGGGCAGCCACTGGATCAAAATTTTATGCTTCGCCTCGAACGTTTTCAGGCTGAATTTCCGGATGATATTGACGCATTCTTCCTTGGTAATATTGCCCTGTTTGTTTTCGGCGCCGATGTTTTGGAGCCAGTCGTTCACGTCGAGCCAGGGGTTTTGCTCCAGCGCACTGCGCCATTGGCTGTAAAAACCTTCGCTAGTTGCATTGGCGCCGATGGTGGGAAAGGAGAAATGGACGTCGGGGTGGATGAGTTTGCCCGTTTTCAGGCAGGCCGCACATTGACCGCAGGCATCTTCGGGGGTGCGTTGTTCACAAAGCACGTATTGCGCAAGCGCGAGCGCCAACGGCAAACTTCCGCTTCCCGCAGGGCCAAGCAGCAGCAACGCGTGGGGCATGCGTTCGCCACCTGCCATTTGTCGCAGGGCAGCTTTGGTAGCAAATTGGCCAATTACGTGTTGAAATAACATAGTCGTACCCGTGAAAAAGCCTGAGCACGGTACACACGACACGACTGTATTATGGCAGGAAGGTGGTTAAGCATTGACCTGTCCGGTAGCCGCCTCTTCGAGCGGATTGACGGGGGACGGGATGCACGGCGCTACTCGTCCATCTTCATCCGGCAGGTATTTTTGAAAATTCTATCATCCAAAAGCGCTTCGTGAAGCGCTGGTAATTGATCGTTTTGCGGGATATTTCCGCATTCCGACGCGGTCATTAACTATGATGAGTTTTTGCCTTTTAACTGAGCAAAATCATGCTCCCCAATTGCAATTCCTTCTGCCTTAAATTCGTGTATCGCATGCACTGTCCTGGTGCTTCGATGATAATACGCGATAAAAATAGGAATTTCCTGACAACGGGCGGCAGGTTTTTTTTTCAACCTCGCTTTTTTACCGGTTAAGCCTGCACGTAAACGGCATATTTTTCTTCGTAATAAGGCTCCTTGAAAAAATCGGACAGGGGGTGCAGTTCCGCATAAGACCCGCGCGGCAAGGTTTTGATTTCCTGTTTCACATTGCCGCCTTTGAGCGCGATGAGCCCGTTTGGGATGGCGTGTTGTTGTTTATTTTTGATGAGACGAAGGCTCCAGGCGGCGAGCATGGGCAGTTCAGCCACTGCGCGCGACACCACGAAATCGAAGGTTTGCCCTTTCAATTCTTCTGCGCGGATGTGCCGGGCGGTCACATTGTCGAGTTGGAGGGTGTTGGCAATGTCCTGTACCACCATGATTTTTTTGCCTGTGCCGTCAATGAGGGTAAACCGGGTTTCAGGAAAAAGAATGGCCAGAGGAATGCCCGGGAAGCCACCGCCCGTACCAATATCCAGCACTTCCGCCCCCGGCAGGAAGGTCAGCACCCCGGAAATCGCCAGCGAGTGCAGGATGTGGTGATCGTATATGAACTCAATATCCTTGCGGGAAATGAGGTTGATCTTTTGATTCCAGTCCTGATAAAGCGGCCCCAATTGCTCAAAACGGCTGAGTTGCGTTTCGTCGAGGTTGGGGAAGTATTTTTTTATGAGCTCCATTTTTATGAGTTGGCAGTTTTTCAGTTAGCAGTTGGCAGTCTGGGGTCTCCTCTAATCGTGTTATGCATTCAAAGCTAAAAGTTGGCAGTTTTCAGTTTTTCAGTTGGCAGTTTTGCTTTTACATCGGATCATAGTTCCATTTCGAAGAGTTGGCAGTTGGCAGTTTTTTAGTTGGCAGTTTTGTTTGTGCTCTTGAGGTAGTTTCATTTTCAAATCGGGCAGTTTGCAGTTTGCAGTTTTCCAGTTGGCAAGAGTGTTTGGATTCAACATCCTCAACCCAGAAACCTCCTGCCAACTGATCTCCTGCCGACTGCCAACTTCATCATCAAATCACCAACATCCTCAACCCAGAAACCTCCTGCCAACTGATCTCCTGCCGACTGCTAACTTCCCAAAAGCGGTGCAAACGCTTCCCAAACCGGATCACCCGCAGGCGGCGGCGCAATCAATTCCACAGCTTCGCCCGAAACCGGGTGGGTGAAAGCCAGTTTCCAGGCATGCAGGTGAATGGAGCGGTCGCGGTTGCCGCGTCGGGCGCCATATTTTACATCGCCTTTGATGGGGCAGCCAATAGCGGCCAATTGTGCCCGGATCTGGTGGTGCCGGCCGGTGATGAGGTTGATTTCGAGTAAGTGGTAGTGGTCGCTGCTGCCCACCACGCGGTAGGTCAGCACTGCTTCTTTCAGTTCTGAGTCTTCTGTTTCCGTTGCTTCGGAGCGGTTTTTGGCGCCTTTTTTACCAACAAAATGCTTCAGCTCTCCTGCTGGTTCCGGCGGCATTTCCTGCACGACGGCCAGGTAAGTTTTGCGAATCTGGCGGTTTCGAAACTGTTCGTTGAGCGCCACTAAAGCATTGTGGGTTTTAGCAAATAAAACTACGCCGCTGGCCGGGCGATCGAGCCGGTGGATGACCTGAAGCTTCGACTGGGTATAGATGGCGCCCAGGGCAAGGAGCGATTTATCACCCGTTGTATCTTCCTGCACGGGAATACCGGCGGGTTTATTGAAAGCGACAAGCTGGTTGTTTTTATACAAAACCAGGTCGCCAATGCGAAAATCAGGCGTTGTTTGCTCCATTTCAGAGGTTGGGTTAGTCCACTTCTTCATAATCTACGTATTCGCCGCGGTTCTCTTTTTTACCAACGGGTTCGTCTACCGGCTTTTTGGGGCCGGGCCCTCTGTTAGAAATGGCCGGTGGCGCAATAAAAAAGCGGTAAGCAAAGTAAATAACGGCGATGGTGATGAGTAGCTTTACCATGGTGAATGAATTTGAAGGCACAAAGTTAACGATAAAATATCAGACACCTGCCAGGCATTCGGTTTACGCCACGTGCATGCCGGGGCTTTTTGGATGATTTTGCTACCTTTGCCGACCGGATTTGCGTTTTGTGTTTCCGAATCAAATGAAATACGGCATTGAGCGCAGAATAAGCAACATAATGGAAAAAAAAGACAACCTGTTGGGCGTACTACAAACGCTCTACCATTGGCGAAAGCAAATTTTTTACACCTGCCTCGCTGCGGGTCTCGGCACAGCGATTATTTCCCTGCTTTTGCCCACCTATTACAAAGCAACCACTACATTTCTTGCGGCCAGTCCTGACCAGGCTAAGCCCGAACTTATGTTTGGGGAAGGGGAATTGGAAGCGGAGTTTTATGGCGATGAGAACGATATTGATCGCGTTCTGACCATTGCGGAATCAAGTGAGCTTGCTGATTTTCTGATAGATACCTTTAAGTTGTACGAGCACTACGACATTGATCCCAAGGGCGTTAAAGCGCCTTACCGTGTTCGGGAAGCTTTTTATGAATTGTACAAAGTGACGAAGACCAAACGCGATGCCATCGAATTGTCCATCGAAGATACGGACAAAGCGCTGGCTGCAAAAATGGCCAATGCTGCCCGCGATAAAATTGACGCCACCGTGCAGCAACTGATGAAGGAAGCCCATACCAAAACCATCAATGCCTACCGCACCTCCATTCTGCTGAAACAGCAACAAATGCTGGCCATCAGCGATTCGCTGAACCACCTGCGCAGTACCTATGGCGTTTACAATGCCGATGTGCAAATTGAGAGCATCATGGCGCAATTGTATGGAACCCAGGCTGTTTTGGTTCGGGACAAAGGTAAATTGGAAGTATTGGAAAAAGCGCCCGGCATCCGGCGCGATACCATTACGTACATGCGCGCCAAGGTGACGGGGATGGAAGCCGAAGTTAAATCGCTGGAAGAAAAGGTCAAAAACATCAATGATGGGATGCCCAAAATAGCCATTTGGGAAAAACAGTATTGGGATGCCAATCAGGCATTGGGGAGCAACCGAATCCGGCTGAAACAGTTTGAATCGGCTTTTGAGTCGGATATTCCCAGCATCATTTTAGTTGAAAAAGCCCACGAGCCGATCATCAAATCGCGCCCGGTTCGTTCCCTGATTGTGATTGCTGCTTTGGTCATCGCCTTTTTCTTCAGCATTGTCGGGGTATTGTTGATTGAGGCTTACCGCGATGTTAACTGGCGCGAGGTTTTTCATGATCGTTGACCGGATCAAAATATGGATGACACAGGCGCCTGAATACAAATTGTTTTCAGGTTTTGCGGCCCTCGTTCTGCTTAGCCTTTATTCGGCAGCGGCCAGCGGATTCTATGCGCTGGCGGGATTGCCGGTGCTGTTCCTGTTTGCATGGGTCTGTCTGCTCGATTTCAGCAAAATATACTACCTGCTTCTTTTTTGCCTGCCTTTGTCTACCGAAGTTTACCTGCCGGGCGGCCTGGGCACCGATTTGCCAACTGAACCGATTATTG
>JALHRK010000170.1 GCA_022841505.1 Saprospiraceae bacterium | reverse complement strand
GCATGCATCCACTCAAACTCTGCATCATGATCATTATGGGACTCCTTTCTGCCCTGTTTGGCTGCGGTAGCGGCGAGGGCAAGCCAGGGCTGTTCAGCTCCATGGGTTACCACGTTGGCAAAACCAAGGTTTGGTACAAACAATCGGCATCGGGTTACGAATTTTACCGGGTGAGCGAAGTTCATGGCGCTGATCCCGGCACGTTCAAAGTTGAAATTTTGGTGAGTCCTGAAAATCCAACTGACAGCCTAACCTACGGCCTGGATAAAAATGGCGTTTTTTTATACGACAGCCAAATAGAAGGCGCCGACCCCGCCACGTTTGCATACCTCGGCATCGGTTATGCCAAAGACAAACAAGCGGTCTATTTTATGGGACAGCGCATCAGCGGGGAGCCGGCGCAATTCAGCCTTTTTGACCGGAGTTTTGGAAAGGATGCACAACACATCTATTCGGGCGGGAACAGCATTTCGGACGATCCGGAACATTTTACAAAAATTGGCAACGAAACCAGCGTTTATTACAAAGACCAGAACCGGTGCTGGTACGAACACCGCGAAATCGAAGGCGCCGACGCCGCTACATTTCGCGTCATTGACGGTCAAACCGCCGCAGATGCGCAGCAGGTCTATTTCAGGCACGAGTCCATAGAAAGCGCCCTGCCGGCTTCCTTCCGCCCGGTTTCAGGCGACTACTACCGCGACGCCAAACATGTTTTTTATCAAAACATGTTGCTCGAAAGCGCTGATGCAGCAAGCTTTCGGGAAGTTTCGCCAGAGATTTTTGCAGACAAACAAGGCGTTTTTCTCCGCCACGTCCACATCCTCGGCGCCGACCCTGCTACGTTTGAAATCCTCAACGATTACTATCAGCGAGATGCCAGGCGCTGCTATTACAGCGGGATTGTGTTGAAAGGCGCCGATCCAAAATCCTTCCAGGTTCTGGGTTATGCTTACGCCAAAGACGCGCGCCAGGTTTATTACAACGACAACCTCATCAAAGGCGCCGACCCGGCCACCTTCCGGATTCTCAATGAAATTTCCGGTTGCAGTTGCGATGCGAAATACGCTTACGCGTGGGATGTCCGAATCAAAGACGTGGATCCCAACAAATTTCCGACGGATAAGGAATGCATCAGCTGCGATGAAAGCGGGGTGATCTTCGGGGATTGACTTTTTTACTACATGGATTTTTTTTACCACATAGTTTTTTTACCACATAGTTCACATAGTTGTTTTCACATAGATCACAACTTGTCCCGACTTGGCGGGATAGGCGGCTTCCCTATGCTATGTGCCCTATGTGAAAACCTCTACTGTGTTCTATGTGGTAAAAAATAAAAACCTATATGGTAAAGCCTTAATCAACAAAAGTCAACGCCCTAATCTCCTTTCGCACCGCATAATCCCTCGTTTTGGGCGAATAAACCTCCATTGGAATCCAATAAACCATGGCCTTTCGGCCAATGCCGGATTCCGGGTTTTCAAGCAGTGGTTCGGAACCTTCAAAATAGCGCAACCACATCAGTTCGTGTTCTGTGCCGGCTTCGTCTTTCAACACTATATAGCTCACATCGCCGTGGTTCGTCATGCGCACAATGGCGCCGGTGAGTTCTTCTCCGCCATCCCACTCCGCAGATTCATCCAGCATCGGGGGAAGGTCGTCCAGCATCGGGTCGCCTTCTGCTTGCATACTTGTTGCAACGGCCATCAGGGTTTGCGGGCATTTTCCAAACATCAGCACGCCAATTTTTTCCCCTAACGCTTCCATATCTGCCGAATTGCCAAGGTCGGTCTCTCCTTCCAGGTCGCCGGAGTGTTTGGAAAAGCTGCCGAGCATACACATGCCCAATTGCATTTCAATATCTTCGGATTTCATGTTGGAAACGTCTTTGCCTTCCATACAGTCGCAGGTTTCCTGTGCGATCAGGTTGTAGATTTCTTCCTGCTTTTGTTCCTTTTTTGATTTTTTGGATTTGTCCTTCTGCGCAACGGCAGGAATGGCCAGCAGCAAGGCCAGCAGGCAGAGGAGGAGGTGAATTGGTCTGAACATAAATTTTGATTTGAAGATTTGAAGAGCATGTTGAGGAAATCCCCAACATGCTCTCCACAACCTATGTCTATATTTTCCGGTAAGCCGTTCCGACAACCAACAGCACAAAACCAATCAACAACATTTCATAGTTGTACTTCGACAACCCCTGCACGGGGACGTAATGAACCAAAATGCCTAAAATGCCGATGACGAGGGCGATGACCCAAAGAACCATACTTGGAGCACTGGGTAAAAAAGCTCTTTTTGCCATGATAGTTGGTTTTTAAATTTGAAGAAAAGAAAAAATTAACCTGTTGAGGCCTTGCTCAAAGGTACGCTTTATTTAATGCACTGCTCTTGATTGATCCTTTATCATGGATAAAACCCCCTAAATATGGAATGAACAGGCATTCCGCATCCTTAATCATCATTTTTTAATCATCTATCATCAATCCTGCTCCGGCAAGTTGCTGGCCGTTCGATACACCTCTCCTTCCTGGGCAATACTGGTATTTGGAAACACCGCCTGCGCTTCCGCCAAATGTTGTGCTTCATCTTGATAACGTCCCGAAAAATGCCCCAGCAACAACCGCCCTACGCCTGCCTTACGAGCAATGCCGGCAGCCTGTTCGGCGGTGGAATGCGCAGAAAATTCCGCTTCCATACGCTGTTCATTGGTGAACGTCGCTTCGTGGTACAGCAAATCCACGCCTTTTACAATTTCTGCAACCCGGTCTGAAGGCATGGTATCGCTGCAAAAAGCGTAGGTGCGCGGCTTCGGCGGATCGAGGGTTAATTCCGAGTTCGGAATGCGGCGACCATCGGGCAAAACCAGGTCTTCGCCGGCTTTGATGCCTGGAATTACCTGAAAAGGAATGGCGTATTCGGTAATTTTTTCCGGACGAATATTGCGGGGGCGCTGCTTTTCGCGAAACAACCACCCGCTGCACGGGCCGCGGTGTACCAACGGAATACTCCAGACCTCCAGCTTCGGACTTTCAAAAATCAGGGCGTGTTGTTCCGCGTCCACCTCGTGAATGTCCAATTCGTAAGAATAGTGAATGCCGCAAACCGCCGATGTGGTCTCCACCAGCGTACGCAAACCAGGCATGCCATAAATTGCCAACGGCGCTGTCCTTTTTTTCAAACAAAAAGAAGAGAGGATGCCCATGAGCCCGAAAACGTGGTCGCCGTGCATGTGGCTGATGAAAATCTGCCGGATGTGGTCAAACCGCACCCGAAACCGAAAAAGCTGGTGTTGCGTGCCTTCGCCGCAATCCACAAGGTAAGCTTCGTTCTCCAGCGTGACGAGCTGGGACGTAAAATTGCGCCCCTGAAACGGGCCGCCGGAACTGTTGCCGAGGATGGTGACTTGCATGGTGGTTTTGTTGGTGAAGGTGCAAATTGGCAAGTAGGCAAATTAGCAAAAGGCAAATTAGCAAACTTGCAAGCAGGCAAAGAAAACAGAAAAACTGGATACTCGGTTCCTTTCCCCGAAGGCAAATTTGCCTACTTGCCTTTTGCCAACTTGCCCCTTGCCTTTTGCCAACTTGCAAATTTGTCTCATACAAACTACTTTTACCACTACACAAAACACCACCATTGATGAGAATCTTCATTTCACTGCTCGCGCTCCTCCCGCTTGGCCTCCCTGCCCAAACGACTTTGCCCTTAATTTCCCGCATTGCTTTTGGGTCCTGCGCACACCAGGACAAAGCGCAACCGATTCTTGACACGGTGCTTCGGCACCGCCCGGATGTTTTTGTTTACCTCGGCGACAACATTTACGGCGATACCAAAGACATGAAAGTGCTGGGCGATAAATATGCCAAACTTGGCGCCAAGCCTGAATTTCAGCGCCTCAAAAAAGGCACGCGGGTGCTCGCTACCTGGGACGACCACGATTTTGGCTGGAACGACGCAGGCCGCCATTACCCATTCAAAAAAGAATCAAAAGAGCTATTTTTGAATTTTTGGGAAGAGCCGACCAATTCCCCCCGCCGCAGCCACGAAGGAATTTACACGTCCTACTTTTTTGAAGGCAATGGCCGGCGCGTGCAACTGATCTTGTTGGACAACCGCACTTTCCGCGATGACTTGCGCACTTATCGGGGCGAATTTCACCACGACAACCAATTTTTTTATCCCTTGGATTATCACCCGCACCAGACCAGCGATTCCACCCTGCTCGGAGCAATGCAATGGCAATGGCTGGAGGCGGAACTCCGCAAACCTGCCGACGTACGCATCATCGGCTCGGGCTCCCAATTTGGCATCAGTTTTAATGGATATGAGGCATGGGCAAATTTCCCGCACGAACAACAACGCCTGCTCGACCTCATCAAAAAGACCCGGGCGAACGGGGTGCTGTTCATCACCGGCGACGTTCATTACGCGGAAATTTCCGAACTTCGCGACCAGGGTTTATACCCGATTTACGACGTAACATCCAGTGGCATCACCTCTACCTGGCATTTCGCGACGCCCAATAAAAATCGCATCGAAGGCCCGGTAATGGAGAACCATTTTGGCCTGTTAAGCATTGATTGGTCAAAATCAGATCCGGTCATTAAAATGGAAATTTACGATAACCGCAACAACCAGCGCATCGAACACAGTGTTCGTTTAAGTGAAATTTCGTTTTGAGGCATTCAGCGCTAACAGCTTTTAAAAAGCTGTTAGCGGTTGCACAAAAAAACAACTGATGAAAATATCCACCAAACCACTCCGACTCATCCTCCCTGCCCTGTCTGCAATCGCCCTGCTGGCGGGTTGTGCGGGCAACCTCACCATTGCGCCCGGCAGCAGCAAGCCGTTGGACAAACGCTTCTTCGGCGAATGGCGCAACGAATCTATGCGCGTGGAATGCGCCACCTACCGGGGCAGTGACTCCACTTTTGTCATTGATGTGCCCGCCGGACAGTGGGAGGCCAAAATGCGGATGCAACCCATTCGCACGACCTACAAGGCCGACGGCAGTTACGTGTCGGAATACCGCACCCTGAGCGACAGCATTTCCCTCCGCCGCAAGGGAACCTGGACCGCCAACGGCAAACGCCTCATCCTGCGCGAAACCGAACCCGACTCGCGGGAATACGTGAACGAGTACAGCATCAGTGGAAAACGAGCCCGGTTTTCTTCCACGCTCGACTTCGACAGCGACGGGAAAACCGACGATTTGTATGAGGGCGTACAACGAAAGCAGTAACCCTAAACTTTAAAACCATGAATGCCGAATTGTTGATCCAGGAATTTACTTACCGCACCTCCCGCTCTGGCGGCAAAGGGGGCCAAAACGTCAATAAAGTGGAAACGAAAGTGGAAGCGCGTTTTGATGTAGCCGCCTCTGCTGCCCTGACGGATGAAGAAAAGGCTTACCTTTTGGAAAAATTGGCGGATAAAATTTCCGCAGAAGGCACGCTTTCCGCCACGAACCAAACGGATCGTTCGCAGTTAACGAATAAAGAAAAAGCGACCGAAAAACTCTTTAAAATAATAGAAAAAGGGTTGGTAAAACCCAAAAAACGCCGCAAAGTGCCGATTCCTGCAGGTGTAAAAGAAGCGCGGCTGGAAGGGAAAAAGCGGGTTTCGGAAAAGAAGGCGACAAGGCAGCCGGTTAGGATTACGCATAAAGACGAGGAGTAATCTTATACCAGTTTTTTTTATTTTTTTGCAAAATATTCTCTGTTGAGTAAACTTTTTTTGCACAAAATGCATCTTCACCCATAGAGGGAAAAGCCTTCAAATTTGTACTCTATCTAATCAAATTAAAAAAGACCATGTATTACAATGCTACCTTAAAAGTAGGTTCCATTCTACTTTTCTTATCACTTTCCATCCAGGTTTTTTCACAAAATGCGTATTCTGTATTTGAGAACCTCCCGGAAAATGCGGTATCCAACAACATCAGCATGCTAGGCGAATTTGATAACCGTTTACTATTTTTCGACGATGTAGCAGGCGTTCGGAAACTCTGGCTGTCTGATGGAACACCCGAAGGAACTTTTCCTTTAGAACCAAGTGGTCAAACCAGCATTGCACTGTTCTCCAGACAGGACGACGCGATGTATTTTCTGGAAAGAAGAGGAGCTGAGTTCGTAGTATCTGCACTTCCTTTGGGCATGAGTGAATTGCAACCGGTATTCACCCAGCCTGACATCGCGCTGATCCTGCTATGGAACGACAATTTTTATTTCACCCGATTAAAAACCGGAAGCGTGTCGGACCACGAATTGGTAAAATACAATCCTGCTGACCAAACCCTGGAAGTCCTGTTTACTTCCGGATTTGGGGGTATGAGGGGATTGTCAGCCACCAACAATGAAATCATCTTTATTGCCAGCACCCCGGAGGGAAAGATGCTCGGAAAAACGGATGGCACCTTAGCCAATACGGCCACTTACCACATGCTGTACCCTGCCGGTGGTGAATTTGGCCAACAAGTTTATATGAATACCGATGGAGAAAAAATGTACTTTTTCTATCATCCCAACAATACGCCTTACAACCTTTGGGTAACAGATGGAACCTCAACAGGCACACAAATATTAGAAACTTACGAATTTCCGGCATTTGGGGGTATACCTGCGCGTCCATTTGCTTTTCTGGAAGATCAATTTTTTTACACCATGAGGGAGGAAGGCGCACCTTCGGGAACGACCTTTGAACTCCATACAACGGACGGTACGCCAGCGGGTACGACGGTTCTAAATCAGTATAACTTTTATAACCACCCTAAAAACCTGACCGTTTTTGATGGAAAAATATTTTACAATTCTTTGGGCGCCGGCAACTGGTCGCTTGATGCAACCAACGGAACACCGGCAGGCACCCAAACCATTTTATCTGCTTACGGCTATCAATCCGGTTCCATAGGATCCGTAACAGAAGTCGCGGCCTATCGTGACAGCCTGGTAATCAGCGCTTATGACGGGGGCGTGGCCTACGGGCAAGAGCTGTACATTACCGACGGCACGTCGGCTGGCGTAAGGCTTCTGGCCGATATAGCGCCGGGAACCGCCAGCAGCGATCCGGGCCACTTGACACAAGTTGGCGACAACCTGTTTTTTACAGCGCGGGTAAATAACATCCGACAGCTCTGGGTATATAGGTCATGCACATCGTTTTCCATTGACAGCAGTTCTATCACCAATGCAATTAACAATGCTTTAGGGATGGCTTCTGTAGAGGTCTCAGGGGGCGTTCCACCCTATAGTTTCCAATTGAACGACGGCGAGATTGTCAATACCCCGTTATTTGAAAACTTACCTGTGGGAGCATACACTTTAACCATCAACGATCAGGTTGGCTGTGAGCTGACTTTCCCATTTGAAATTGAATTAGAAACCGGAATTTTAGACATTAATCTCGTTCAGGAATTTAATGTTTACCCAAATCCGGTGAAAGGAGGACACAACTTTACCGCTGCCTGGAAAACCAGCAAAAACAGCCAGCATGCAATGCTGTTGCTATCAAATTTGAATGGCGTTGAACAAACGGCTTTTCAATTGGATCTTGCCGCTTCCAATTCGCAGCAGTTTTTGCTCCCGGATTTGTCGGCTGGCAACTATGTTCTATCGTTATGGGTAAATGGGAAACCTGCGGCTAATCAGCTCCTTACGGTCGTTCGATAATTTTATTTGCTGCGTACTGATCCTTTTGGATTAAGACCGAAAGGATCAGTACGTGACGACTTTATTAAACATCTGGTTCAGCCGCTTGTTTCAAATGCTCAATACCAAACAGTGGAGCCAATCAGAACAGCCATCCGCAGCATGATTGCCATTTCCGAAGCAGAAATGGATCATCTGCTGCAAAACAGCTTCGTCAAAACATTTAAGCGACAGGAGGTACTGAGCAAACCCGGCATCGTGCCTAACGAGGTTTTTTTTATCAAAAAAGGCATCATCCGGGTCATCGTTCAGGATAATGAAGGGGTAGAACACACCATCCATTTTGCTTTGGAAAACCAATTCATTGCCGATTATTCCAGTTTTATCCTCCAACAACCTGCCCTTTATACGCTACAAGCCATTGAAGAGACCACCGTTGTCGTGTTGCCCCGTTCCGCTATCGAATGGGGCTACGCCAACCTGGCGCAGGGTGACAAAATGGGCCGGCTAATTGCCGAATTTTACTTTATTTATCAGGACAACCGCATCAAAAACCTCTACGCCCGATCGCCGAAGGAGCGATACGATACCCTCTCCGAAGTTTTTCCAAACATCCATAACCGGGCGCCGCAACACATGATTGCTTCGTATCTGGGCATTACGCCAGTACACCTCAGCCGGTTAAAAAAAGCAGCGTTTCAAAAAACATAAACATTTGTTATCGTCCCAAGCCCGGTGTTTGTCTGATGTTTGCATCAAAATTTAAGTTTTGATGAAGATTTCAAATGCAGAAAAACAAAGGTTGTCAACCCGTTACGGGGAATGGGCGGTCGTCACTGGCGCAACTTCGGGAATCGGACTGGAACTCGCCGAAAGATTGGCAGAAGCCGGATTGAACCTCGTACTCAACGCCAGGCGAAAAGAAGTATTAGAGCAAATCAGCGTCCGGTTACAATCTAAATACGGCGTCAAAACGCTGGTTGTTGCAACAGATTTGTCTGAACCCGCTGGGGTAGAACTGCTCATTGAGGCTACCCGGGAATTAAATGTCGGCTTGTTAGTGGCGAGCGCAGGATTCGGCACGTCGGGTTATTTCATCGAATCGGATTTGCCCACAGAAATCAACATGCTCCGGGTAAATTGCGAAGCCGTTTTGCACTTAACCCACCATTTTTCACAGGTTTTCAAAAAAAGAAAACGCAGCGGCATCATCCTGATGAGTTCGATTGTCGCGTTTCAGGGCGTGCCGTATTCCGCGCATTACGCAGCTACAAAAGCCTATATCCAGTCGCTGGCAGAGGCGTTGGCCTATGAACTAAAGGCACACAACATTGATGTACTTGCCCCGTCGCCCGGGCCTGTGGACGGCGGTTTTGCCGCACGGGCCAACATGAAAATGAGCGCTGCCATGAAACCATCAGACATTGGTGTACCCATTTTGAAGGCGCTTGGCAGGCAGTCCTCCGTCGTTCCCGGCGCCCTTTCCAAATTATTGGTCTATTCGCTGCGCACGGTACCCCGCTGGGCGAAAGTGCGGATTATGACGCTGGTGATGCGGGGCATGACGGCGCACCGGCTTTGATCACAACACCCCCAACTTATCCCCAATCACCTTTTTCTCCGCCGCCAAATACGCGAATTTCAAAGCCAATTCATACGCCCTTTTTGCTTTGTCGGGTTGGTTGTCTTTTCTATAAAAATCACCCAACGCGGTATGGTACAAGTGGTTTTTATCTAAGCCTTCCACGTCGAGTAAGGCTTCAAGGCCAGCTTTTGGCCCTTCGGCACAGCCCCAGGCAATGGCGCGGTTAAAGGCCACAATTGGCGATGGCTTGATCGAAAAAAGCAGGTTGTAACAATAGTAAATGGCTTTCCAGTTGGTGGCCTCAAACGTTGGGGCTTTGGCGTGGTAGGAAGCAATCGCCGCTTCGATATGGTATTCGCTCACTTCGTTTCCCGATGCCGAGGCTTTAAAATAAAAATAGGCTTGTCTGGTTAAAAATGGACTCCACAACGTGCGGTCCTGGTTTTCCAATAAAATGATTTGCCCTTCGGCGTCCAAACGGCTCTCAAACCGGGCCGCATGAAAACACATCAACGCCATCAAGGCATTGATTTTCGCCATGTTGTAGCCTTCCACCGCAAGTGGTCGGGCGGCTAAAATGGCCCCAAGGCGCAGGGCTTCTTCGCTTAAATCGGTTCGGATAACGGTTTCGGTGGACGTAGATTTATAGCCTTCATTAAAGAGCAAATAAATGGCTTTTAAGACCGCATCCAACCTTTCCGCCAGCGCTGCGCCAACCGGAACCTCCAGATTGATGCCTTCCTGTTTGATTTTTTCTCTGGCCCGGTACAGGCGCTTGGCGATGGTGTCTTCCTGACTCAGCAGTGCGGCTGCAATTTCGGATGTATGAAGGCCGCACAGGGTTTTGAGCATCAACATGAGTTGGGTATCGGCAGCAATGGCGGGATGGCAGCAGGCAAACATCATGCGGAGTTGCGCGTCTTCAATTTCGTTTTCGAGGAATAAATCTGCGATGGACTGGCTTGCAGCATCCTGATTTTCAAGGCCTCCAATCAGGTTTGGGGCGATGTTTTTCTGAAAATGCTGATCGCGTTTCAGCCAGGTCAGCGTTTTGTTTTTGGCCACCTGGTAGAGCCAGCTTTGCGGATGGTCAGGGATGCCTTTGAGTTTCCAGGTCTGGAAAGCGGTAAGCAGGGTTTCCTGCACGATGTCTTCCGCTAATTCGATATTGGGCAGTCCGAACAATTTGGTTAAAACCGCGACCATCTTTCCCGCCTCCCGGCGAAAAAGATGGTCAACGAGTTGGTGCACTTGCTTTTGCTCCGGCATCTTACTCACCAAAGTTCATCAGCGGGCGCACTTCCACCGAGCCTTCGATCTCGTAAATGGGGCAGCCTTTGGAGAGCTCAATCGCTTCCTCGATACTGCCGGCAGAAAGCGTCAGGTAGCCGCTCACCAATTCTTTGCTTTCGATGTAAGGGCCGTCGGTGATGACGTGTTTGGAGCCTTTGACGATTTTGCCGGTGTGGTCTAACGCATCCGTGCTCACCAATTTGCCCTGGGCCGCAATGCCCCCGATCCATTGTCCCCACTTATCCAATTCCGCCTGCATGGCTTCGGGCGAGAGGTTCTGAAATTCGTCTTCACTGGTTGCTGAGTTGCGAAAAATGAGCATGTACTTTTCCATGATAACAGTTGTTTGATTGTAGATTGAAAAATTGTTTGATTCGGGTTTAAGACTATTGGGGTTGGGAGAATCGGACAAAGTTTTTTGTTTTTTTTACCACATAGATTTTTTACCACATAGAACACATAGTTGTTTTCACAATAGATCACATAGCGCTTATGTATCCTGTCGAGATCTGGCTCCTATGTGCCCTATGTGAAAACACCTATTGTGAACGATGTGGTAAAACCCTAAATCACGCCCCCTTTGTATTTCAAAGACAACAACTTATACATCAAAAACCCCACCGGCCCAAACATAAACGTAAACGGCAAACAAATGCTGTACAACCAGCGCGGGATGCCCTGTTTTTTGCTTTGGTGCACAATCAGGCAGCCGACGAGCATATCAAAGGCCAAATAATGAATCCAGCCCGCCGTTAACGCCGCATCGTCCTGAAACAACGCCCGGATGCTCTCGATGCTGCCGAAGCTCTCCAACGAAAAATCGCCCAGTCCGCGCGATAGTAAAAAAGTGTAGAGCAATGCCAGCAACACTACCCAACCCGAGGCTAAGATTTTGAAGGTGTATTTCCAGTTGGGTAAGATCAAGAGGAGCAGCCAGGCGAAGAGGCTGAAGGTGTTGGTGAATTGGAAGATGGTGTGGGACATGGTGAGTGAGTTTTTGTGGTGGTATATTTAACATTAAAAATCAAAAACATACCTCCCATTCAGATGAAGTGCAATGAGGTTTCTTCTTTAAAGTCTACCCACTTTTAGTAACAACACTAAAATCACGAGAACTTTTATAGTCCAATTTTATTCCTTTTTATGTTCAGAAATTATTGCATTCAACTTTACAACTTCTGCTTTTAATTTCTCTACTTCTTGATTTAGCTCATACTCCTTATAAGTGGAAAACTGTCGAGTCATTTCTGCAAATTTATTAAAATCCTTGGTTATTCGTTCTTCAGATTTCATGTTCCAAGTAGTATTAAAGCTAGACTCACCAAGCCTGTCTATTATTTTAAAAATAAAAAAGCCATTCTCATTGTAAGAGCCAGTAAACCCATCTTGAAATAATGTAAACTTCCATTTATTCATGTTTATAAACTCCACTCTTTCATTCTTTTCGTTAAAAACAGCTACCAGCTTCATGTAATAATTCGTATACTCAAAGTATTTATAACTGTAAAAAGAAATAACTAACAAATAGGTAAAATCAATAGCCCTTGCCGATTCCAGGCTCTTATGAATCACCCCTTGGCAATTCAAGTAATTTAAAGTCACAAATTGAGTTCCACCATACGGGCTTTTTATTTTCGCTTTCTGGTTTTCAATCAACCCGTTTACTAGGTTTTTAAATTCATCATTCATGATTTCATATTTTTATTAACATTCGTAATCATCTTATTAGCTTTTTTCAACAATGGCTACTTCTTCCTCCATCAGCTCATACAACCTGTATACCAGTTCATCTATTTCGTGCTCTAACGCGCTGGTATCTGCTGCGGGGTCATTTTGCTTTTGGGCGAGAATTTGGGTGACGAGCTTATCAAGTTCACCAGAAACTTCTTTATCTAAGGGCGTTGGGATAGGGATATTTGAGATGTAACTAATTTTCAGTCTTGCGAAGCCACCTCTAACAAAATCACATGTATGGTTAAGAAAAAACTTTGTTGATCTGGAATTTAAAATGCCAAGTAAAAACCTTTCACTACTTACAATAAACTGGTTATTATCGTTACCGTATAACCCATTCTGATCCAGTGAGAACGCGGTTACCTCTGAACTAATCCCTGGCCACAAAATTTTTGATTTTTCAAATTCATCGTAGTATTCACAAGCCCTTAATTCCCACCAAAAATCACCTTGGTCATACCTTTTTTGCCCTTTTTCGGCAAAAGGTTCAAGAAATCTTGTAACTGCGGGATATTTTTCCCCAAGCGCTCTAAATATTTTGTTTTCGTCTTCGTCATTGATTAAGTTAAATTTTGTCCAGCCT
>JALHRK010000169.1 GCA_022841505.1 Saprospiraceae bacterium | reverse complement strand
AATGGCTCGAAAAGCCTAAAATGCGGGTGGTTGGGGTGAACCTTCCCATCGGGTTTATCGCGGATATGATCCTGAAAAACAGCAAAGCAAAACTCACCAAGTCCATTGACAAATTGACCAAAGACAACCTCGACCTGCGCACCATGGTGGAAAGCGCCTGGAAGCGATTTTTTGACCCCGTACTCGTGGCGCCCCAATACAATACCTGGCTGACGCTTAACCCGGAGAGCATTGGCATGACGCCGCTGACGACCATCAACAACGAATTGGCCAGTACCATCGTGGTAGAATCCATGCCCACCGTAAAGATCGGCGACCGTCCGGAAGTCGGTTTTTCCAGGCCATTGCCGCCGCTGCGTTATGTGGATAAAGCCCTGGATGATTTTGTCATACACCTGAAAGCAGATGTGAGCTTTCGGGAAGCGGAACGCATTGCGCAAACCTCATTGGTTGGCCAAACCTTTACCCAGGGAAAACGTGCCGTGAAAATTGAGGATGTCAAACTCTATGGCCAGGGCAACAATTTAGTAGTGACGACCAAATTATCAGGGAGTTATACGGGTAATGTTTACCTCATTGGCAAACCGGTTTACAACGCCAAAACCAATAAAATTGACCTGGATAACCTGGATTTTTCACTGGAAACCAAAAGTTTTCTCGTCAAATCAGGCGCCTGGATTTTGAAAACAACCCTGCGCAAAAAGCTCCAGGAGAACCTGGATTTTTTGCTCGACTACAACCTGAAAGGCATCCAGGAACAGCTCCAGCAGCAGTTGACGCACTTTGCCCTGACCCCCGGGGCTTATCTGAAGGGGCAGTTGCACCAGTTGAATATTGAGAATGTATATTTGACACAGGACGCTATTATGGTGGATTTGGGGCTGCAAGGAAAGGTGAATGTGGTAGTGAATGGGTTGAATTGATCGCTGGAATTGAAATCAAATCTTTATCTTTGCGCCTTCAAATCAGCAATAGCCGCATGCACGCAACAGCAGAACCTGTCATTACCTTCGATATCGCTAAAAACCTCGGGCTAACCGAAGATGAATTCGAGCGCATCAAAACCATCCTGGGCCGAACGCCCAATTTTACGGAGTTGAGTATTTTTTCCGTCATGTGGTCGGAACATTGCTCCTATAAAAACTCCATCACCTGGTTAAAAACCCTGCCGCGCGAAGGCAAACGCCTGCTCGTGGAAGCCGGGGAAGAAAACGCCGGACTCGTGGACATTGGAGATGGGTTGGCCTGCGCATTCAAAATTGAATCCCACAACCACCCCTCCGCAATCGAACCTTATCAGGGCGCAGCGACAGGGGTTGGCGGCATCCACCGGGATATTTTTACGATGGGCGCACGACCCATTGCAGCTTTGAACTCATTGCGCTTCGGCAATCCGGATCTGGCCCATACCAAGCGTTTGGTGCGCGGTGTGGTGAGCGGCATTGGCAACTACGGCAACTGTTTCGGTGTGCCTACAGTGGGCGGTGAGGTGTATTTTAATGATTGTTATAACCAGAACATCCTCGTCAACGCCATGTCGGCGGGCATCGTAAAAGTAGGAGAGACCGTTTCCGCAACAGCTGCCGGCCCCGGCAATCCGGTGCTGATCGTGGGTTCCGCAACGGGCAAAGACGGCATACACGGCGCCACTTTTGCTTCTGCCGATTTAACGGAAGACTCTGCCGAAGACCTTCCGGCAGTGCAGGTTGGCGACCCTTTTCAGGAAAAACTCTTGCTCGAAGCTTCGCTGGAAGCCATCAAAACCGGCGCCATTGTGGGCATGCAGGACATGGGCGCAGCAGGAATCACTTGCTCTACTTCAGAAATGAGCGCCCGCGGCAACGTCGGCATGCGCATAGATTTAGACAAAGCGCCGACGCGGCAGGCTGGCATGAAACCTTTTGAAATCCTGCTTTCGGAAAGCCAGGAGCGAATGTTGATCGTCTGCGAAAAAGGCCGCGAAGCAGAATTGAAAGCGGTTTTTGATAAATGGGACCTGGTTTGCGAGCAAATTGGGGAAGTGACGGAAAACGAACGCCTGGAGTTTTATTTCCATGGGGAAAAAGTAGCGGATGTCCCTACCCAGGAATTGGTCCTGGGCGGTGGCGCGCCGGTTTATAAAAGAGAGTATACCCGACCGGAATACCTGAAAAAAATTGCCCAGTTCAAAAGCTCGGCGGTTCCCCGTCCAGAAAACTACGTAGCAACGGCGAGGCGCCTGTTTGCATCGCCGAACCTTGTTTCGAGACGCTGGATTTACGAACAATACGACTCGATGGTACGCACGGGCAGCATGAGCACCAACAAGCCATCCGACGCCGCCCTGGTGTGGGTGAAAGGCACGAAAAAAGCGCTGGCGCTGACCACCGATTGCAATTCGGCTTATGTCTACGCCGACCCTTATGTGGGTACGATGATTGCCGTTGCAGAAGCGTCGCGCAACATCGTCTGCTCTGGCGGAGAACCGGTGGCCATCACCAATTGCCTGAATTTTGGCAACCCTTACAACCCGGAAGTATACTGGCAGTTTGTCCACGCCATCAAAGGCATGGGCGATGCCTGCCGCAAATTTGATACACCCGTTACAGGCGGCAACGTAAGTTTTTACAACCAGTCGGTTTTCAAAGACCGCACAGAACCGGTTTATCCTACTCCAACCATTGGCATGTTGGGGATTCTGGACGATGTGAGTTTGCAAACCGGGATGTATTTTCAGGAAGCGGGCGCTCAGATTTATATGTTGGGTACCCCGCACAATGACCTTGGAAGTTCTGAATACCTGCGCGTCATTCATGACATTCACCATTCCCCGCCGCCTTATTTTGATTTGGATGAAGAATACCATATCCAACAGCAAATCAAGGCGTTGATTCGCAAACGGCTGATCCGCTCGGCGCACGATGTGTCCGAAGGCGGGCTGTTTGGTGCGTTGCTCGAATGCGCGATGGTGGAAGGATTGGGTTTCGACGTGGAAACAGACAGCAATTTCCGAAAAGACGCTTACCTGTTCGGCGAAAGCCAGAGTCGGGTGATTATCAGCGTAAAAACAGAAATGGAAGATGAATTGGTCAACCATCTTAACGCCAATAACGTTTCTTTTTCAAAATTGGGTGAAGTGAAAGGCGACCATATCCTTGTGGACTCAGAAGATTATGGCGCGGTGGCTTCCTGGAAGCAGGTTTATGACGAGACTTTGACCGGCATACTTGAAGCAGAGTAATTGCCTGATGTCTAAAGTCTGGGGTCTAAAATCTTAAATCTTAAATCTAAAATCTCAAATCCAATATCTCAAATCCATCATCTTACTTATCATGAACATGAGAAAAATTGCTACCATCTTTGCTGCTTTCCTGGTCGTATTGGGCGCCTGGCAGTGCAGTGGCCTGCAAAAAGGCGTCGTCATTTCAGGCGAATTGACAAACGCCCCAAACATTCAGGCGTTTCTGGATTACGTCGTTATTGGCAGGGCCAACAGCGTCGTCTCCAAAGTTGACGTCAACAGTTCCGGAAAATTCAAGTTTGAGTTTCCGGAAGGCTTGGAGCCAGGCATTTACAACCTTCGTTTTGGCGCACGGCGCATCAACTTAGTGTTGGACGGAAGTGAAAAAAATGTAGAAATCAAAGGTGATCTGAATACCCTTGAAATGTACAATTTTTCAATTACCGGCTCGCCACAATCACAGGCTTTTGCGAACCTGATGCAATCCGCGCTGAACAGAAGACTGCGCCCGGAAGACATCGGCTCTTTTGTGGACACCACTACGAACCCTTTGTTAGGCGCATTTGTAGCCTTCAAAACCTTGGGCACCAGCGGACAGTTTCTTGAAATCCAGAAAAAAGCGCACGCTAAACTGGCTCAGGCTACTCCAAATTCCGAGCAGGTAACCGAATATGGCAATTTCATCAACCTGGTGGAAGCACAATACAACCAACAGCGCGCTACGGAATTGATCCAGGTCGGACAAATGGCGCCGGACATTAAGCTGCCAAGCCCGGATGGTAAAGAATATGCCCTTTCGTCGCTGAAAGGCAAAGTGGTGCTGCTCGATTTCTGGGCAAGCTGGTGCGGCCCATGCCGCGCAGAAAACCCGAACGTGGTGAAAATTTACGACAAGTACAAGGCGCAGGGTTTCACGGTATTCAGCGTGTCGCTCGACGGAATGGATTCGCGCTCTATGGCGCGCCTTTCATCACCGGATCAGGCAACTACCATGATTCAGGGATCTAAGCAGCGCTGGATTGATGCCATCGCACAGGATAACCTGAAGTGGGATTACCACGTAAGCGACCTGAAAAAATGGGAATCAGCTCCGGCTGGTTTGTATGGCGTAACGGGCATCCCGCGCACGTTCCTCATTGACCGCGAAGGTAAAATTGCTGCAATTGGCCTGCGTGGCGCCGAACAGATCGAAAGCGCGCTGAAACAAGCGCTTTAAATTGCGAAACCGGAGGTGGCACGCCTCCTTTTCATACGAATACAAAGCCAGAGGTGACATCTTTCTAAAAAGGTGTCACCTTAGGTTAAAACGGATACCCCAGCGCCAAATTAAAGTTCAAATCCCGGACGCTCCAGCCGGTGCGGAAGTTTTCCCAATAAGCAGATTCCGGGTCGAGGCCCGGGTTAGCGGTATACGGATAGCGCAGCTTAACCCCCGTATCTAAGCGGAAGATGAAATAAGTCAGGTCAACGCGTACGCCCAGGCCGGTACTCAGCGCAATTTGTTTGTAAAAAGGGTCATTGACTTTAGTTTCCCCATCGCTGTTGGTGAAGGTTTTTTCCTGAAACAGAAATTGGGAACCAATCCGGGAGGTGTCGCGCCGGAGCGTCCACACGTTGCCGCCATCCAGAAAAAGGGCGCCTTTTACTTTCCAGAACAAATCAAACCGGTATTCCACATTGAATTCAAACTTCATATCGCCAGCCTGGTATAACCGGGTATTGTTTCTGGGGTCTAAAGAAAGGGGGTCAAGAAAACCACCCGGCCCTAAACCCCGCTGAGGCCAGCCCCGGATGCTGTTGCCGCCACCCACATAGAATTGTTTGACGTAAGGCACATCCGTTGTAAATCCAAATGGGCGCGCAATGCCCGCAACTAAGCGAAGTGCCAGGCTGCGGCGCGGATTAAAGCTGCGGTAATACCGCAAATCCACTTCAGTTCGAACGTATTGCGAAAAGTCGGTATCGCCCAATTTCAGGGTTTGCGGTTCCAGGGCGAATTCATTGTACAAGGCATTGATGCCCCATAGCTCCGCGCCTGCCATTTCAAACTGAAATCCAAAATAACTCGATTCACCCCGTGCCCTGCTTGGCCGGGTGGTCTTTACAAACGTGAAATCGCGGAAGAGCAAACTTACAAATAACTGTTGTCCGAAACTTCGGCCAAGGAATGGATTAATGTCCACCAATTCCTGGAACCGGGGATAGATGTCCGGCCTCAAATAGTCAATGCCGATGTGGTTAATCACATAGCGTCGTTGGGCGTCGCGCTGAAAATCATAGCCATAAGAAGCATTGAGCAGGCTGTACTGATACCAATCCGGAATAAGCAGGAAGTTGTAACTGGCAGAAATCCGGGTAGGCGCTGTTTCTCTGAGTGATTGGTAGAACGCATCGCTGAACAGCTTTTTATTTTTTCCCCAGGGAATGGAATTTAATCCTTTCCATATACCAAGATAGTCTACAAACTTTGGAAGGTAAAGATCCGATTGCAGGCGCAAATCTATGGTATTCCAAAAAGGAACGTCTTGATTTTGGCGTTTCAGGATGTTCATTTCAACCCCTGCACTGAGGCTGGTGATGAGGAGTTCTGCGCCCCCAAACAGGTTCCGGTTGCGCAGGCTTGGATTGAACGCAATCCCCAGTAATTCGCCGGATCCGGAACTGCTGCTGCGGTTGGTGTAGTTCAGATCGAAGCTGACGCCCATTTCCATTTTGCTGTTGGGGGTAAGTTCTATCCGGAAATTGAGCCGGTCGCGGTTGAGGGTGTCGGCCTCCTGCCGGATGCGCACAAAGCTGAAAACGCCAAGCCCGGATAGTTGCCGGTAGGTTTTGTCCAGCAACTCCTGCTGAAACAAGGCGCCGGTTTTCAGAAAGGTACTGCGCAACACCACGTCTTCATCTAACCAGCCTAATCGTTTTGCCGATCGGAACCGGTAACCCTCAATCAGGGTGTCGCTTTGGTATTGAATATCGGGCCTGTCGGCGGCATCGTAATCCAAATAGATCGTTACCTCGCCAACGGAGTACTGTTGGTGCAGGCTGTCTGAAAAAGGTGTGTTAACTTCGAGGTAGATATTCGCTTTTGGAGAACGCCGGGCCGTATCCACAACCAAAGGTGCAATGAAATTGGAATAAAAAAAGGCATAGCCCTGGTTGCGCAGGTAACGGGTAATGCGGTCCTTTTCCTGTTCGTAAGTGTTCAGGTCTAACGGCCGCCCAGCCCTGAGCGGCGAACTTTTTTCCAACCGCTTCAGCTCTTTTTCAATCATCGAATCCGGACTGGAATAAAAAACGCTGTCTATGATGAAGCGCTGCCCGGGGTCTACGTGGTAGATGCTTTCAATTTTTTTCTTTTTTTTGAGGACGGTTGTATGGCTGACGCTGGCATGGTAATACCCGGAGTAGCGCAGGTAATAAAGCATGCCTTCAATGGTGGCGTCTGTAAGCGCCGGGTTGTAAATAGCCGGCCTTTCTGCGATCCGCCGCCGTTGCAACCGTTTAAAACTGCTGTTTTTGGTGGTGTCGAGGGTGGAGTAGTAAAACCATTCGCGTGGAATAAAAAAGAAGCTCCGGTTGGGCTTTTGTTTGTAAAAGGTGGATAACTCGTACTTTAGCAGCGATTTGTTTGCGACGGGCTCGGAACCAATAAATTTGACCTCGTTGCTTTTGAGCAGCAATTCATTGGGTTTCATATATTTGGATACGCCGCAGGAACCTATTACTAAGCTCAACGTCGCAATAACGACTGAATAGGTAACGGTTCGTACACGCATCTTCAAATCATCAAATTTTCAAATCCTTATTCAGGTTGTTTGTTGTTCGTTCGTTCCATCTTCAAATCATCAAATTTTCAAATCCTCATTCAGGTTGTTTGTTGTTCGTTGTAAGTTGTTCGTTCGTTCCATCTTCAAATCATCAAATCATCAAATTTTCAAATCAACCATGTTTGTTTCCAAAAATACGATAAAATACCTTCGCTCGCTTCACTTGAAGAAGTTTAGGCAAAATTATGCCAATTTCATCATTGAAGGTGACAAAATGGCCCGCGAAATCCTGGAAACCGATGCATTGGAATTGGAAGGGATTTATGCACTGGCACCCTGGATTGAAACGAATGCTTTGGCGCTTCGCCGTTTTGGCGATCGGGTCTTTAAGGTTTCTTTAACCGAACTGGAGCAAATTTCGATGCTAACCACGCCAAATCAGGTGTTGATCGTGGTGCGCAATCCTGATTTTAAGCCGGATATCGCGCAATTATCAACCGGGTTGAGTTTGTACCTCGATGGCATTCAGGATCCCGGCAATGCAGGTTCGATCCTGCGCATTGCCGATTGGTTTGGAATCCGGCAGGTGCTTTTTGCGCCGGGCAGCATTGAAATTTACCACCCTAAATTGGTGCAGGCTTCGATGGGCGCAATTTTGCGGGTGGGTTGTGCAGAGGTTCCACTGGCGGCACTGTTGAGCGAATTGCCCGCAGACTTCCCGGTTTATGGCGCCATGATGGACGGCGAAAGTATTTATACGGCCCCCCTGACCCGACACGGCCTCTTAGTCATCGGCAACGAAGGAAACGGCATTTCCGAAGTTGCGCAACAACAGCTCACCCGCCGAATCTCCATCCCGGCAGACCCCGCCGGCGGCGCAGAGTCGTTGAATGCGGCAATCGCAGCGGGGATTATTTGTGCTTTTTTTAGAAAAACAACCTAAACGTTAAAACGAAAGTGCATCACATCACCATCCCCAACCACATATTCTTTGCCTTCAACGCTCATTTTTCCAGCTTCTTTAATGGCCTGTTCTGATCCATAAGCTATGAAATCAGCGTATTTGATGACTTCTGCGCGGATAAAGCCCCGTTCAAAATCGGTGTGGATAACCGCGGCAGCCTGGGGCGCTTTCGTGCCGGTGCGAATGGTCCAGGCGCGTACTTCTTTTTCACCCGCAGTGAAGTACGTGATCAGATCGAGCAGCTTGTAGGAAGCCTGGATAATCCGGTTCACGCCAGGCTCATGCAAGCCCATTGCTTCCAGAAATTCCATGCGCTCTTCTTTGGTCTCCAATTCAGCGATATCGGCTTCAATGCCGGCACTGATGAGGATGATTTCCGCATTTTCAGCTGCAATGGACTGCCGGAACGCTTCGGTGAGGGCGTTGCCGGTGTTTACAGAATCCTCGTCTACATTGCAGACGTACAGCACGGGTTTTGCGGTCAACAGGAAAAGATCTTCAAAAAGTTCTTTTTCATCGAATTCGTAGGCGAAGGTGCGGGCAGGCTGACTCGCTTCAAAGTGTTTCATTAAGCGCTCGGAAGTTTCCACTGCGCGCAACGCTTCTTTTTCTCCGCTTTTTGCTGCACGGCGAAAGCGGTCCAAACGCTTTTCGAGCGTTTCCATGTCTTTGAAAAGCAGCTCCAGGTCAATGATTTCCTTATCGCGCACGGGGTCTACACTGCCGTCCACATGCACCACATTGTCGTCTACAAAACACCGCACGACGTGGATAATCGCATCTACTTCGCGGATATTGGCCAAAAACTGGTTGCCCAGCCCTTCGCCTTTGCTGGCGCCTTTGATCAGGCCTGCAATGTCTAAGATGTCAATATTGGTGGGCACCACCCGCTGCGGGTTCACCAGCTCGGCTAACTTGTCTAACCGCGGATCCGGTACGGTAATGACGCCCATGTTCGGGTCTTTGGTTGCAAACGGATAGTTCGCCGCCAGCGCTTTCGCCGAAGTAAGCGCGTTAAATAAAGTAGATTTGCCCACATTTGGCAGGCCGACTATGCCACACTTCAGTCCCATTTAGTATAGATTTGTATCCGGACTTGAACCCGGGATTTCAAAAAACGCCGCAAAGATAGTTTTTATGGATTTGAAAATTTGAAAATTTGAAGATTTGAAGATGGGGGAGGGCAATTTGAAAATTAGCAAATTTGAAGATTTGAAAATGGCTGCTCGAAAAACGGATGACATGAATCAAGTCCCAATCTTCAAATCTTCAAATTACCAAATCTTCAAATCTTCAAATTACCAAATCTTCAAATCTTCAAATCATGAAACGTCAATCCTATCGCCTAACTGCCGGCAACCTCGGCAACATGAAAGTTGAAACGGACACCCTGCCCGAACCTGCTGAAAATGAAGTCAGTGTGGAGGTGAAAGCCATCGGCCTCAACTTCGCAGATATTTTTGCCATCTGGGGCTTGTACAGCGCAACGCCCAAAGGGGTGTTTACGCCGGGGCTGGAATACGCCGGCATTGTCTGCAAAACCGGGAAAGGCGTCACCCGGTTCCGGGAAGGCGATCGGGTCACCGGCATCACCCGGTTCGGCGCCTACACCACCCACCTGAACATTGATCAATGCTACTTGGCGCCCCTGCCTGCCGACTGGACTTTTGAACAAGGCGCGGCTTTTCCGGTGCATGCGCTGACCGCCTATTACGGTATGGTGGTGCTCGGTGACTTGCAAAAAGGCCAAACAGTGCTCATCCACAGCGCGGCCGGCGGCGTAGGATTGTGGGCCGGGCGCATTGCCAAAAAATTTGACGCGTACACCATCGGCACGGTGGGCAGCGCTTCCAAATTGGATTTATTGAAAAAAGAGGGCTTTGACCGCGCTTTTGTGCGCAATCCCAAAACGTTTAAAGCCGACTTGCTGAATGCCCTGAACGGCAGACCGCTCCACGTACTGATGGAATGCATCGGCGGCAAAATTTTCCAGACGGGTTATGATTTGCTGGCGCCAATGGGCCGGGCCGTCATTTATGGCTCGGCGCGGTATGCGCACACCGGTAACCGACCCAATTTTTTGAAATTGGCCTGGAAATATTTCTCGCGACCCAAAATTGACCCGCAAACGATGACCAACCGCAATGTGGGCGTGCTGGGTTTTAACCTGATCTGGCTTTACGAAAATGTGGAACTCATGAACAAGCTGTTCACTGAAATTGAAGCGCTCCATTTAGAAAAACCTTACGTCGGCCATGTTTTTGAATTTGAACAACTCCCGGATGCGCTGCGGCTTTTCCAGAGCGGGAGTACGATGGGGAAGGTGGTCGTGAAGATTAGCACCAATATAATGCTCGATCTAACCTTAATCTAGTTTTACAGCTTCCAGCGGATCGATTGACTCCGCCAGCAACTCCGCCACCGTTTTTCGAAGCACCGGATGCCTGAAATCCGGCGCAATTTCGGCCAATGGCGCCAAGGCAAAATTGCGTTCGTGGAGACGCGGGTGCGGAATCGTCAGGGTAGGGGATTCCAGCATGAGGCTCCCGTAAAACAGGATATCAATGTCAATGATGCGTTCGCCCCAGCGCAAAACCGCTGTGCGCCCCATTGCTTTTTCGATCTGTTTAATGGTATCCAAAACAGCGAAAGGCGACAAATTGCTTTTTACCAGCAGGGCCTGGTTTAAAAAATCCGGCTGATCAGAAATACCCCAGGGTTGGGTTTGATACAAAGCAGAAACCTTCGCGACGTCGCCGACCCGGGTTGCTATCGCAGCGCATGCCTGCAGCAAAAATTCTTCCCGGTTGCCAAGGTTGCTGCCCGTAAGCAGGTATAGGTTTTTGCGGTACCCCATGCTGCAAAAGTAATGGAGCGCTTGGGATTCCGTTCTTTGGAAGGCCAATTTTTTATACCTTTGTGGTCAGTATTGTATGCCTAACCATATCCGACCATGACAAAAAACGCGATCCTGCCCGGTGCTGCCGAAGCTGAAATCCTTCCAGGTTTGAGCAAAAAGGAAGTCTTGCGCGATTTCGAAATCTGTTGCATCAGCCGGGAAGCAAGCCTGATAGCCCGGAAAGAAGTGCTCACCGGGAAAGCCAAATTCGGCATCATCGGCGACGGAAAAGAAGTGCCCCAGGTCGCTCTCGCCCGCGCTTTCCGCAAAGGAGATTTTCGTTCGGGATACTACCGCGACCAAACCCTGATGTTTGCGCTGGGAGTCAGCACGCTCGAAGGTTTTTTTGCCCAGCTTTACGCAGACCCGGAAAACGATCCTTTCTCCGGTGGCCGCCAGATGAATTGCCATTTTGCAACGCCTTTGGTAGATGAACACGGAAACTGGACGCCGCATAAAACGAAGTACAATGTCAGCGCGGATATTTCCAGCACCGGCGGACAAATGGCCCGGGCACTCGGCCTGGCGCTGGCTTCAAAAAAATACCGGGAAAGCGAGGCACTCCGCTCCAACACGCAATTTTCGGAAAACGGCAACGAGGTATCTTTTTGTACCATCGGCGACGCCAGCACTTCTGAAGGCATTTTTTGGGAAACCATGAATGCTGCCGGCGTCATGCAGGCGCCATTGGCGGTGCTGGTCTGGGACGACGGCTATGGGATTTCCGTTCCGATTGAACACCAAACCGTTAAAGCCAGCATTTCCGAAGCCTTAGCCGGTTTTCAGAACGACGACCATAAAAAAGGAATAGAAATATACGTGGAGAATGGCTGGGATTACCCGGCGCTGATTGAATTGTTTCAGCAAGGGACCGCGCATATCCGGCGCACCCATAATCCGGCGCTGTTTCACATCAAAGAACTGACCCAGCCACAGGGGCATTCCACCTCCGGATCACACGAGCGCTACAAATCCAAGGAACGCCTGCAGTGGGAACGCGAAATGGACTGCATCGCCCGCATGGAAGCCTGGATGATCGAGGCGGGCATTGCCACCCAGGAAGAAACGAACGCCATCCACGAGCAGGCAAAAACGTATGCCCGCGAATGCCGCGACCGCGCCTGGAAAGCCTTCAATGAACCAACCCAACTCGCTTTGGGCGAACTGCTCCCGCTTTATCAACAACTTTCGACGGTTTCCCCGGAAGCCGCTGCCCTTGCGCTTGAATTGCAACAAGCCAACCAGCCTTTGTTCGGAGAAGTGGTCCAGAATGCCCGGCGGATGCGCCACGCGCTGATGCTTGCCGGGGCGCCCAATTCCCCGGAACTGGAAGCCTGGCTGCAAAAAGCAAACAACCGGGCCGATAAAAACTACCACGCCGATTTGTACAGCGCTTCCAACCATTCGGCGCTGAATGTACCGGTGATTGCGCCAACATTCACTGCGGAATCTCCCTTGAAAAATGGCTTTGAAGTCCTCAATTCGTTTTTCGACAAGGCGCTGGACCGTTACCCGGAACTGTACGCTTTTGGGGAAGACGTGGGGTACATCGGGGATGTCAACCAGGGTTTTGCCGGTTTGCAAAAAAAATACGGCTCCAGCCGGGTTTTTGATGTCGGAATCCGGGAGTGGACCATCATGGGGCAGGCCATTGGCATGGCGATGCGCGGTTTGCGGCCCATCGCAGAAATTCAGTACCTCGATTACCTCCTATACGGACTTCCGGCTTTGTCCGATGACTTAGCCACCCTGCGTTACCGCAGCAAGGGGCAGCAACAGGCGCCGGCCATCATCCGAACCCGCGGCCACCGCCTCGAAGGCATCTGGCACGCCGGTTCGCCGCTCGGAATGATCATCAATTCGCTTCGGGGCATGTACGTCGCCGTGCCGCGCAACATGACCCAGGCTGCCGGCATGTACAATACCTTATTGCAATCCGACGACCCGGCCCTCGTCATCGAATGCCTGAACGGCTACCGCCTGAAAGAGCGCCTGCCTGACAATTTGGGGCAATTCACCGTGCCGTTTGGCGTGCCGG
>JALHRK010000168.1 GCA_022841505.1 Saprospiraceae bacterium | reverse complement strand
CTGTTTGAAAGGACGGTTCCGATCTTTTTTTCAAAAAAGTGTTAAAGTTGTTGTGAGTATCAAATAGTGTGTGTACATTTGTACCATCAATCACAACAAAAATAAAGAACTATGACAAACCAAGACGATGCGGCATTCGCCCGCCCTTACACAGAATACGGTTCATCTCAATATGGGTTGACCAAAAGAGAATACTTTGCAGCAATGTTTTTGGCCGCAATTATTCAAAGAGACGGAAGCATAAAGCCTGTTCACGAACAAGAAGCGGATGCGTTAAGGGCTGCCATTTACGCTGATACGCTTATTAAAAAACTGAATGAACAATGAGCAACCGAAATTTTTACCCCTTTCTAATTATCCAGACAATAATGGTTGCAATCTTTGGGCATGATCAAGCAAGAACACGCACGAAAAAATCTACTCATTTGCATTATCGCCACATTCGCTTTGATCGGCGTAGCATATTTGCAAAACATAGGCATCATTCCAAAATATTGAAATGGGGAAAAACGAAGATCGCCAAAACTTTCAAACAGAAAAGATCACCGCAAAATCCGGCATCGAATTTCTGTTAGACAAACTCAAAATTTACAACATTTCAATAGCGCACGATACATGGATTAGAAGTATCTGTGAAGCGATTGAGGAAAACGAAAGGAGAAAAAAATGAACGCAAAAGAAGTACTCGATTCAGTATATCAAAAAAAGTATTCTGAAACAAAGCCAGGAGAATTTTACCCGCACCCGTATCCAGAATGGGTTTTGGAGGCAATGAAAGAATATGCTAAATTGTATGCGATTGAGTGCTGCGAAGCGCAAAGGATAATCTGCTACGAAGAAGCCGAAACGCACCCGCCTTACAGTTCAATTGTAAAAGGCACAATTCTTAATGCTCCATTGCCAGACTGCTTAAACGAAACAAAATGAAATACCTACTCATTCTACTTTTACCCTTCACCCTTTCCGCACAGGTTGACCCAAAAGCGCAGCCAAAAGGGAAGGATTATAACTACACGTTTTTCTCACAGGGCTACACCTCTTTAAACGTGTCGTACAAACTGGATTCGGTAAGCCAAAAGTTTACGCAACACACAGACAGCACCGGCAACGAATCACAGGTCGTTATCTCAAAAGACAAAAACCGATTCTCAATTTCATCCATCGACCCCGCCGGGCCGGATAGTTATTCAGAATTGGTTACTTTTACAGGCGTAACGCCAGATGGTTTTTTGGTCTATGTAGGGCCAAAGGACATCCCGATAATCGCCGTTAACCCTTTGATGGGATGGGTGGTTATATCCTTCCGGGACTGCACAGGGCCACAGGCAAAAGGCCGCGATGGGTGCGCAATGGTAAATCACTACTTTGGAGGGGCAAGTCAAAAAATTTTGAGATGATAAAAAAATACAAAATCCTGCCCTCAAATGACGGTGAAAAAGAGACGTATGTTATTTGGGCGGATTGCGGTAGAGCAGGCTTTTCTTTGCCCCCGATATTTGAAAGATCAAAATTTGGGGCCACTCATGCCGAATCAATGGTTTACAACTTAACTCAGTGGTACGGCTTACCTATTGAAGAAGAAATGATTATGTCTCACTTTATAAATCAATCCACATGAAAAAAGTAACAGTACAAAAATGGGTTCCTGATGGGATATGCCCAAAATGCAAGTACCATACCTGCTGCTGCTCGGTACAAAAGAAATTCAGGAAAAACAACCCGATTATCCACACGGCGGTCACCTATCGTATTCACGAAGATGTTGTAATGTAATGACCACAGAAATAAACCAAGTCAAAGACTTCCACGAAAAGTTTGGCATTCCAGTTGGTGAATATCCCGACTACATAAGCCCGGAACGCCAAAAGTTGAGAGCCGATATTTTGCAGGAAGAAGTGAACGAACTGGCAAAAGCAATGGCAGAAAGCAACATGGTCGAAATCGCAGACGGCATTGTTGACTGTATTTATATCCTTTTTGGCACTGCTATTGAGTACGGCTTTCATCACAAATTAGAAGCGATGTTCCACGAAGTTCACCGCTCAAATATGTCAAAGTTAGGTGAGGACGGCAAGCCGATTTACCGGGAAGATGGTAAGGTCTTGAAAGGGCCGGGTTATTCGCCGCCGGATTTGGGTAGTATTTTAATTTAACTGGGGCATGACTGCAAGTGCTGGCGATTAGAAAGCATTGCCAGCCATGCAGGGTTAGTTTTTAAAATACAATCATGGAACACAATAACTTTTTTACCATCACAATCCCAAAAGGCAAGCGAGTTAATTTCAAGATGCTCGCTAAGGTCTATGGCTCTTTGCAAACCTATGATTATTCAAACACGGCAGTTGCCGCAACTTGTCGCGTTTATTTAATTTGGGGTATAAACTAACCAGTAGTTTAACGGGTTCGGGCGTTTAGCCTGAATCAACGGAAAACGGAAGTTAGTGCATATAAAAAATAAACATGGATTCAAAAATTGACTACCTGAATAATTCCGTTGCTAAGTTAGCGCCTGGCGAAAGCGTATCGGTTAGCCTTTCATTCATAAGAGACTGCATACAGTCAACCTATGTTTACAAGGTCGGGTTTACGCACACATGGCAGGAAAATTTTGAAATGTGGGCTATCAGGAACCGGGTTAACGTTTCAGAGTGGGATATTAATCAAGTATGCGTTTTAACCAAGAAGGGATAATGCTAACGCGGTGAGAGTTATACTTAACATTCAATCTGATAATTTTTTTGTATATTTGTAGTGAACAGTTAACTTTTCATATCTAAATTACACAACCATGTTTTTTGAAAAAATCATGCTTATCCTCATTGCAGGTCTTTCCGGGGTTCTTTCTGCAACAGCAAAAGCAAAACTTGAAGCGCACACCACAGCAAGCGGCGATCTTCAAAAAGCCTCTTTGGAATTTGACGAAGCAGTGGGCGAAGACGGCGCGGCTATCCAAGTAGCAGAAGGCGTTTTGGAACTTGCCGACGAATTGACAGGAAGCCGTGACCTGACAGACGCAGACAAAGCCCGTTTATCTGCAATTGCAAAAAAGATCGTTGACCTGCCAGACGAAAACGCAGAAACGAAACTGGAAAGCCTTTTTGATGCGCTATTGAACGCGAAAGACACTTTGGCCGAATTGGTAGCCGAACTGAACACGCCGACGGTTGAACCGCCCGCAGAATAAGAGACAGGCACACAGATCGAAAATGCGAACACCCTAAACCGTGCTTCGCATTTTCATTTTTTTGAGTATATTTGTATCAGATAAAACGATATGACACAAGATGCAAAATTGCCTTGGGTAATGTGTTACAGGCACTTTAAGACCACAAAGGCCGTACCCAAAGGGGTTGCGAAATTTGCTTTTCTTTATCGTTGTATGATTCGGGATAATTCCGTTTTTGGCCCTTCATTCTCAAAATGGGGAGTTGGCCTTTACTTTTCATCTAATTGAGCATGGACAGCACATTTATTTTTCGCCTTATATTTTTTCTTCTTATCGGCTGCCTTATTGGCTATTTGTGGGCAAAGTACATCAACGAAAAAGCCAAAAATAAAATCCTTTCGGATGAAATACGCCGTTTGGAGTTAAAAGACAAAGAGCCGAAAGAAACAAAAACCGAAACAAAATACACGCTCACGCCACACAAATAGCATGAAACTAAAACTAATTACCCTCTTATCGGTACTTTTCCTGTTTGCTTGTAAGGATAATCAGGACTTTTCAAAATCGTTTGCCATACCCGCCGATGACCCGCAAGCGTTACAACAGGCGCGAATACAGGCAGCAACCCAAACAGAAGTAAAGGATTCGCTACTCGCAGACGGCACCCGGATTGTAAATGTTCGCGTGACCATACCGCCCGCCGGAACACCGCCTAAAGATACCGTACCAGTGCCTCCGGTTGACACCACGAAAAGGATAATAGGTATCGGGATAAATACCCTGCCCTGGGTTCCTTTGGAAAAGTTAACCATGTTTTCAACCGTTCGTTTGTATGTGGCAAGCGGTTGGATATGGCGACCTAATGGGCTGTTTGTTCAGCCGTTTTTTCAGGCTGAAACGGAATACGCGCACGGGTTGGATGATTATTTTGAACGGGCGAAACGGTTAGGCATAGAAGTGCTGCCGTGCGTAAATATGACGCCGGATTGGTATAATGGCTATTCACAAGGCATAGGCTCGAATGATTACCCGCCGATAAAAAAAGGACTTGACAGAACCGACCCAAACAGTTACAAAGATTGGGCTGAATTTTGGTTTCAATTTGTTGCCAGATATGGAAGCGTAAAGCACCCGGATAACGTGTTGAGGATTGACGAAACACCTCGTTGGAATGGAGACATTAAGAACGTGAAAAGGTCGGGTTTGGGGCTGGTTAAGGCGGTGCAAATAGGAAATGAGATGATGAGATGGTGGGATAAAGGAACGGACAAAGATGCGGCGTATATGTACCCCGAAGAATTTGCTGCAATGATGTACGCTGCCTACCAAGCCTGTAAAAGAGCCGACCCGAATATAGTGGTGGTTATGGGTAGTACGACAAACTTTGAACTCCCGTACCTCAAAGCAATGAAGGTAAAATTTGACAAGTTGGACGTGAAATTCCAGTCTGACAAACTTGCTATAAATCATTATTCATCCAGGTTTAACCTGAAAGGCGTACACCCTCCAACATGGAAACTTTCGTCAGCATGCTTACCTTCCGAAGATAAAGACTTCCCGACCGTTTATGAAGTTGTGGCTTTCGGTAAAAGTTTAGGAATTGAAACATGGATGACCGAATTTGGCGCGGATTCAAAAGCACCCTCATGGATGCACATATCTTTGCCAGGAATAACTGACGAAGAAGCGCAGGGTAAATTGCTTGTAGAAACATACCGCGAATATTTCAAAGCGGGCGTAGAACGATGCTACGCTTTTATGGCAGCCGATGAACCGGGCAGTAATGGTGGTTTGTGGCAGACCTCCGGGGTTTTGAGAAACAAGGCAAGCGGATGGAGCGAAAAGCCGTCTTGGTATGCGATGAAAAATTATGTTGAAAGTTTGAAAAAGAAATAATATCTTTGTTTCACCCTACGGTCAGGTAGGTAACAAAAAAATGGCGGCGTTCGGCCTTGCATCTGACCATGTAAGGAATAGAACGCCGCTTTAGTTTTTACATGGTCATGGAATTTAAAAAATCACTGCCAACTCAACTGCCAAAACTTCGCTTTTTAGATAGGTTTATGGCTAACCACAAAGGATATATTGCGGGCGGCTGTTTCAAATGTTTGTTTCAGGGTGAAAAAATCAAAGACATTGATATATTTTTTGAAAACGAAGCAGATGCCAAAGAAGCCGATACATATTTCCAGAAAAGTGATGATTTTGAAAAGTCATGGTCAAATGACAGGGTTTCAGCGCATAAGTGCAAAAAGACCGGAATTATCATAGAAGTTATTTTTGGGTTCACTGGATATTTTGAAAACGTAGTTTCGTCTTTTGATTTTACCATAACTAAAGCAGGTTACAGGAAAAACGAAGCAGGCGAATATGAGTTTTTGGCACACGAAAAGTTTTTTGAGCATTTGATGAATAAAAAACTTGTGATTGATGACCAAATACTTTTCCCGCTATCCACTTTCAATAGGTCGTTTAGGTACAAAGGGTATGGGTATGGTCTTTGCGGTGAATCAAAAGAAAAAATAGTACAATCCTTGCAAGGCGCTGTACTTACAGGGCAAAATGATTTTTACTTTGGGCATGATTAATAAATTCAATTTATGAAACTCATCCCACTTTCACAAGGCGCATTTTCGATTGTAGATGACTGCGATTTTGACGAGTTGATGAAGCATAAATGGCACCTATCAACACAAGGCAGACGTAGGTACGCGCGGAGGTTTGAAAAATCAAATTCACCGGACGGGCCGCGACAAAAGGTTATCTATATGCACCGGCAAATAATGAACACAGAAAAAGGGGTTGACACAGATCACAGATTTGGAAACGGGTTGGATAACAGGCGCGAAAATTTAAGGGTCTGCACACGGTCACAGAATAACCAAAACGCCCGGAAAAGGATTGATTCAACACAGACTTACAAAGGGATATACAAAACCGGTAACGCGAAGTATGCAGCACGAATTTGGGTAGATGGGGTTAAATCACATATTGGTGTTTACGATACCCCCGAAGCCGCCGCCCGCGCATACGACAAGAAAGCCAAAGAGTTATTTGGCGAATTTGCAAACCTTAACTTTCCGAACGAATGATAAATCAGGATAAAATGAGAAAAATACTTCTATTGATACAAGTTATCTTGTTATGTGTAATAGGGTTTAATTTGTACAGAACCCATAAGTACAATGAGCAGACGCGGGAAACCTTAAAGCAGATCGAGGTTTTGCGCCAAAGCGAATAACACAGAAAGCAGGCTCAACAAAGCAAGAAAAACCTTAGCGATATTTTGCAAATTGAGGTCAAAAAATGAACCGCCTACAATTTTTCATCAACCATATCGGGCTGCCGGTTTTCAGACCGCGAAACGGCTGCAAGTGTAAGCATTGCGAAGATGTCTATCAAAAAGGCCTGATAGTTGCGGATGAATCACACGCCTATTACCTTGCAAGCATAGAAGCCGAAACAAACATAAGATACTATGACACAGCCGAAGAAAGGAACGACAGTGAAAATATCATTCCCGATAATCAGACCAACGAAACGGCCTAAAAACCGGGCGAACCTCACTATCTTTGGAATCAATAAAGTTTTACAGAAATGGCAGAATTGAAAGAGCAGCAAAAGATCGTTTTCAAAAACCCAATAACCGGGCAAGTGGGGGCAGGTGTTTATTATAACGGCCTTGTTTTTTATCTGCCTGAAAATCCATTGGAAGGATTGCAATCAATTCCCTATTCTTATATTCAGGAATGGTGCGACGCGGAAGCCGCTTTCAACGCCTGGAGTTTGCAGCAAGGGAGAACAGGGAACTTTGAATGGAACGAAGGCCCAACGGTTGAACCATGACGCTATACCTTTTCCTATTTTTCGGCGCGTTATTTGCCTTCAATATCAAAACAGCAGCAAAAGATTGAAATCTGTGTATCTTTGTGAAGTAAAACGAAACGATATGACAGAAATATTTCCACCCGGGGTAGAATTAATGCAAAGGACGGTTGATCTGACATGGAATAGACCTGAATGGATGTTGCCGGAAGCGCAAAATGAAAAGGAAGAGCGAAACGGCTTTACAAGTGTTCTAATAGCGAAATCCGGTATCGTTGGCGGCGGGTATTCCCACCGTACCAAAAAGTACTTCGCGTTTGATAACGGAGACGAGGTTAAGAATTTTGATTTTTGGGCCTATATGCCTAAACACCCAACGAAATGAGGCCAAAATTATCAATATCCACAGACGGCAAAGAGTACCATATCAAAATCGAAAACCTTTTTGAAAAAGATCAGGTTTTTAGTTTTACAGAACCCGAACCAACGGAACACAACATCAAAATCCAAATCCACAGACTGTTCGATATTTTGAGGTTAAACGCCCAAACCGAAAAGCAAAAGACCAAAATTGACAGGTTCTTTTCGGAGGTTAGGAATAGGGCCGGATTGTTGGATGGGTTAAAAATTCAGGGATGAACACGGAAACGATAAGCATAAAAAAACTCAAGCCCAACCCGGCAAACCCGCGAACGATCAAAGACGACAAGTTTCATAAACTTGTGCAGTCAGTTAAGTCGTTCCCGGAAATGCTGAAATTGCGCCCTATTGTCGTCAATGACCAATATGAGGTACTTGGTGGCAATATGCGTTTGCGGGCGTGTATAGAAGCAGGAATGAGCGAGGTCACTATAATCCGGGCAAGCGAGTTAACCGAAGATCAACAACGGGAGTTTATTATAAAAGATAACGTAGGTTTTGGCGATTGGGATATGGACGCGCTGGCAAATGAATGGGATGCGGAGGAGTTGAGCGATTGGGGGTTGCATTTGCCGGGGTTTGCTGATATATCAATTGGCACGGATGGGTTTTCGTTGCCCGATGGCGACAAAGAACCTTTCCAGCAAATGACATTCACTTTAGCCGACGAGCAGGCGACGCAGGTAAAAAACGCAATATCCGACATAAAGGAAACGGAGGAATATAAATACGCCGAAACAATGGGCAACGAAAACACAAACGGTAACGCACTTTATTTAATCATAATGCAATGGGCAGGGCAAAGGACATAATAGTTAAGGTGATACCAGCGAGGGTTGCTAATGAGTTTGTGAAAAAGAACCATTATAGCGGGAAGGTAACGCCTAATTCTAAATTGCATTTTGGGGCTTTTTTAGATGGGAAATTGCATGGCGTTTTAAGTTTTGGCAGTCCTCTTGACAAGAGTAAGGTTTTGGGGTTAGTTGAAAAGACTTTGTGGAATGAAATGTTAGAACTTAATAGGATGGCATTCGATGATTATCTGCCTAAATATTCCGAAAGCAGATGCTTATCAATATGCTTTAAGTTGATCAAAAAAAACGCGTCTCATATAAAATGGATATTGAGTTTTTCGGATGGCGTTCTTTGTGGGGACGGCACTATTTATAGGGCAAGCGGATTTCATCTTACTCAAATAAATGACAAAACAGAAAATTGGGAACTTCCCAATAAACAAGTTGTACAAGCATGTACATTAAGGCAAAGCGGATACACCAGGTGGCTATCCCCGTTTATTTCAAAGCAAAAATTTGATGAAATAAGAAACGGCTCTACGAGTTCAAAAAGAATAATGGAATATATTGGCGCAAAAAAATTAAACGGGACACAACTCCGATATATATACCTGATAGACAAAACATGCAAAATAACCGTGCCTATTTTACCATTTTCAAAGATTGACGAAATGGGGGCGGGAATGTATAAAGGCGAACGTGTTTCAATTCAAGAAAGACGACAACAACACGCGGATGAAGCACTACCGGCAGTGCGCCTGGCTTCCAGCCAGGAGGAGGGGTTCGATTCCACCCATCCGCTCAAATAACAAAGTTAAAACAAAGTGGAGTTAGCAGAAGGGAAAAATGGCGGCAAAGTAAACCGCTTTGAAAAAGGCGAGACAGGGAACCCCAACGGGCGGCCCAAAAAACTCGTGTCCTCACTTATCGCCCAACTGAAAGAAGAAGGCTACGAGGGTGTGACAAACGGCCAAATTTCGGACGTTATCAGCCTATTATTGAATTTAGAGAAAGACCGGGTTAAGGTGCTGGCAGAGGACGCGAAGCAGCCTATCTATGTGCAGCGCATTTCCAGACGGTTGATAACCGCGTCCGATAAAGAGATAGGGGACTTTATTGATAAGCAATTGGATAGGGCGCACGGAAAACCGAAACAGGTGCAGGAGATAACAGGCAAAGACGGCGAAGCGCTCATCCCCACTATCCTAACTATTCGATACCCAACAGAACCACCACAGGACGAATAAATGGGCGCAAACCGGGTGGATATAGACTTGTCCTACAAACAGGGTTTGGCATGGGTTGCTTTGCAGGATGATGATTCTGTGGAGCAATTGTTTTACGGTGGAGCGGCGGGAGGCGGGAAAACCCGATTAGGTTGTGATTGGCAAATTTACAGACGGTTGATGTATCCAGGCACAAGGGGGCTGATAGGCCGCAAGCAATTCACCGACCTAATGACAACCACATGGAAAACATTTCAGGAACGATGGGATGAAGTTTGGCAGTACAACGACATGGGGATAACGTGGAGAAAAGGCGGTGAGAATGAAATATTTTGGTCAAACGGAAGTGAAACACTTTTGAAGGCTTTAACGCACGGCCAAAGCGGGGGAAGTGGAGAAAAGAACAAGCACAACTTTGGTTCTATGGAGTTAACGGACGTTTTCATAGATGAAAGCCCGGAAATCGAAGAGGAAATAGTGGATTTGGTAGAAAGCCGTATCAGGTACAAATTAGACCTTGTTCCGGGCGGTGTCCCTAAAATGCTGCTTTGTGGAAACCCGGATCAGGGATGGTCTAAAAAAAGATTCATCAAAAGCACACAGGGCGTTCCTGTTGTTTTAAGGCCGTATCAAAAAGTAATCAGGTCGAAACTATCCGACAATCCAGACCCGGTATTTAGAGCAACGTACAGGAAGCAGTTAGAAAAACTACCACTGCATGAGAGGTTAAGACTTTTGGAAGGGGATTATGACGCTTTAGCAAGAACAGGAAACGAGGCTTACTATTCTTTTTCGTCTGAATTGCACGTTAAGCCCGTTACTTTCAATCCTGATATAAAAGTCCTACACAACACGTTCGACCAAAACGTTATTCCGTATATTACCCTGCTTTGTTCGCAGTGCGAATACGAAGAAAGGGCAAACGGAAGATGGTTAGTGATTAAAGTCTTGAAAGAATACTGCTTAGAACACCCCAAAAGCACTACGCAAAGCCTTTGTGAGACGTTCTTAATAGATTGGGATACAAAGGTAGAAACAGTGATGTTGTACGGCGATGCAAGCGGTAATAAGAGGGATACCAGGGCGGCAAAATCAGATTATGAGATAGCAAAAGCCGTTCTTTGGCGGAAAATAGGCAATAATTCCATGCGGGTGAATAAATCTAACCCGGAAGTTCGGAAAAGTGTGTTATTTTTGTGTGCGATATTTGAGGGCAAGGTTCCTTTTGTGGAGTTACAGATAGATAAGTCTTGTGTAAACCTGATACAAGACCTAACCTATGTCAAAACAGACGCGAACGGGGGAATACTCAAAGAAAAGGCAACGCAAAACGGGGTAACATTTGAAAAATACGGCCATACAAGTGATGCGCTTAGATACTTTCTTACTACTCTTTTAAAGAGCGAGTATCGAAGTTTTGAAAAGATGCTTTCAGGCCACAATAAAGATGATGAATAACACCGAAGCGCTAAACCTGCTCTTTTACCTTTGCCTTAAAGGCGAAGCCGCCTACCATCCCGGTTACAAGTGGACTGTTGACTACTCGGAAGACCTTAAAGCCTACTTTGGGGGTGTTGGGGTTGACAAGAAAATGCGGATATTCGCCCGCCGGGAAACCGAAGAACTATTCCAGCAACGCAAAGAAATCACAGCGGAGGTGCAGAGCGCTTTAGGCATGATGCTGGAAAAGCCTGTTTCAAAGATAGAACGTTCCAACTGGCAGAAATACGTCGTTGTCGATTCTGACGAAGACGGCAGCAAGGCCCGTGAATTTGAGAAAGAGCAGTTAGGTAGGTTCGGCCCGAAAGGCTTATTCCCGTACACTTTCGAGCGTTTGAGGTACTGGAATATTTACGACCCGAACTGTTTTGTGGCAATTGATATTAAGCCGTTTGACAACAACAAGGATAAGGCTAAACCCTACCCGGTTGAAATTACAGCCGACCAGGCAATAGACTTCAAATACGATCAAAGCGATCTTCTTTATCTTGCTTGTTTGCAGGAAAGGGATGGACTGAAAAGGTTTACTCTTTATCAGCCCCTTCAAACGGTTGTGCTTCAACAGATAACAGACGACGAAGCAAAGGGCTATGTAGGCGCAATGCCGCGAATGGATGAAATGTTCACGGATGAAGTGGTTGATGGGACGATGGTCAATATTTCAAATAAGTATTACAAAGCCATTATTCCGCTCCCCCACAAATACGACAAAACGCCTGCCGTCCGGGCCGGGTATATTGACAACCCGATGGATGACGGGCGCACCAAACTTTCCATATTTCACCCTGCACTACCTTTTGCAAAGAAGTTACTGAAAACTAATAGTGAGGTTGACTTAACCGCCGCTTTGGTGGCAAGTCCTATTCCTATTCGGTTCGCTGACAAATGCGACGCGGAAGGATGTAATAAAGGATATGACAGGGCAAGCGGGGTAAAGTGCGGCGTTTGCAACGGCACGGGCAAGAAAATGCGCCCAACGTCAGTAGCAGAGGAAATTGTGGTTGAGTTCCCGGATTCAAAAGAGGACTTAATTACAGAACTGTCTGGAATGTTTGCCTATGTTCACTTCCCACCAGAGGCGGCGCAATTCTTAACCACTCGTTGGGACTGGTGTTTCGAGAGGGCGAATTATTCGGTATATGCTGTTGAGTTAACTACAAAATCAGAAGTGGCACAGACAGCCCGTTTTCACTCCAGAGCCGAACAGGGCGTAAATGACGCGCTTTGGCCGTACTCAAAATACATCTCTTTTGCTTGCGGGTATATCTCAAAGGTCATTTCGTCTTTTACTTTCGTTCCAGGTGGTTTTGCGCAGCCGTTAATCCCTGCTAATTTACGTTTTGAAACTTCGTATGATGCTTTCGACGAACTGAAAACAGCGAGAGACGCGGGTGTAAGTATGGATGCTTGTGCTATCCTGCAAATGCGGGTTATGGATATTATTTTACAGGATGACCCGGAAGCGTTGAAGCGGGCAAAGATTGAAGATCAATTCAACACATTCCGGGGCGCAAGTGAAAGTCAAATAATTGTCATGCTCAATTCGCCTTTTGTGAGTGATGAAAAGAAACTGTTTTACCTGAATAGGTCGGACATTATCGCAGCGCTGGCAAATGAAAATCCTTTGTTCTACTCGTTGACTTACGACAAGCAAAAGGCGCTGATTGACGGAAAGGTTTTGGAATTGAAGAACAATTTACAGCCGGTACCGGCACTTAATATTTAAAAATATGCACAGCGAAACACCCGATTTGAGTTCTTATGTGAACCTATTGCCGCAACCGATAAGGGTGGTTGAGGTTGTGCCAAAAAATGAAGGCATGACCGAAAAAGAAATAATAGCCTTTAGTAAGGGGAAATTGGCCGCAAATAGCGGTTTGCTTGATATGCTGAAAGATGCTCGATTAGAGTTGCGGACACTGAAATCGCTTTTGAGTAATCTGTCTGATTCTATCAGGGGTGAACACAGGG
>JALHRK010000167.1 GCA_022841505.1 Saprospiraceae bacterium | reverse complement strand
GAGACTCCACGTTACCTAATTTCGCGGAGTTAAAAGGAGTTTCGCGGAGTTTGATAACTTGCTTCGTGTAAAAGCCATCACTCCACATACCCAAACTTCCGCGATAAAAGCACAAAATTGAAGGAAATACACGGAAAGATTGCGCTATAGTGCAGTCCCTGTGGAACGACTCCATCCGTTGTGGAATAACATTAGGATCAGCTTGTTAAGTATTCCCACATCCTCTTACCAGTCCTTTCTTGGTTTGTCATTCCCGGCAGGGAATCTGCGACGATAAAAAGGCTTTCGAAATAAAAGTCCTTGCTCATTGTAGAAATATGGTGCAGCTTTTTCCACTTGCCCATCCCCAAAGAATCTACAAAAGCCAGAAAAGCTGTATGTACTTTTACAGATTCCCTGCCGGGAATGACAAATCAACAAAGCGTAAGAATGGAGGAAGAGTGCATCCCTTAAGCGGCTGGTCGCCAATCCATTTCGGGATCAGTTGTTAATGCCCTCCTCACTCTTTTACAGCAATCCCATCAAATTCTACCAAATTCCCCATCCCATTTCCTACTTTAGCGCACCAAAGCTATTTTGTTATGAAATACTCCTTGCGCATCCTGTCCGTTGCTGCGTTTGTGGCGATGCTGATTCCCCCTGCCTTCGCGCAGGAAAAACCCAAAACGCCCCCGCCGACCATTTCGGTGAAAACGATGGGTATGAAAGCCTATCCCGGCTATTTCAACTACTATTGGGAAGAGTCGGAAGGCAAAATCTGGCTGGAAATAGACAAGTGGGAAACCGAATTCCTGTACGTAAACGGACTGACGGGGGGCATCGGCTCGAACGACATCGGCCTGGATCGCAACCAGTTGGGCAGCGACCGCATTGTGAAATTTATCCGCAGCGGGCCAAAGGTCATGCTGCTGCAACCCAATTACAGCTACCGCGCCGTCAGCGACAACCCCGACGAACGGCAATCGGTGGAAGAGGCTTTCGCGCGTTCCATCATCGGCGGCTTCAAAGTCGAGGCGCAGGAAGGCGATCGGGTGCTCATTGACCTCACGCCTTTCCTGCTGCGTGATGCGCACGACGTGGCCGCTCGCCTGCGCAACCAAAATCAGGGGAACTATACCATAGACCCCAACCGCTCGGCCATTTATCTGGAGCGCACCAAAAACTTCCCAAAAAACAGCGAATTTGAAGCCTGGGTTACGTTCGCCGGCGAAGCCAAAGGCCCGTGGATCCAATCGGTGACGCCCGCGCCCGACGCGGTGACCGTACGCACGCACCACTCTTTCATCGAATTGCCGGATAACAACTACACGCCGCGCGCTTACGATCCGCGTTCCGGCTATATTGATCTGGCTTACGCCGATTACTCCACGCCCATCAGCCAGCCCATCAAAAAGCGGTTGATTCTGCGCCACCGCCTGCATAAAAAAGACCCGTCGGCTGCTCAAAGCGAAGCCGTGGAACCGATTGTCTATTATGTAGACCGAGGCGCGCCGGAACCCATCAAATCTGCGCTGATCGAAGGCGCGAGGTGGTGGAATCAGGCGTTTGAAGCGGCGGGGTATGTGGATGCTTTCCGGGTGGAAGAACTGCCCGTTGGCGCCGACCCCATGGATGTGCGCTACAACATGATCAACTGGGTACACCGCTCCACCCGGGGCTGGTCTTACGGCAGCGCGGTGGTGGATCCGCGCACCGGCGAAATCATCAAAGGCCATGTTTTGCTGGGTTCGCTGCGAGTGCGGCAGGATTTTTTACTGGCGCAGGGCCTCATTGAAGCATACGCGGAAGGCAAAACACCCGACCCGCGCATGGAGGCGATGGCCCTGGCGCGTTTGCGACAATTGTCGGCGCACGAAGTTGGCCATACCATCGGCCTGACCCATAATTTTGCGGCAAGCAACAACAACCGTGCTTCGGTGATGGACTACCCGCATCCTTATGTGACGTTGGATGCTCAGGGGAATATGGACTTTTCACAAGCTTATGCAACCGGCATTGGCGAGTGGGACAAACGTGCCATAATTTATGGTTACCAGGATTTTCCCAAAGGCACCAACGAAGCCGAAGCGCTCGACGCCATCCTGAAAAAAAACATCGAAATGGGCTTGTTGTACCTGTCTGACAGTGATGCCCGACCCGCTGGCGGCGCCAGCCCCACAGCGCATTTGTGGGACAACGGCGCTTCGGCTGTTGAAGAATTGGAACGCATTTCCAAAGTGCGCAAAACGGCGCTTTCCCGCTTTAGCGAAAAGCAGATCCCGGTTGGCGCGCCGATGGGAACGCTGGAAAACGTGCTGGTTCCTGTCTATCTCTCGCACCGCTACCAGGTGGAGGCGGTTTCCAAAATTATCGGGGGCGTGGAATACAGTTACGCAGCGCGCGGCGACGGGCAGGTGCTGAACAATCCGGTGAAGCCGGAAAGCCAACGCGCTGCCCTGAATGCCCTGTTGAAAACCCTTGCCCCGACATTTCTGGAGTTGCCCCAAAACGTGATTCGCCTGATTCCGCCGCAACCGGAAGGCTACCAGCGCGACCGGGAATTGTTTAAGGTAAACACCGGGCCGGTGTTCGACCCGTTAGCGGCAGCCGAAAGTTCGGCGGCACATACCCTGTCCTTTCTACTGAATCCAGCCCGGTTGGCACGATTGGTGGAACAAAAAGCGTTAAATCCGGAGGCGCTGTCGGTAAACGAAGTCATGGATGCTTTGCAAAAAGCCGTTGCCCGGAATGCCGAAGCTTCTCCCATGCAACAGGAAATATCCCGAATTACGGAAAAACTGTTTTTGCACCACCTGCTCCAGTTGGCTGGCGATTCAGGGATTATGCAACAGGTTTCAGCCCTTGCGGGGCATAGAATTAGAGCCTGGAAACATGAAAGTTCCCAGAGCTTAAGCGTTCAAGCGCATACGGCATACTTGCAACAACAAATCGAATTATTCCTTGAGGACCCCTCAAAATACAAAGTACCTGTGCCGAAGGCGATGCCGGACGGGCAACCGATTGGGTGTGGGGAGTAGGGGCAGTTGGCAGGGGTTTAACGGGTTCAAAATGTTGGTAATTCACGATTGAGGTTTCTGTGCTCAACTTGACAAATGCCGGAACTTCATCCAAAGTACACTCAAAACTGCCAACTGAAAAACTGCCAACTGCCAACTGATCTAAGGAGATGCTCAATTTGAAAATAGAACACGATTAGAAGCACAACCAAAAAAATATGATCATCTACAACGTTACCGTAAAAGTTGACCTTGATGTCCACGAAGAATGGTTGGACTGGATGCGCAGCGTACATATCCCCGACGTGCTAGCCACGGGCCTGTTCACCGACCACCGCATTTGCCGCATTGTGCAGGACGACAGTGATGGCATGACGTATACCACGCAATATTCTTGCGAAAGCATGAAAAATTTGCAGGAATACGCAGCCCGCCACGCCAAGCGACTACAGGACGACCATACAGCGCGGTACAAAGATAAATACGTCGCGTTCCGGACGGTGATGGAGGTTTTGTAACCAAATGCGCATTCCGCGATCAACGCAATGGGTATTCAGGGTGTCCTTTGGAGTATATTTTTTCACTAAAATCTGTTGCCATGTTTTGGTTCCTTGTGTTAACCACCCTCTTCATCCATCCTGACAAACCTGCAACGCGGACCGTTCCAATTACACAACCCGAAGAACTGGGCACGGTGAAGTGGCTGCGCAGCTTTGACGAAGCGCTGGCTTCCGCCAAAAAATCGGACAAACCGGTGTTGATCCTTTTCCAGGAAGTGCCGGGCTGCGCAACCTGTCGCAACTACGGAAACAATGTATTGTCCCATCCGCTGATCGCGGAAGCCATCGAAACCCTTTTTGTACCCTTAGCTGTTTACAATAACAAAGACGGTGAAGATGCCAAAGTACTGAAGCGCTACGGCGAACCCGCCTGGAACAACCCGGTGGTTCGCATTGTAGACAAAAGTGGTCAGGACATTATTCCGCGGGTGAACGGCAATTATACGGCATGGGGTTTGGTGCAGGCCATGTTGCAGGCCGTCGATTTACAAGGCCGCGTAGCGCCTGCTTATCTGGATTTACTGAATGAGGAGTTTAGTGCAGTGCTGCGCGGAACTGAAACTGCGACTTTTCCGATGTATTGCTTCTGGACCGGCGAAGGCCATTACGGTAGCACCCCTGGCGTTGTCGCCACGCAGCCCGGATTTATGGACGGGCGCGAAGTGGTGCAAGTCACTTTTGATCCCGCCGTGGTATCTTATGAAAAATTGATCCAATCGGGCCAAAAAGCACGTTGTGCTGATGGTGTTTTTTACCACAATACCGCACAGAAAACCACTGCCGAAAAAACGCTTGGCAATAAGGCCGTTGCTCCGAAATCGAATTTTCGATCCGATAAGGAGCCTAAATATTACCTGTCCAAAACGCATTATCGTTTTGTGCCCATGACGCCGCTTCAGGCAGCCCGCGCCAACGCTTTAACGGGCAAACAGCAAAATCCGGAAGCAGTGCTTTCACCACGCCAGGTTGACTTGTCGCGATTTATTCAAAAAAATCCACAAAAAAACTGGAAATCCCGAATCGGAGAAGATGTGGTTACCGCTTGGGCGGCAACGAAAACAATCTATGAGGAAAAGCAATGACCAAAAAAGTTTCGATAACGATATCGTAATGCCTCTTTACCGGAATGTTGAAATATTTGCGCGCTAATCTATGGCTACTACTGCTTCCGGGCAGTTTACTCTTGTTGTCGGCTCAGGCCACCAGCAAGTTGGTGGACGATCTATGGTTCGATTTTTTGAGATTGACTAAAAAACCGGATGCGCAGGCGATTCGCTTCTATTTTGAGAAACTCGAATCCAGGAACCCGGCATTGCCGAATACCGACATGGGGTATGCCATTACGTTGGTGTCAAAATGGTCAGAAACAGCTGATCTCGAGCCGGAAGAAAAAGCATCCATCGTCCTGTTGTGTGGCAGGTTTTGGCCTAAAAAAGAGGAATTTCAGCAGTATATGCCTGCCTTTTTTTATGAATCGGCCTACGAAATCAGCAAGCAAAACAAGCTTTACGACTTGTCAACCGAAGCGTTGGTAGGAATCATCAATTTAACCAGCCTCACAGACAAAGCCCTCCCTTTTGTTATTGACCTGGAAAAAATGCTTGACTCCCCGGCTATTCGGCCCAAACTGACTCAATTAGACCAAAAGTACCATGCGTTGGCACAATATTATTACCGCCTCAGAAAACACGACCTGGCGATCTTGTACAATAAGCTGGCGCTGGAGTTTCCGGAAAGTCATTTCCCGGTTGAACGCAAGCTGAACCGCCTGAATACCATTGCGCTTTCTTACAAAGAACTGGGGCAATACGATGAAGCCATCCGGTGCTATGACGAAGTGATCGGAAGTGCGATCGAAGCAGGAAATAAGGATTGGGAATACATTGCCAAAGGGAATAAAGGGATGGTCATGCTTGAATTGGGTCGGTTGGAAGAAGCCGAGGCCTTGCTGGAAGAGGATTTTCAAGGCAGCCTGCTCACCGGGCAAGACCTTAGTGCACTCAATGCTTCTGTTGCTTTAGCAAAATTAATGTTGAAAAACAAAAACCTGGATCGTGCCCGAAAATATTTAGAAACCGCCGACCGCATAAGCGATACGCTTTATACCTTACAACAAACCATCCTGACCTGGTCTGAATACTTTGCGATTGCCGGAGATTGGGAGCAAGCTTATTATTTCCGGAAACGAGCCCATGAGATGGAGGATTCGGTGAACCAGAAGGCTACAACACAGGAGTTTTACCGTACCCGGGAGCAACACTCGCTTTTCCAGCAGAAAGAATTGATGAATCAAACGCTGCTTGCTCAGGAAACGGCCCGAAAAGCGGTGCAACGTAATCTTATTATCGCCATTTGCATATTGGCGTTGATGATTAGCGGCTTCAGCGTTATTTTTTACCTCAAAAACCGGGAGCAGCAAATGGTGCATCGTCGCTTACAGGAGCGCTTTGCAGAGAACAAAGAAGAATTGGACCGATATGTGAAGCGATTACAACACCACAATGAATTGTCTCAGGGAATAGAAGAACACCTCCGAAGTGTTTCGCCCAATATTGACCAGGAGGCGATCAGGGCTTTGCTCCTGCAATTTACCTTCAGCAAAGAAGAAGACTGGGAGCAGTTTAAATACCTTTTTGACGAAGTCCACCACGACTTCCTTCACCACCTTCAACAGCAATCCATCAGCCTTACCCCGGGAGAAATCCGCCTGCTGGTTTTACTCAAACTCGAATTCAACAACCGCGAAATTGCCCGCACGCTTGGTATCAGTCTGGAGGGCGTTAAAAAAAGCAAGCAGCGCCTGCGCAAAAAAATACAGCACACGGCTGACCCCGAATTAAGCAGCTTGCTTAAGCTTTAGGTATGTCCACCCCCTTTGTCCACCCCTGCTTTTAAGGCAAACTGTCCCCTATTTGTCCCGCACCGGATTAACCGGCAGGCGTCTTGCATGGCTACTTTTGTCGAGTATTAAACACACAACCACGCTTGTTGTATAAACTAAACGTATCCCCTGATAAACCAAAATTAAAACTTTGTGAAACAATCATTTTAAGTCTGCTTGGCTATTCCCCGGTTATTGATGTTTCACAAAACTTGGCAATGCTGTAATCGGATGGATTAGGGTCAAATCACCATGATCCATTCCGATTTCGGCTATATGACTTGTTGCGACGGGGTTATTCATTCCCCGCTTTGGGTTCCTGATCCATTTCTTCGCCAAGCGTTCCTTCTTCATCGTCAATGCCTTCTGCATCAAATTTCAGAATCAGGCTGGCAACTTTCCGGGCTTCAAGGGTTGGGTTTTTCCACCATTTCACCGACCAAACCGGCAGGAAGCGGTAGCCCTGCTGCGCTAAAATTCTCGTTTGTTCATACTCCCACAACAAATCCGTAGTCGGGGAATGGGCATGGAAACAATCAGGCAGGATGCAGATATTGGGTTCGCCTGCCCGGGCTGCCTGAATCAACACCGGGAAAAAGCGGTGCGCTTCGCGTACATTCACCTGAATGCGCCCGGCGCCGAGGTAAGGCGTCAGTTCCCGGGCTACTTCTGCCGCAAAAATACTGTCCGGATAAGGATAGATTTCAGCGCGGTGGGCATTGCGATAGCCGTCAATAATCGCTTGCTGGGCAGCCATGTCGGCAGCCTGAAAAGCTTCCGCATAAGCACAATAGTATGCCCAGGCCGACCAGCCCGTTTTTCCCGGAAGGTTTAGTCGTCGGGATAAATCAACTTTCGGGATTGAATTGAGGATGAAAAGATCTTTGATTACGCAGCCCTGAAGCAAATTGACGAGGCTGTGGCTTTCCGGCGTTTCCAACCAGTCGGCGGCATCCGGCAAATTGCCTTTGACATCCGAAATTCCAAAAACGCTGCTGACGAATAAGATATCGAACCGCAGTCCATGCAATTCATTGAGGTGAAAAACGCCCAGCCCGTTGCGCTCCATTTGCTTGATTTTATCCGCTCCGGGCAGGTCTTTCCGTTTAATTTGCAATAAATAATCAGCAATTAAATCCCGTTGCTGAAGGGTAAAACAAGCAATTCCAACCGTGGGAAAGGTGCGCTGCGGGGTTTCCTTAACCTGATTCAACAAACGGATGACCTGCTGCGCTTCTTCCTCGTTCACGGCCTGTCCAACCTGGTAGCGCCCGTCCAATTGTTCGTAGTGGACGGAACATTCCTGCAGCGCCTTATCACTCCACTCCACATTACCCGACAAGGGCAACAAACTCCCCGGGCGCCACCGGTGGCAAATGCGCAGGGGCACCACCTTTGCCCCGCTCGAGGCGAACTCTGCGGCAAAGTCACCGCTGCCGGGAATCGCAAGCGAAGGGTCCGTAAAAACGGCGACCCGATTTCCCAACCGGGCCAATGCTTCGCCTTCGCTGGCAGGGATTCGCTGGCCTTCTTCGATGCAAACGACGTCAAAAATACCGGGGCCTGCTGTGCGCAACATGGCCTGGGCAATCCGAGGCGTCACCAACAAAACCGGTAAGGTTCGGGCAATCGTTGGCAAAGCCAACCGAAAAATGTCTTCTAAGGATTTGTCTTTGCACAGTTCGGCGTTGTTCTTTCCGAAGCAGGTGTCGTAGGCCGAATTCCGGCTGCGTTCCCCGTTGCGCTTCAAAGCCTGCAACGCCTGCTCGCGTTGTTCCTGCCATAAATCTGCGATTTGCGGCAGCATTAAATTTTCTAAAAGGCGGTATTGGTGGGCATAATCCTTCAGCGGCGGCTCTTTGGTGGGAAGCGCCGGTTGAAAGGTGTTGCTGAGGCAATTATTGAGGTACCAGCTTTCAAAGGCGGCCTGCCAGTTGGAGGGTCGCACTTTGGCAAGCGCTTTCAGCACCCGGCGCGAAGCTTCGGGCATCTGAAACCAGTTGCGCTGCCAATCGTAGAACAACCCGAAATCTTTCAGGCTGAAGCGCGTGGCTTCCAATTGTTCCATCAATTCCTCCAGAAACCGCTGCCGTTTGGAAATGGTAAGGCGCTTGTTTTCTAAGGGAAGCTGGTAAAGGCCCGATTCATTGATCTCTTCGGTGAGTAGTTCCAGGGTCGTTTCCAATTCCTCTATCTGCTCATTCATCTCCAGTTCGGGCAGGGCTGTTTTGGCGCTCAGCCGAAGCAACTCGTCCTGAATAACGGACGGCAGGCTGTCGCGCCAGCGCTCGAGTGCTTTCAAAAATGCAGCAAGTTGTTCGTCGGCAAGTGCTCCGGCTTCAAAATTGAATTCAAAAAAGCGGTGCTCCCGGTGGGTTTGTTCCATAGCGGCACTGGCCAAAGCGATGGCTTCTTTCAGTTCGAGCATCTGGCGGTGCTTATCGGAAAAAACGCCATAGAGGCGCAGGGTTCCTTTGCCGGATCGCAGGAGATCCATCCCGAAGCGCCGGTCGGCTTCGCGCAGACGATCCCCCAAGGCTTCCGTTTTTTCGAGCAATTCGCGGTAATGCTGCTCATAGAAATCCAGCAGGCGGTCGGCGTATTCATTTTGTTTAAGAATGAACCGATGGTGTACTTTCGAGGCTTTTTCGAGCAATTCTTTTGTTTGCCGCTCAATAAACTCGATGCTGTCTATCTTATCATAATGGATGAAAATGCCAGCATTCAGGTTGCGCAGCGGGTGGTTCATGGTATTGATCCGATGGAACAGTGGCAGGCTCTTTTCGATCGCTTCCGTCGTTTCCTGAAACTCTTTTTCCTGAAACTGAAACTCCTGCGGATTCAACTGGCTGCTCAGCAATTCCTTACCTTCCACCCTGTTGATGCGCAAAAAACGCCCCACGATTTCCGACCAGTTGGACTCCCCGAAAACTTTGCGCCGAACCGCCCCATACTGCTGGTCCATTTTCATTTTTTCAAGCGTGAGCTTGTCTAACGCCTGTCGGAAAGCGTCTTTTCGGTGGCGCGTTTCGGTTCGTTCCGCCTGACCAATGACCCTCAGCAGTTCGAGCAACAGGTTTTTATCATAATAAGCATCGCGCAACAAAAAAGAAAGGCTGGCAATAGCCTGTTGTCCGAACAAGGACTGAATCTGCTGCAGAGACGGGACGCTTTCGGAAACCACCAGACAGTTTTTGCCATTCGACAAAGCCTGGATGAGCAGGTGGGTCAGCAAATGCGTTTTACCGGTTCCGGCGATGCCTTCAATCAGGGTATTGCGATGGGCGCGCAGCATTTGCAAGGCATTGGACTGCCAGGGGTCGAGCTCCGGCAAGCCAAATGGATGGCCCCAGTCGCTGCTACCGGTCTCTGCAGTTTCCGGTTCGGGCAATTGCAGTGGATGGTACTCCTGGGGCGGAAAGACCCCCAGCGCGGCGCTCCAATAAACAGCGCCTTCACAACTGTTTTTATCCAATTCCTCCAACCCGGGCCAGGGCGCTATGGCAATGGTTTGGTTTTCGAGTTCCCAACCGAGTTTTTCAGTCCATTTTGATACCCAGGCGGTTAACTTGCCGGGGTCGCCAATACCGCTTTTTTGCAAATCCAGCAATTCGGTTTCAAAGTCCAGCCAATGATCGGGATGAATATGACGGGCCAAATGCAGGTTTGCGTAAACGGGCAGGTCGGCCTGTCTGGTAATGTTCCAGGCTTCTGTGCGGTCTGGATCGGGCTCCAACTGAAAATTCCAAAGCAACAAGGGCGCCGCGATCCACCCTTCATCGCTTCTGAGGGTGACAATGGGAAAACCAAGGGCCAGCACGCGCGCACCCATGGCCCGTTCGGCATTGCGGGCGCTGAAATACCAGTGCCGAAAAAGCAGGTTTTGGCTAAAATCCGCCTTAAAATGTGCTTTAAAAGGCTTGCGTTGCAACAGCGCCGAAATCCATTGGTAAGGCAAATCGGCATCTCCTGTGGAAAGCGCTGTCAGATCTGTTGCGAAATTGCGCGCATCGAAACAAGCCTCATAAATATTGCGGTGGCGGTTACTGGTCTGCTTGGTTTGCATAGGTAGCTGGTATAGTTTTTCAGCACAACTGGCTGAATCCTTCAAATATAGAATTTTGATTGTCAATTTGCCTGTTACTTCTTTTTAAAAAATAGTCTCAAGTGCGATTTTTGCCATTCTGGCAGTTTTTGGTACATTTGGATTTGATTCATCATTACACTATAAAATTAATTGAGCATGAATATCATGGATATGCTTCAAAGCCAACTGTCAGGCGGTTTGGTTGACCAATTGAGCCAGCAAATAGGCGGGGCTGACAGAGAACAAACAGCAACGGCTGCATCGGGTATTGTGACGACTTTGGTCAGCGCCCTGGCCCGCAATGCGGCGTCTCAGGATGGCGCAGCTGCTTTGTCCAACGCTTTGGACCGCGACCACGACGGCGGCATTTTAGAAAACCTGATGGGGATGCTTTCCGGCAACGTCCAACCCCAGAATGAGCGCGCAGCCAATGGCGCAGGGATTTTGAATCATATTTTAGGCGATCGCCAGGGCGGCGTTTCAAATATGGTGAGCCAGATGAGTGGGTTGAACAACAACCAAACCAGCCAGTTAATGACTATGCTGGCGCCGATTGTGATGGGCATGCTCGGCAAAACCAAGCGTGAAAATGGCCTCGATGAGGGCGGATTGGCTTCCTTATTGAATGGCACCGTCTCCCAGCAGCAGAACAGCAATCCGACGATGGCTCTGGTTACCCAATTCCTGGACAGCGACGGCGACGGCAGCATCATGGATGACGTGGCCAACATGGGGATGAAATTCCTCGGCGGGCTGTTTAAAAAGTAAGATTTCAAGGAAATTTATAAAAAGGAAAGGGCAAAGAACAAGTTGGCAAAAGGCAAGTGGGCAAATGTGCAATTTGCTCCTTGCCTTTTGCTAATTTGCCCTTTGCCTCTTGCCTCACTTCTACCCTTCAGCGGCCTGCTCTTTATTGTCTTCGATTTTTTTGCGCTCACTTTCACGCATCCCATCTTTCATTTCCTGCTCGATTGTAGAGCGCGCTGTATTGAATTCGCGGATACCTTTGCCAATGCCGCGCATCAGTTCCGGAATTTTTTTGCCGCCGAAAAGCAGCAGGATGGCAAAGATGATGACAAACATCTCCGGCCCCCAAAAATTGAATAACAACAGACTTTCCATAATTGCATTTTTTTGCATGAAATCTTCCCTTGCCCTTTCTATAAAGACTGGGGAAGCCTAAAAAGGTTTATTACTTCTTCAAACCAATTTCGCGCAAGCGCTCGCTCAGGTAGGCGCCCGCAGTAATCGGCGGATAAGCCAGCGGCCTTTCTGCCGTCACGCAATTGGCGAGGCCCGTGAGGTCCATTTCGCTCCGCGGATGCAGGAAGAAGGGAATTGACAACCTCGGCAAATGCCACTCAGCTCGGGGCGGATTCACCACGCGGTGGGTTGTAGATTTGAGGTAGTTATTCGTCAGGCGCTGTAACATATCGCCAACATTGATGACAATTTCGTCCGATTCCGGCACAACGGCCAACCACTCGTTGTTCATGTCCAATACTTCCAAACCGCCCGCAGAGGCGCCAACTAAGAGGGTAATCAGGTTGATGTCTTCGTGTTGCTCTGCCCGGATTGCAGAGGCTGGTTCCTGTGTAATGGGCGGGTAGTGAATGGCCCGCAGGATGCTGTTCCCGTTGTGGATTTTTGCATCAAAATACCCTTCATCCAGATCGAGGAAAAGGGCGATGGCTTTTAACAGGTGCGCGCCGGATTCTTCAAACGCTTTGTACAGTTCCCTGCCAAGCGCATGGAAATCAGGCACTTCGGCAACCTCCACATTTGGCGGATAATCGTCAACCACGGTAACATCGCCGTCGGTCACTTCCTGCCCGATCTGAAAAAACTCTTTCAAATCAGCCACCTGCGACTGCTTGGCGTGCTCTTTGCCAAAGGAGGTATAGCCGCGCTGGCCTGCAAGGCCCGCAACTTCATATTTGCGTTTCACTGCTTCCGGCAACGCGAAAAAAGCTTTGGCCGCAGCATAAAAATCCTGGATCAGTTGTTTCGGTACGCCATGATTGACGACGCCTACAAAACCGATTTCGTGGAAAGCAGTTCCCAACTCGTGCACAAAAGCTGCGCGCTCATCGGCGTTGCCTTTGACGAATTTAGAAAGATCAACTAAAGGAATGGCTCTTTTTGACATATTCCCTGATGATTTGAATTTTGATGGTTCATCATAACTTCCCGTAAAGGTAGCCCCTTTTTCGATCATCGCTTGGGTTTATACCGCGATTTTTCGAGCAATACCTGGGCATCTTTCATCGCAATCAGCTGTTCCGGAGTCGTTTCCGGATGAAGTTCCATATACGCCTTCACGATTTGCCACCCGACCCAGTTGGCCGTTCGCCCGGGTGCGCCTTCGGGCATACCAGGAGAATTGGGGCTGTAATCAATGTATTTCCGGATATCTTTCCATTCGCTGGAATAGAGGAGTTCTTCATCTAAGAAAAGATCGGAAGAGC
>JALHRK010000166.1 GCA_022841505.1 Saprospiraceae bacterium | reverse complement strand
AAGTGTTTATCTTTACCTCATCAAAATGAGCACATTGGACAATCCCTCAGTTGCAATATGGAATGAACAGGAAGTGATTGCACAACTCCTCGCAGGAGATACTGCTGCATTTTCCGGCTTGTATGACCGCTATTCCGGCGCGTTGTACGGGTTAATTCTGAACATCGTGGAGAACGAGTCCGATGCTGAAAATTTATTGCAGGATGCTTTCGTGAAAATTTGGAGAAATTTTAAATATTTCGATCCGGAAAAAGGTCGGTTGTTCACTTTTTTGGCCACTATTGCGCGACGAACAGCGCTGGATTTTATCCGTTCGGCTTACAAAAACAACCAGAAAATGATCCAAACCACGGATGCCGCCGTATCTATTGAAAGCCCAAGCCCTGAAATGGCAAAAATGGATTTCATCGGTCTGGATGCCTTGCTGTCAAAATTAAAACCAGAGCAGCGGGAAATCATTGACCTGATCTATTTTCAGGGGTTGACGCAACAGGAGGTATCCGACGAGCTTCAATTGCCGTTGGGTACGGTGAAAAGCCGTTGCCGGGCCACATTATTGCATTTAAGGACAGTTTTAGAAGTAAACTAATATGGACATCCGCGCTTACCTCGATTCCGGTATTATTGAAGAATACTGCCTCGGTCTGCTCGATTCAGCAGCAGCAGCGGGCGTTGAACAATTATCCCGTCAGCATCCGGCTATAGACCTCGAAATTCGAAAGACTTTAGAAACGCTGGCCCGTGTCAGCAATGTTGCCGTGCCCAGGCCTCAGGTCAAAACGGCGCTGTTTCAATTGATTGATCAATTGGAAACCGAGCAAAAAATTGACCTCGAATCTCCACCTTTCATTCACCGCCACAGTGACGCCGCAGCCTGGAACAGCGCTGTTGAGGGCCTTGCGCCGACCATCGAAGAGGACTCTGCCCGATACTATTTCCTTCAGGAACACCCCGATTTTCAGCTTGCTGTGGTCTGGCTCGAAGATCAAATGGTTGAAGATGGCCACGCCCCCGATGAATTTCAGGAGAGCTTCCTTATTCTGGAAGGAACCTGCGAATGCAACATCGGTGGAAAAATTATCCATCTCCAGGCTGGCGACTATCTTGAAATTCCTCGCCTTACACAGCACACCATCCGCAATACTTCTGTCCACCCGCAGCCTTTCGTCAAGGCGCTGGTGCAGCGGCGTAAAGCGGCGTGAAGCAAGTGCTTGCACGTATCATCTTTCCATAGTGCAAAATTGGACACTTTGCCTTTCTGGAACAATCCACTAAAACGAGGCTTTTCGTCTACCGGGAAAAGGGGAGGAATTTTGGAAAATGCAAAAGGTAGGACGCAGGTAGTCGGCTACCGTGTATGTTTTTTCAGTTTGCGCCGCTTCACTAAGTTTTGATTTTGTTTATTTTGCAATAAAATTAAACAAAAAACGCCATACTTTGGCGGGAAATAAGCGAATACGTTCTAACCAACCTAATTATGCAACTCACAGATCTTGAAATTGCACAGCGGGCCGCAATTCGCCCGATACAGGACATTGCGGCCAAATTATCCATTCCGCAGGAGGCACTCGAACTTTATGGAAAATACAAGGCCAAGCTCCCGCACCAGCTCATTGACGAGCAAAAAATCGCTCAAAGCAACCTGATTTTGGTCTCCGCCATCAGCCCTACGCCTGCGGGCGAAGGAAAAACCACGGTCTCAATCGGCTTAGCCGATGGCTTGAACAAAATTGGAAAACGCGCAATTGTGGTGCTGCGCGAACCCTCGCTTGGGCCGGTATTCGGCATGAAAGGCGGCGCTGCAGGCGGGGGTTATTCCCAGGTCATTCCTATGGTAGACATCAACCTGCACTTCACCGGCGATTTTGCCGCCATTGAAAAGGCCAATAACCTGCTGGCAGCGCTCATTGATAACAACATTCAAAACAAAACCAATAACCTGAACATTGACCCGCGCACCGTGGTGTGGAAGCGGGTGATGGATATGAACGACCGCGCATTGCGGCACATCATTATTGGGATTGGCGGCAGCGCAAATGGCATTCCAAGAGAAGACGGGTTCAACATCACCCCAGCCTCCGAGGTCATGGCCATTCTTTGCCTGTCGAAAGATTTTACCGATTTAAAAACCCGGTTGGGAAATATTTTCGTTGGCTTCACTTTTGATAAAAAACCGGTTTTTGCCCGCGATCTAAAGGCGCAGGGCGCAATGACGCTGCTGCTAAAAGACGCCATCCTGCCTAACCTTGTCCAAACGCTGGAAGGAAACCCCGCCATCCTGCACGGCGGTCCGTTTGCAAACATTGCGCAGGGCACCAATTCCATCATTGCCACCAAAACCGGGCTTTCCTTAGCCGATTATGTGGTGACGGAAGCCGGATTCGGGGCCGACCTTGGCGCAGAAAAATTCTTAGACATCAAATGCCCTTACGGGAACCTGAAACCCAAGGCCATGGTGTTGGTTGCCACCATTCGCGCGCTGCGCCACCATGGCGGCGCAAAAAAAGAAGCGTACAATACGCCCGACCTGGCTTTGGTCAGCAAGGGATTTGAGAATTTGGAAAAGCACATCGAAAATTGCAAAAAATTCGGTTTGACGCCTGTGGTGGCCATCAACCTTTTCCCCACGGATTCGCCGGAAGAAATCCAATACGTACAGGATCGCTGCGCTGCCCTCGATGTGAAGGCTGTGGTGTCTGATGGTTTTGCCAATGGCGGGAATGGGACGACTGCGCTCGCCCAGGCGGTGGTGGATATGATCGCCAGCGGCGCCAACGCCTACCATCAACTGTACGACTGGAATTTGCCGGTTGAAGAAAAAATTCTGACGATTGCCCAAGAAATTTACGGCGCCGATGGGGTAGATTACAGCGCCAAAGCGAAAGCTCAGCTAAAAACCATCCAATCCTTAGGTTTTGATAAACTGCCGGTTTGCATTGCCAAAACGCAGAAGTCTTTTTCCGACAATGAAAATAAAGTCGGCCGCCCCCGGGGTTTCAACATCACCGTAAGGGAATTTGAATTTGCCGCTGGTGCAGGATTTGTCGTTCCGATTGTGGGCGAAATCATGCGCATGCCCGGCCTGCCGCCTGTACCCGCTTCGGAAGGAATGGACATTGATGCGGAGGGCAATGTTTTCGGGCTGTCGTAACGTGGTCGCCAGCTTTAGCGGGCAGACCTTCAAGAGGTATTGTGTAAAAAGGCAAGACCTGTCCCAAACAGCTTGTCCCGTATAGCGGGAAGCGGGAAGGCAATTTTGTTTCGTAAACTTGCGCCATGAACGTACCGTTTAATCCATACAAAGATCACTGGATTCGCATCAGTGGCGCTGTATTGTGGGCGCATTTCATCAAGTCGCTGGGATATCGGGAAAGCCTGTTTGAAATGTTCATGGAACCGGTTTATTTCGTAGATATCCTGGCCGGCACGGGCATAAGCCTGCTGATCTGGGAATTGATCCGGCAAGTAACCTCGCAGTTAGATCGCCATTACGACTGGCTGGAACACACGCTGATGCGAACCTTTTTGCAACTCTTGCTCGGCACAGCCCTGCCCGGCCTGGTGGTGTTTTTTATCATGTTTCTTTATTTTAAATATTTCATTACTGTCAGCATCTTCGAAACGCCCTGGCTCCTGATCGAATACCGGGTTACCTTTTTGTTCCTTTTTATGATCAACGGGTATTATCTGGGGCATTATTTTTACTTCCGTTTCCGGCTTGCAGAGCAGCAGGTAACAGCCCTGGAAGCCGTTCGCCCGCCAATATTAACAGGGCTTGAAGAAACGCCTGCAGCACCGGCCATACAATCGCTGATTGCGGTAAAAGGCGCAAAAAACATCCCGGTTCCGGTAGAAAACATTGCCTATTGTTATGTACGCGATGAAAACTACTACCTGAAAACCTTCGACGAACAGCAATTTATGATCCCACACACTTTAGACGAGCTGGAAACCATGCTTCCTGCCGCCATTTTTTTTCGGCTCAACCGGCAGTTAGTGGCTCACTTCAAAGCCTGCGCCGCTTTTAAAAGTATTGAAAACGGGAAATTGGAGCTTACGCTGAAGCCGTCGTTTCCGGAGCCTGTGGTGGTCAGTCAAAAAAAAGCTGCCACTTTTAAAGAATGGTTGGTCAGCCGCTGAAATCCGCTGGATTTTGTACCCAACTTGACCCTTCGATTCTTAGATTTCACCTTTCTTTTCCCATACTTCGTCGAACAGACGCCGGGATTTATTGCCTTCAGGCCGCAACAGGCATACCTTTGCGGTATTAATCATTTTTTCACCCGACATCTGAATATCATGAAATCTCTTTCTTTTCCGCTACTGACTGTAGCGGGGCTTTTGCTTGCCATTGCGGCACACGGCCAATCGGCCGGGGAACGTTTCTCGCTCACAGTTGGCCTCAGCGCAGTTGCCCGGCAGGATCAAATTTTTTCGCCTTTTATCCATTCCGGGAATTCCCTGACCAACCTCGGGTTCACCTGGGAGCGGTCGAAGCGCCTGAATCAATTTTTGGAACTGCAATTCAGCACCACATCAGCCGCAGCCAGCGAACCGTATGATTATTCCTGGCATCCTGACCCAGAGCAATTTTCTACTTACCCGCACAATTTCACCTTCCTGGAATTGAACTACGGACTGGGAAAATCCTGGCAACAGGGCCGTGCTCAGCTCCGAGCCGGAGGCGTTTTGGAAAACAATATCCAGGCGCTGAATTACAACACAGGGCCATTTTCGTTTTTTGGCTATTTTGCTTCCTTTGGCGTTGCACCACAGATCGGTTTAAGCCTGCCTGCCGGTCGCAACGGGGCACTCGATTTTGCCTTGCAGGCGCCTTTGGTTTCGTGGGTGGCGCGTTCGCCTTATCTGGTAAACGACGATGAATTCATTGAAAACACCAGCGGGCACAATAGTCTGGGAACGCTGGTGCAGTTCATCGGCGACGGCGCAGTTCAATTCCCGGATCAACTGCAAAAACTCACCTTTTCGACCGGTTACCGGCATGATTTTGGAAAACGCTTTGACATCGGTTTGGCATACCGCCTGCAATTCATCCGCCACACGGAGCCTTTGACCCTGCTTTCCTATCAGCACCAGTTCAGCATCTGTATTGGCCTGAAATCCGGCAAATAAAACAAACTCTTCTGATCATCAATTTTTATAATTGTTTACCACATAGCTCACAATAGATGTTTTCACATAGTGCACATAGGAGCTACTCTCCTTTTAGTCCATATAAGTGCTATGTGATCTATGTGAAAGTTCCTATGTGCCCTATGTGGTAAAAAAAATCAATTTTTATGAAAACCTATTTCATTTCCACCCTGCTTTTGCTGCTGGGGTTGCTCACGTTTTCTGCTTGCGAAAAAACATTCTTTGAACCAGAACCTGCCAGCGATCCCGTCGCTGTATTTGAAAACCTTTGGTCGGCTTTTAAAGAAGATTACGGCCCTTTTGAAGAACGCGGGATTGACTGGGATGCGACCTATGCCCAATTTCGACCACAAATCAGCGAAGGGACAACCGAAGAAGCCCTCTATGGCGTACTGACCCAAATGCTGGCGACGCTTGACGATGGTCACGTCAATTTATCAATACCTGGAAGGCCGGTTTTCCGCTCCAACACCTGGTTCCGCGAACGCACGGACGACAGCCTGTTTAATTTGAACGTAGTGAAGCAATTCTACTTAGCGCCGGGCTTTGAAAGCGGCGAAGAGGATTCCTACGTCCAGGGCCTTATCGGCAATGACGTGGCCTATGTCTGGTTTGATTATGTTGGAGACAACTGGGCTGCACTGAAGGAGGTATTAGAAAAATATCACGACAAAAAGGGCTTGATTGTGGATTTACGCCACAACCAGGGCGGCGATTTCACCTATGCTTTCGCAAATATGGGCCGCCTGACGAACGAAAAGCGCCTGATTTTCACTTCCAAAACCAAAAATGGCCCGGGGCCCAATGATTTCACGGATTGGCATAGCTGGCATTTGGAACCGCAAGGCGCATTTTGGGACAAAAAAATTGTCGTGCTGACCGATCGTTACACCATCAGCGCCGGAGAACGGGCCGTGATGGCGTTCCGCGCACTGCCGCAAGTGACGATCGTAGGAGACACAACCAACGGTGCAACCTCCACCATGATTGGCCGTGAATTGGCCAACGGCTGGAACTATTCCATCGCCACCCAAAAAGTAAAATTGTTCGACAACCAATCCTATGAAGGCATCGGCATCGCCCCGGATATCCGGGTGATCAATAGTCTGAGCGAATTGGCCAACGGCAAGGATGTGGTATTGGAAAAAGCGCTGGAGGTGTTGGAATAATGCGTGGTCGCCAGCTTTAGCTGGCAGACCTTCAAGGCCGGGCAGAACCCAAAGCTGTCTGAAACGCTGTATCCACAACTTTTCTTCCGTGTTGTCCGCGTCAACAGCACCGTCCGTGTTCCCATTAAAGGCTTTTTGGGAACACGGATCATACTGCTGACGCGTGGAGAAGGAGACCGTATTATATCGGATTACTCACTTTTAGTCCTGGAATATGCGTAAAATCAACTATGTTCCGAGTCTGCAATTCAAGGTTATGAATGAAAGCAGTTGCTGCATGAATGGAATCTCCCACCGACATTTTACGGTTTTGCCGAAATTGTATAGCCAAATCAATAACATCGGTTGTAAGAGGTAAGATCGTTTTTTGAAGAAAAACACGCTCATAATATGTTTTTTCAGCAACGTCAAGGCGATGGAAGCCAAGCACTTCAAGCCTCGTCATTTCTGATACGAAACAATTCGGATCAATCAGCATAGGCAATAAGTGCATAAATGCCGGTTGAGGAGCATAAATCAAAATGTTGCTGTCTAAGAGTTTCATAATCGAGCGAGGGGCAGAATCAGGTCAATTTTCGCGTCCGGGAAGCACCCGATCTTCACGACTTAAATCAAAGTCATGCACATAGCTGTCAAAGTCTTTCCGGGCAGGAAGTCCCTTTAGAATAAAGGTTTCGTCATCTTTTTTTGACGCCGGTTGATCCTTTTCGGAGGCCTTATTAATGATACGAATGTCGAGCCGGTCAAGCAGAGCAAGCAGCAAATCTAAGTCTTTGTCATGTGGGACTTCAAGAATAATTCGAGTCATGGGTCTGTTGTTTTTCTACAAAAACCTGCATCTATACTACAAAAATAACAAAAAAAAGCGCCAACAAGTTAAAAACCTGCTGGCGCTTTTTTATTTCAGAAATGAAAACTGTTTCCCTTCATTACTGCATCCTTACTGCACTTTCAACCCGCCATAACTAAGCCGGACCTTGATGACCGCAGGCGCGCCCTGCTGTCCGACGTGGCCTTGTACTTCGTAGTAGGATTTATCTTTTTTCTCATGGGTGACCGTCATGCCAACCGGGTAGCGAACCCCGGCGTAGTCGGCGAGGGCGTCAATCCGGTAAACGGCGCCATTTTCGACCACTAATTTAAAATCAGTGTATTTACCGCTCAGGTTCACATCCGAAAAGCCTTTGTTGAGTTGCATCACCGTCACGCCGCCGTATTCCATGTTCATTTCCAGCATATTGGTGGCTTTTTCCACATGGACATTGGTGTATTTGGAGCTGACCACCATTTTGCCGGCACTCTGGATTTCTATGTTGTCGTATTTGCCAATGTTTCGGAAATTTTGGATGCTGCCCAGTTTGTAGGTATCGTATTTGCTCATGCTGCGCACGGCTTCCATTTTATCTAAAGTGATGGTGGAGTATTTGCTGTTGATGTCCATTTCATCCGCTTCCGTCACATTGAGGCGGCCATAGCTGACATCTGTGACCAATTTGCCCCCTTTTGTGAGCTTGCCGTTGCCGTAAGCCAGCGTGATGTTGGACGCTTCGATCAGGCCATCCAATTTGAAATTGCCGTACTTGACGTCAATGGTACCTTTGCCTTTGATGGCCGCTGCGTATACATCGCCGTATTTGTTGTACAATTCCAAGTTGATGCTTGCCGGGGCAAAGACCTCGTAATTGATGGAATAATCGTTTTTAGACGGCCCGCTGTCCCACCATTTCCGGTTTTGCGGCTCGATGGTGGTTTCCGCTTTCACGAAGTTACTCGTGTTGGAAAATTGCACCTTGATGCGGTCGAAAACCTTTTGGGCATCCGCTTCTGTATTGGCGCGCACAATGATGCGCACGTCAATTTTAACGCGGTTTTTATCCCAGGTTTTTACGTCAACCTTGCCGTATCTGTTGTTGATGTGTACCGTAGCATTACTGCCCACTTCGTACTCCTTCTTGATGGTCTTGGTGAAATCCGTGCGCTCCCCGAGCCCGGCTCCGGCGTATGCGCAGGAGATTCCCGCCAACAGAAAGAGGATTGATAAATTATATGCCAACTTCATCGCTTGCCGATTTTGAAGTTTTAGAATGATTAGATTGAGTTCGATCAAGCACCCGCTCCAAAATCCGGATTTTGGTTTGGTAGCTTTTTATGAGATTACTGACTATCTGTTCTTCCATGCCTTTTGGGACTTCTGCGAGATCGGCGCGCAATTCTGCCATAATCTGATCAATTTGCTGCAAGTCCTGGTCTACCGATTTATCGTACGCGTAATTTGCCAACTGGCTGTATCGCTTTTGCACTTCTCCGTTGTAGTACTGTTCTGCTTCTATCAGTTCCGGCGAAACTAACCCTGCGGTTGCAGCTGCTTCCTGGTCGTTAACGCGGGTGAGGTAGCTGCCAAACAGGGCGCCTACCGCAACCAAAACTACGACTGCTGCTGCAATGCGGGCTTTCGACCACATCATTACCCGTTTTGCCTGCGGGCGCCGGGCGTCCAGCGCTTTATTGACCTCGGCCCAAACTTTGAGGTTTGGTGTAGCGTGGTCAAAAGCTTCCCGGTTTTCATCAATAAATTGTTCCAAAAAATCGCGTTGCATTGCTGCTTGAGTTTTATGATCTATAGTGTTTGGATTCGATTATTTCCTTCAGTCGTTTTTTGGCCCGGTGGAACTGCGATTTTGAAGTTGCCTCCGAAATACTCAGGATCTCTGCAATTTCTTCGTGGTCGTAGCCTTCCAGCAAATAGAGCGAAAAAACGACCCGGTATCCATCCGGCAATTCCGTCATGGCCTTTTTTACTAAGTCCACACTTAAACCCGGCGCCTCGTATGGCGCCTCTTCCTGAACGTTGTGGTACTTATCATCCAACTCTTCAAACCGCAGGCGGCTTCGCTTGAGGTGGTTGATGCAGTTGTTGATGACAATCCGCTTGATCCAGGCCCCGATGGACGATTCGTGCCGGTATGACTCCAGCTTCGAAAAAACGTCCACAAAAGAGTGTTGAAGCACATCCTCTGCATCCAGTTCGTTGTTCAGCATACGCAAACAGATGTTGTACATGGCTTTGGAATAAAGCCTGTATAACTCAAACTGAGCATGGCGGCTGCCCTGTTTACACTGTTCAACGATGTCGTGATGAGTGCTTGCGTAGTCCAATATCTCGTATTGTTTCGAGGCTGAATGAATAGACAACATCCCCCCGAAGGGGTTGCATCAAACGTTAAAATTTTCAGACGTGGCAATTTAATACAATAAACAATGTAATGTAAAACAATAAAAAGAAGGTTGTTTCGTGGAAACGTTTTTTTGCATTTTTAGCCGGATAGCGGGTAATAAGTCTTTGGGTTTGTCTTTCTTGCTAACTTTGCTGTATTGTTTTCAAATTCTTATTCTTAGCATGAAAAAATCTTTTCTGACCATAAGCGCCGCCGCGATCCTGCTCGTCTCTTTCTTCGCGTGCGACAAAAACGAAGACTACATCACCGACAGCGGCGCCAAACTGGCATTTTCTTTGGATACGCTTCGTTTCGATACGGTTTTTACAGAACTCGGGTCGTCAACCCGTTCGTTTAAAATATACAACCGCCACGACCGGCCCATTCTGATTTCGGAGGCGCGCATTGTGGGCGCCACGGGAATCAACTTTCGGATGAATGTAGATGGCCTTCCCGGCGATGAACTCCGGGATGTCGAAATTTGGGCCAACGACAGCATCTACGTGTTTGTGGAAGTGACCATTGATCCCAACCAACCGGTTTCGGTCAGTCCATTCGTTCTTGAAGACAAGATCGAGTTTGTCACCAACGGCAATTTACAACAAGTCCATTTAGAGGCCTGGGGGCAAAATGCCAATTATTTCCCCAGCCGGTTCAATAAAGGCGTGCCGGTGCTCCTGAGTTGCGACAACGGAACCATCCGCTGGGACGACCCCAAGCCTTATGTAATCTATGGGGAAATCCTCATTGACAGTTGCGCGCTGGAAGTGGCGGCAGGCACGCGGATTTACGTACACGGCGGTATTGCCCGCAACGACGTGTTCGGTGTGTTCAACGACGGCATCCTATACGCGCTGAGCAAAGGAAAAATCCGGATGCTCGGCACAGCGGAAAACCCGATCGTGGTGCAGGGCGACCGGCTGGAAGAAGCTTTTCAGGATGAAGTAGGCCAGTGGTATGGGATCATCCTCGGAAAAGGCAGCAAAGGAAATGTGTTTGAATACACCACCATCAAAAACTGCTCTTTTGGACTCTATGCCGATTCGACGGCGGAAGTCAGGTTGTCCAATTCACAAATCTACAATACCGCAGGCAACGGCTTAATTGGTTTTCACAGCACCATCGAAGCAGATAACTGCTTGTTTTACAACAACAATTCCAATTCGATTCAACTGCTCAACGGCGGCGACTACCGGTTTATTTATTGTACTGCTACCAGCTATGGCGTGGATGCGGCGGCCGTTGGCATGAGCAATTTTTATTGCTACGACGACCCGTTGGTCTGCGCTTACCGCAATGATTTCCGGCTAAATGCCGCATTCGTCAACTGCATTTTTTTTGGATCGCGCCGCGACCAGATCCAGTTTTCGGACATCACCGGCAGACAAACCCCGGCAATGTTTAATGTTGCTTTTGAAAACTGTGTGGTGCGGGTGGATGACCTGCTGGAACAGCAAAACGACCTCTACGCGGACTTTTTTGACAATATTTGCCTCAATTGCATCAACGGCGACCGCGAAGACCTGCTTTTTGAAGATGCCAACGAAGACGATTACCACCTCGATTCGCTGTCCATTGCCATTGGACGAGCATTGCCGGTTCGCCCTCCCAAGTTCAATAAAATCATTGAGATTGACCTGGAAAACAAAACCCGCGACAGTGAGATGCCGGACATAGGCTGTTTTGAGCGGCAATAATTACCCCAGAATCTCCACCAGATTATCGTGGATATTATCGCTGATCGCATTGACGGGCAGGTCATTGGCATCGGGGCCGAAAGGTTCTTCAATTTCTTCGGCCAATAGCTCGATGCTGGCAAATACATAAAAAACGAGCGCGACGATGGGCGCTGCCCAATATTTGAATTCCAGCACAAACCCGATGGGCATGGTCAGGACGTACAGGAAAATGACTTTTTTCAGAAACAAGCTGTAAGAATAAGGGATGGGCGTTCGCAGGATGCGTTCGCAGGAGCCGATGTTGTCGGTGAAAGACACCAGTTCCGCGTTTAAAAAAAGTACCTGCTCCTGGGTAATGATTTTTCGTTGCAGCAAATCGTTGACTTCCGCGTAAATCGCTTTCATTACCCGGTTAGGTACGTGTTTGCTACCCTCATAATAATTTTTCGGATAGCGGTCGCAGGCTGCCAGGTCGTTGATATTCACGCCTTGCCGCAGGTGTTCCCTTGCCGCAAGAATGTAATTGGAAATCAAAACCCGGAAACGGATTTTTACGGCATCCTCGGACACCAGGGTGGCAATTTTCAGTGCCAGGTTGCGCGAATTATTCGTAAAACTTCCCCATAGTTTTCGTCCTTCCCACCAACGTTCATAAGCCGTATTGGTGCGAAAAACCAGCAAAACAGATAAGACAAAACCCACCAGCGAGTGGATAACGGTGGTGTTTTTAAACTGGGCGTGGAAGATTTCATTTTCCACATAAGCCACCAGAATGGTAAACACGACGACCCCGATCATGGTGGGCAGCAGGATTCTCAGGGTGTCGCTGCGGTGGAACATGAAAATGAGTTTCCACCAACTCCTCGGGTTGTAATCAATCATGGCGTTTGCGTTTTACGACGCAAAAATAGGAGTTCATTTCATTTCGTCTTCAAAATGCGTATTTCCACCCGGCGGTTCAATTCCTGTTGCAATCCGGTCGTCGCTTTCGGAAAGCGCATCCTAAAATTGCCGTAGCCTTTATAAGTCAATCGGTTAGCAGGAATTCCGTTTTCGATCAGGTATTCATAAACCAATTTTGCCCGGCGGACGGAAAGGTCAAAATCCCAGCTTGATTCTGCAACCGGCGGGGAGTTTGGCCGGTTGATATGCCCTTCAATTTCCAGCTTCAGATCAGGGTTGAGCTGGCAGAACCGCAAGGCTTTGTACAATTCCGGCTCTGAACGTGGTAGCAGGACCGCCTGATTGCCCACAAAATACAGGTTCTTAATCTCCGCGCTGGCGCCCGCAGTTGCCGGAGGTACCGAGATACTCAGCAGTTTGGTTTTCCCAGCTTCGGCTTTAAAAACCTGCGTCTCAAAAAGATAGCCTTTGGCAAATGCATCAATCACCACCACCTCCTGGTTCGGAAGCACGACCCGAAACCGCCCTGCCGTATCGGTTTGCATCGAATCCTGGTACGATTTGGTTTTCACCACAATTTCTGCCTGAATGCCCTGGTTCGTGACCGAGTCTTTGATCTGGCCTTCTACGTAGAAAAACTGTTTTTGCAAATAAAAATCAATGGTGGCGCGGCGGTTGGCCTGGCGCTGGGTCTCGGTGGCATTGTCTGCAATGGGGCGTTCTTCTCCGTATTCATTGATTTGAATGCGGGTTTGTGGAATTCCGGTTTCCAACAAAACGGCAGATACGGCCCCGGCCCGGCGCTGCGACAATTTGCGGTTGTTGTCGTTGCTGCCGATGGCGTCAGTATGGGCGCAAACGTGTAAAAAAACGCGGGTTTGTTCGAGGTATTCTTTCCCCAGATTGCGCAGCAGCGAATCCGCGCCGGGCCGGAGGTCGTGTTTCCCAAAGTCAAACAGCACCTGCTCCTGACGCAGCCAA
>JALHRK010000165.1 GCA_022841505.1 Saprospiraceae bacterium | reverse complement strand
CCGCAGGCGAAAGCCACCCCTATCATCCGGAAAGTCACCGATATTCACTTCGACCAGGAAATAGACTGGGCTACCAACCACAAATCGGCCAACGGCAAATACATGTCGGTTTTCATCACCATTGCGTTGCTGATCCTCGTGGTGGCCTGCATCAATTACATCAATCTGGCCACTGCGCGTTCGGTTACCCGCGCCAAAGAAATCGGCTTGCGCAAAACCTTCGGGGGGATCCGGCGGCAGTTGTTTTTCCAGTTCATGATTGAATCGTTCATGATGGTCTGCGGCGCCGCGCTGTTTGCGTTGCTGTTGGTCGCGCTTTTCCTGTCCCCGTTCAATGACATGACCGGCAAAACTTTCTCCATTGGCCATCTTTTTAATGCACAGATGTTGCTCATTGTCGCCGGCATCATTGGCTTGGTCACTTTGCTGGCGGGCAGCTACCCGGCGTTGTTCGTTTCGGGTTTCCAACCGGCGGTGGTGCTCAAAGGCAAATTTGCTTTCCGCAAAGGCTCGAATACCTTCCGGCAATTCCTCACCACGGTGCAGTTCAGCGTCGCAATCATGCTGCTGGTGGGCTCGGTGGTGGTGGTGCGGCAAACCAACCTCATGCGCAATTCCAAACTCAACGAGGCAGGCAAACAAATCGTCTCCATCCGCTACGGCGGTTTTTCCGGCCCTGCAACGGATCTTAAATACGGCATTTTTAAAAACTTAGTGCTGCAAGACCCTGAAATCAAAGCGGTGACGTTGGCCAACCACCTGCCGCGGCTCGACTTTTTCGGCCCCATCGGCATGGAGATGCAATTTCCGGACTTCGGCCCCGATAAACACGAGTGGTCTCAATTGAATGGCGATTTCGATTTTCCGAAAACGTTTAATATGCAGCTCGTTGAAGGTCGGGATTTCGACGCCAACCATCGGGCGGATTCCAATGCTGTCCTGCTGAACATGGCGGCAGTGAAAGCCTTGAATACAACCCCTGCCGACGTGGTGGGCAAAACGATCATCCGTCCGGTGCATTCGCTGGGATTCGGGCCTCGCGATTCTACGCTGGCCCCCATCCACGGCTTAGTCATTGGCGTGATTGAAGATTTCCCCTACCGCTCCATGCACCACAAAATTGAACCGTTGGCGATTTCGCCAATGCCCCATGTCATTGACCGCATCATCCACGTGCGCCTGTCTGCGGCGGAGATGGGTGAAAAAATTGCAGACCTGGAACGCAAATGGCAGCAGGTCTTTCCAGATTTTGGATTCGATTATTGGTTTGTGGATGAAGAATTTGGCAGGATGTACGAAAACGAAACGCAAATTGCGAAGCTGACCAAGCAGTTTTCCGGATTGGCCATGCTGATCACCTGTGTGGGTTTATACGGCCTGGCGGCTTTCCTGTCGAAGCAGCGCATCAAAGAGATCGGTATCCGCAAAACCTTAGGCGCCAGCAACCGCCAGATCCTGTGGTTGCTGCTCTCTGTTTTTGGTAAAATTTTGCTCATTTCCTGCCTCATCGGCATCCCGGTCGCTATTTATTTGTCGGGGCGGTGGTTGCAGAGTTTTGAATACCGAACCGATTTATCCGTTTATGTTTTTGCGGGCGCCGTGGTTGCCATTGCGGTGATTACGATCTTGTCTGTTGGGTATGAATCGCTGCGGGCTTCGATGGCGAATCCGGTGAAGGCGCTGCATAGTGAGTAGTTTCGTTTTTTTAACCATATATATTTTTTTACCATATAGACCACAATAGGGGTTTTTACAACTTGTCCCGTACAGCGGGATAGGACACATAGCACAGGGAAGCCGCCTATGTAAACTATTGTGAAAAAACTATGTGCCCTATGTGGTAAAAAATCAACCACCTTATCATGAATCGCATCAATTTCCTGAAATCACTCAGCATTGCCGGTTTGACCACTGCAGCAATGCCCTTATTTGGCCGGGCAAACGCTCGTATTTTAGGCGACCCCGATCCCCAGCTTGACAAAGACCTGGTGTCCACCTTTGTCGGTTCAGCACACCGGGATATGGAGAAGGTAAAAGCCATGCTTGCGGAAACCCCCAACCTGCTCAATGCTGCCCACGACTGGAAATTCGGCGATTTTGAGACAGCGCTGGGCGCGGCAACCCATGTGGGGTACAAAGAACTGGTGCAGTTTCTGTTGGACAAAGGCGCGCAGGCCAATATCTTCACGGCCTGCCTTTTCGGCAAAATGAGCGTCGTGAAACCCATGCTGGAGGCCTTTCCCAGTGTGCTGCATGCAAAAGGCCCGCATGGATATACCTTGCTCCACCACGCGGAAAAGGGGGAGGAAGAAGCACTGGAAGTGAAAGAATATTTGATGTCGCTGGGGTTGAAGGAGACCCGGATTCTGTTGTATTGAGGATTTGAAAAAAATCCGGTTAGTGAACTTTGCGGGAAACAATCTTTCGGGGGAAATACCTCCGCAGGAAACAATTTAGGCAAAACCTGCAAAGAAAATATTCACTTTTCCGTAGTTTTGGCCATGCCGCAGACTTTCCGCGGCAAGTCTGATTGCCTTACTATTTCAATCGCCACAACATGACAAACCGCTTTTTCCTGCGCGCCGGCTTGCTCTTTATTGGAGCCATTGCCCTGTTTGCTTCCTGCAAAAACAATTCTGAAAAAGCTGAAACCAGCTTAGTTTCCAATCCCGTCGTTTTTGAAAAACCGCGGGTTCCCGAATGGCACAAAAACGCCACCATTTACGAAGTCAACCTTCGGCATTATACGCCTGAAAATACGTTCAAATCGTTCGAAGCAGAATTGCCCCGCCTCAAAGAAATGGGCATTGATATCCTGTGGTTTATGCCCATTCATCCGGTGAGTGTGAAGAACCGGAAAGGCGAATTGGGCAGCCCTTATGCCGTGGGTGACTACTACGGAGTGAATCCGGATTATGGCACAATGGATGATTTTAAACACCTGCTGAAAGCCATCCACGACGCCGGGATGTATTGCATCATAGACTGGGTGCCCAACCACAGCGGCTGGGACAACCCGTGGATTACCGAACACAAGGACTGGTACACGCAGGATAAAGACGGGAACGTAATTGACCCGATTGATTACAATACTGGCAAATCCTGGGGCTGGACGGACGTCGCCGATTTGAACTTTGACAACCCTGCACTAAGGCTCGGCGTCATTGACGCCATGAAATTTTGGGTAAAAGACGTTGGCATTGACGGCTTTCGGGTGGATGTTGCGCACGGCATTCCAGTTGATTTCTGGGCGCAGTGTTCCGATTCGCTCTACGCCATCAAACCGCTGTTTATGCTGGCCGAAGCGGAAGTTCCGGAGATTCGGAACAACGGCGCTTTTGTGATGGATTACGGCTGGGAAATGCACCACCTGCTGAACGAAATCGCGAAATATCAGGGCGCCAGCAAAGAAGCCAAACAACTTTCGCAAGGCAATGTGGTGGAAGGCAAAGCCAAAGCGCCCGAGAAAAAAACGGCGCTGGACATTGATAAAATGTTGGCCAAAAAAGACAGCCAATACGTGAAAGGCTACGCCATGCAATTTACTTCCAACCACGACGAAAACTCCTGGGCGGGCACGGAATTCCAACGCTTTGGCGCGGGCCACAAAGCGTTTGCAGTGCTTACCGCAACCTTTGACGGGATGCCGCTGATTTACACCGGGCAGGAATCTGCCATGGACAAGCAACTCGAGTTTTTCAAAAAAGACCATATTGACTGGGGCAATTACCAATACGCCGGATTCTACAAAACCCTTTTTGATCTGAAACACAAAAACCAGGCGCTCTGGAACGGCGAACACGGCGGCGAATTGGTGAAAATTCCTACCGGAAACGACGAAAATATCTATGCGTTTGTACGCGAAAAAGCGGGTGATAAAGTGGTGGTGGTGATTAATTTATCTGCAAAAAAGCAGGCGTTTAAGTTGATGGGGAATCAACACGCTGGGGCTTTTACGGAAGTTTTCACAAACCAAAAACAGAATCTGACGGAAGGGATGGCAATGGAGTTGGACTCCTGGACATACAGGGTGTTTTCAAATTAACCTATTTTGCTTAAGGTGATACTCCCGGGCAGTGAAAGTATTCCAATGGTTAAGTAACAATGCCTTTCTTGTTCAAATAATTGATTATCATTAAAATGGAAAAGCTGCCCAACATACATCCCGGCGAAATTTTATTGGAAGAATTCCTTGCTCCCATGGCAATCAGTCAATACAGGTTGGCCAAAGATTTGAATATTCCGCAAACCCGGGTTAGCGGAATCATCAAAGGAAAACGTAGAATAACTGCCGATACTGCTTTGCGGTTGAGCAAATACTTTGGAAATTCTGCCGGGTTTTGGTTGGGGCTACAAGATGATTTTGATCTGGAAGAATCCAAAGACAAATTGATTGAAGAACTAAAAGGTATACCGAAAGCAGACAAAAGTGCTGCGTGATAACGCACAGTAAGTACCTAAGTCTTTGTAATATCATCCAATTTATCCAACTCCAAACGCACCACCCCGCCTTCGGAGTAGTACATTTTATCAAACCGATAACCCCACAGCACTTCGTCGGCCATGTAGGAGTTGTTGGCGTGCACAGTTTGCGAAAACGTTTCATCGAAGCCCTGCACAATAACCAGTATCTCGGCATTCATTTGGTGGAGCCGGTCCGGGGTCAGGTTGTAGAACGGGCTGTCTTCGTCAATGGCATGCACTAAGGTCCAGTTGAGTGGAAACAAGGTCACTTTTTCCCGTTCGAGTTTCAAGGCGATGTAGCGGCGCGTGGCTTCGCCGCCCTGCGTTTCCGTCCAGGAAAAAACGACCTGTATTTCGAGGTTGATGATCTTGTTGCTGCGTTCGTTGACGATGCGAAATTGCAGGCTTTTGCCCTCTTTATATGGTGCAATTAAGGCATTGCTGCTGAATAGGATATGCGCTTTGGGGCGTGAAAATCGCGAAAAAACCAATCCGGTAACTAAAGCTACGGCAATTAACCCCACCATGGCATCCGTGACGGCGACAAAATTAGCAGCCACGCTGGCCGGACTAATTGCCCCATAACCAACCGTAGTGAAAGTCTGCATGCTGAAGAAAAAAGATTTGAGCAGGCGTTGACCGAATTCAGCTTCTTCCACCCCAATCAACGCGCCCGGCCCCAGTGAAGCAAGTATCACAGCGAAAACGCTATTGATGGCAAAATAAAACGCCACAACCAACAGCAAAAACTGCCACCATGGCATTTCAATGAGCGGCTCGTAGATCAGCCACTGCCGCCTGCCGCTGCGCCGGACATTGAATGTTCCATTTTTAGAAATCAATCTTTCGCCGGAAGCGCCTATTTTTGTACCTAAACCCAGGTCGTTTTCCTGTTCTTTTCGGCCCGGGAATAGACGGCCAGACAATGGGCGTTTTTGTCTCATATACGATACATTTACAGGATAACAACTTTTCCGGAATTTGGATTTGCACATGGAAAAATACACCATTCAACCCGACATCAAAAAGGCGGCTACCCTGCCCGCTGCTTTTTACCGCAGCGCGGAAGCATTTGAAACTTCCAAAGAGCAAATATTTGCAGCCCACTGGAATTTTGTAACCGAAACGGCGTCAATTGCCGAACCGGGACAAGTGTACCCGTTCACCTTGCTGGAGGGCGTATTGGACGAACCTCTGGTGCTCACACACGACCAAAATGGCCAAAAACACTGCCTCTCTAACGTCTGCACCCACCGCGGCAACCTCGTGGCCATGCAGCCGGGCAAAGCGAGAATGCTGAGTTGCGGCTACCACGGACGGTGTTTCCGGTTGGACGGCACGTTCAAGAGCATGCCCGCATTTGAAGACGCGGAGGATTTTCCCACCGCTGCCGACCACCTCACCCCGGTGCATTTTGAAGAGTGGCTGGGGCTCATTTTTGTTTCCCTCAACCCAGCAGTGCCCTTTGAAGAAATGACGCGCCCCATACGCGAACGACTGAACTGGCTGCCGTTGGACACCCTGCATCTTGTGGAGGAAGGGACCACCGACTACCATGTCAATGCCCACTGGGCGCTGTATTGCGATAATTTCCTGGAAGGGTTCCACATTCCTTTTGTGCACCCTGCGCTCAACGCGGCCATTGATTTTGAGCAATATGCCTACGAAATTTTCCCGTATTGCAATTTGCAGATCGGCATTGCCGACGAAGGGCAGCCGCATTTTGAGGCGCCGGAAGGGCACCCCGATTTTGGTCGGAAAATCTATGCTTATTACTACTGGCTGTTCCCCAACCTGATGTTCAATTTCTACCCCTGGGGTTTGTCGCTCAACGTGGTGGAGCCGCAAGGTTTGCAAAAAACGCGCATCCGGTTCCGCACGTACCAATACCCCGGCACGATCCATCAGCGGTCTTTAAACAGCCTGGAAACCACGGAGCTGGAAGACGAAGCCGTGGTAGAAAGCGTGCAGCGCGGCATCCAGTCGCGCTATTACCACAGCGGCCGTTTTTCGCCGGCCATGGAACAGGGCGTCCATCATTTTCATGCGCTGCTCGCGAAAGTGATTTTTGATAAATAGGCAAGTTTGCAAGTATGCAAATTGGCAAGGGGCAAATTCGCAAGTATCTCAAATTGCCTATTTGCGAATTTGCCTTTTACAAACTTGCCTACTTGCCCCTTGCCAACTTTAACCTTCTCAAATCACTCCCAACTCCTTCCCCACCTTCGTAAACGCAGCCACCGCTTTTTCCAGATGCGCCCGGTCGTGTGCGGCAGACATCTGCACGCGGATGCGCGCTTTGCCTTTGGGCACCACCGGAAAGAAAAAGCCGATGACGTAGATGCCTTCTTCAAGCAGGCGGTTGGCGAAGCGCTGGGAGAGCGGCGCATCGTAGAGCATGACGGGCACGATGGGGTGTTCGCCGGGGATGATGTTGAAACCGGCTGCCGTCATGGCCTGACGGAAGTATTTGGTATTTTCTTCGAGTTTGTCGCGCAGGGCCGTGCTGGCGCTCAGCAGGTCGAGCACAGCGATGGAAGCGCCGACAATTGCAGGGGCAACGGTGTTGGAAAACAGGTAAGGCCGCGAGCGCTGGCGCAACAAATCCACAATTTCTTTTCTGGCAGCGGTGAAGCCGCCGGAAGCGCCGCCCAAAGCTTTTCCAAACGTGCCGGTAATGATGTCTATGCGGCCCATGACATTGCGGTATTCGTGGGTGCCCCGGCCGGTTTTCCCCAGGAAGCCGGAAGCGTGGCATTCGTCAATGCCCACCATCGCGTTGTACTGTTCGGCGAGGTCGCAGATTTTATCCAATTGCGCAATGGTGCCGTCCATGGAAAAAGCGCCGTCGGTGAAGACGAGGCGGCGGCGGGCGGATTGGGTCGCTTTCAATTTTTCCTCCAGATCGGCCATGTCGTTGTGTTTATAGCGAAAGCGCTGCGCTTTGCACAACCGGATGCCATCAATGATGGACGCGTGGTTCAGTTCGTCGGAAATGATGGCGTCATCTTCCGACAGCAGCGGTTCGAATAAACCGCCGTTGGCATCGAATGCAGCGGCGTAGAGGATGGCGTCTTCCATGTCGAGGAATTCCGAAATTTTGGCTTCCAATTCCTTGTGGATGTCCTGCGTGCCGCAAATAAACCGCACCGACGACAACCCAAAGCCGTGCGAATCTATTGCCGCTTTGGCCGCCTCAATGACTGCCGGATGCGAAGAAAGTCCGAGGTAATTGTTGGCGCAGAAATTCAGCACCTCCGTACCCTGCGTGGTGCGGATGAGTGCGCCCTGCGGCGTGGTAATGATGCGCTCTTCCTTATACAGGCCGGCGTCGCGGATCTCCTGAAGTTCCTGCTCCAGCGCAGGTTCGACGGTTTGGAACATGTTGGCGTTTTTTTTTGAGTTGCTAAGATAGTAAAGTTTTAGTTCACAGTCTTTCAGTTAGCAGTTGGCAGGATGGGGATTACTTCGATGAAATGATATTTCCTCTTCCAATAAACTGCAACCAACCTTTTGGAACTTGAACCCGACTGCCAACTGCTAACTGTTCAACTGCCAACTGAAAGACTGCCAACTTCGTCCTTTCCTGGCGTCTAATCCTCAAATCATCAAATTTTCAAATCATCAAATCGCCACTCTTTCCCAAACAAAACAACCCATCCAACATACTCAGGTTGGGCAAAAAAGCATAGCGGTCTTCAAAAACCTGGTGGTAGGGCTTTGGCGTGAAATGTGGGTCGGGCTTTTGCAGGTGCGGTTTGGGATGAATGGCATTCCGGAGGTCTGTCCAGTCGGATGGGACAGGGTCTACGTAAGCGTCGGTCAATTGAAGTTTGACGTCCATGCGCAGCAATTTCAGCAGGGTTTGCAGCAATTCTAAATTAAAATCGAACAAAAAAGGGAATGGTTTTTCGTAAAAAGGCTGGAGCGCATCCGCATAAAACTCAAAAAACGGCGAATTGCCATAAGCCGATCGAATGGATTGCCAGTGCTGGCGCTGCCAGGGTTCAAAATAAGCGATGCGCACCTCGCGGATGGCCTGCTGCTCGTTTTTACCTTTAATCAATGGGATGGTCAGCCGGGTCAGGCCGTTCGCTGCTGCGATGTGGCAACGGTTGCGGTAAGTGCCTTTTTGGTAATGCTCCCATTGCTCGATATAGACTGGTTCGCCGCTGGTTAATTTGGTGAAATATTGGATGGGGGGTAAGTATTGAGTTTCAAGAAGGATTGGCATGCCGGGAAACTGTTGAATAGATTACTAAAGTCCGCAGAGAATGGATAGGTGGCAAGTGGAGTGTTCATCATAAACACTTATAGTTCTTCAATAATTCTAACAGGTATTTCAGTTATCTTTTTCAACTTCTTATCATTCGTAATAAACAATTGACATCCTTCTCTCATTGCTATGCTGATTTGAAGTGCATCCATTCCTTTTAAAAAATCGTACTTCGCCCTCAATTGGTAGGCAAGTTTTGCAACATCTTTGTTCACATTAACTAAATCTATATTCAACCGATTTAACATATCATCCAGATTTCTGATCAAATCTTGGCGATATGCTTTCTCAGGTTTGACTCCAAACTCCATATAGGTGATGACGCTTGTCACCAGAATGTCGTTATTAACGATTGCCTGGCTTATTGCTTGCTTAACTTTAGTAGAAAAGACCGGATGACCTTCGATAAGGTATATGAATGGTGCTGTATCTATAAAAATCTTCATCTGACTTTCTCCTTAAGTCAAAATGTACGTTCTTCACTTCTCAACTCATCAACATGGGCTTGGGCGTCTGTTTGCCAAACTCCTTTGCCTGATCCGATGAATTCATCCAGTATGGATTCGGCCTTTTTTTGATGTTCCAGTCGCTTTTTTAGTTCCTTAAATAGCAAATTCAGTTCATCTCGATCCAGATGATCTATCCCTTCTATTATAGTTTGTAGCCTGGTCATGATTCCAATCCTTTATCTGATTTTACAATGATCCGATTCCTCTCTGCAAAGATAAGGAAATTTACCGCTTTGGCCTCACCCCCCTAAACCCCGGCGTGCTCCCTGCCATTGGATTCCCGCTGCCAAAACCCGGCGCCTTCGTCATCTGGTGCATCATTTTGCGCATTTGCTCAAACTGCTTGAGGAAAGCCTGAATCTCATCCAATGTTTTCCCACAACCGCCGGCGATGCGTTTTTTGCGGCTGATGTTCAGCAACTCCGGGTTGGCGCGCTCCTGCGGCGTCATCGAAAGGATGATCGCTTCTATTTTATTGAATGCGTTGTTGTCAATGTCAATGTCGCGCATCATTTTGCCCATGCCGGGAATCATACCCATGAGGCTTTTTAAGTCGCCCATTTTGCGGATCTGGTTGATCTGGCTTTGGAAATCGTTGAAGTCAAATTTGTTCTTTTTGATCTTCGTTTCTAAGCGCTTGGCTTCTGCCTCATCGAACTGATCCTGCGCCCGTTCCACCAAAGAAACGATGTCCCCCATGCCCAGGATCCGCTGCGCCATCCGATCAGGGAAAAACAGATCCAGCGTATCCATTTTTTCGCCGGTGCTGACGAATTTGATCGGCTTGCCAACCGTATATTTCACCGACAAGGCTGCCCCCCCGCGGGTATCGCCATCGAGTTTGGTGAGCACTACGCCGTCGTAATCAATGACGTCGTTGAACGCTTTTGCGGTGTTGACCGCATCCTGTCCCGTCATCGAATCCACCACAAAAAGCGTTTCGTTGGGCTGGATGGCTAAGCGGATGGCCGCAATTTCGTTCATCATCTCCTCGTCTACAGCCAAACGACCGGCGGTATCCACAATGACCGTATCAAAGCTGTGCGACTTGGCGTACTGGATGGCGTTGAGGGCAATCTGCACCGGATTTTTGCTTTCCGGTTCTTTGTAAATCCCCGCGCCAACTTGTCCGGCCAGCACCGTCAACTGGTCTATGGCCGCCGGGCGGTATACGTCGCAAGCCACCAGCAGCGGACTTTTGCTGCGTTTGCTTTTGAGGAAGAGCGCCAATTTGCCGGAAAAAGTCGTTTTACCCGACCCTTGCAAACCCGCAACCAGCACCACCGTAGGTTTTCCGTTGAGGTTGAGGGTTGCAGCTTCTCCGCCCATCAGTTCCACCAATTCGTCCATGACGATTTTCACCATCAGGTCGCCTGGCTTCACGGATTTGAGCACGTTTTCTTTGCCCATTGCCTTGTCCTTTACCTTGTCGGTAAATTCTTTGGCAATTTTATAGTTCACGTCGGCGTCCACTAAGGCACGGCGAATCTCTTTAATGGATTGTGCAATATTGATCTCGGTAAGGCGACTTTCCCCTTTCAGCGTTTTGAAGGCGCTTTCCAAACGATCGCTCAGGCTATTGAACATGGTTGATGGATGTTTATGTTTATGCGTTATGGGCGGCAAAGATAATCATTTTAGTTGGCAGAAAAATCCCCGGGCGACAAGATTCCCTTCCTTCAATGGATTCTGATAATTTATTCTTACATTTTCCTTTTTTTCAAAAGATGAATGCTTACTTTTGGAAAATACAGATTTTTCATTCATTGTAAAACGAAAATACCAATTATGAGTGCGCCTTTAAAAGTCATCATCATGTTGGTGATTTGGTTGCTTTACTCGCTGATTGCTTACAAAGGATGTTTGCAGCAATGCTGTTCGGCCGATGCGGCTTCGGTGTCCGATTTGGACTCGAATGCGGTTGATTCCGGCGCTTTGGTGCGCTATCCGATTGACTTTCAGTGGGCTAATGCGGCCGCTTTCACCAACGACGGTTTTCCTGAGCGGAAGCAGCAACTGCTGGCTCAGATGAAAGACAACAACCTGTTGCAAATTACGGGCCTCTATTACGAAGCCGAACCCAAGCCGGATGGCTACGACAACATGGGGTTTGCCCGTGCTGACGCCGCGAAAAAGCTGTTTGCAGGCGCCATTCCCGATGATCGGATTCAATTGCGCGCCCGCCTGATGGATGAAACACCCGGCGTTCGCAAAGGCTATTTTGAAGGTGTCGCGTTCGAGTGGATCACGCCGGAAGCTAAAGTGGAGGAAAGCGTGGAGGAACTCGACGACCGCATCATCATTCGCTTCCCGACCGGTTCCGTAAAAAGAGAATACGACCCGGCTGTGGAGGCTTACCTGACCAAATTGGCCGAGCGCGTGAAAAAAACCGGGGAACGCATTTCGCTGGTGGGGCATACCGATAATGTCGGTACCGACCAGGTGAACAACGAACTCGGCCTGGGGCGCGCCACACAGATCAAAGCCACCCTCACCAAAGCGGGCGTTAATGCGGAATTGATTTCCACAGATACCAAAGGTAAAACACAGCCGGTGGATTCCAACAATACAGAAACCGGGCGCCAGAACAACCGCCGCGTGGAAGTGAGGCTGATCAAACAGTAATATTCTTCAAACTCAATCAAAAACGACAAACCATGTTGCTCAATACTTTCTTTTTACAAGATGCCGCTACCGCCCTGGGCCTGCCGTGCTGGCTGCTGTGGGCGCTTTGTTCATTAGGCGCCTTCCTGCTGGGCTTGTTGCTGGGCTGGTGGCTCTGGGCGGAGTACCGCCGCCGGGCCGCTGAATTAGAGGAGGAACTGAAGAACCTGCGCATCAAATACGGCGAATTGGAAAAAGACTACGCCAGCCTGAAATATCAGATCGAAGAGGTCAATAAAGAAAACAGCTCGCTGCGCGCGGCCTTGCATGCGTGTGATTCAGATAAGGTTGTGCTGAAAACCAAACTCGCCAAATATGAGGAAGGTGAAGCCGGCGGAGCTTTAGTCGCAGGCCGCGGAGTCTCGGGTGGAACAGTAGATTACGGCGCATTGCTGGGCCAGGAAAATCTTCAGGTTGTGGAAGGCATCGGCCCGAAAATCGAAGAATTGCTCAAGCAAAACAACATCAAAACCTGGTCGGATCTGGCCGCCTGGGGCGTTGATGACCTGAAGGAAATCCTGGAAAATGCCGGGCCAAACTTCCGCATCCACGACCCGCATTCGTGGCCGAAGCAAGCCCTGCTGGCTGCTGAAAACCACTGGACGGAGCTGATTGCGCTGCAAAAATCCTTAGATGCAGGCAAAGACTCCGAAACCGGCGACGAAACGCCTTCCAAAGTAGAAAAAATGATTGCCAAGTTGCTGGGCTTCTCCACCAACCACGGCGACCTGAAAATTGTGGAAGGCATTGGTCCTAAAATTGAACAATTGCTGAAAGCTGCCGGCATCAATACCTGGTCGGATCTGGCCAAGGCGCCATTAGATCGCCTGAAAGAGGTCCTGGCCGATGGCGGAGAAGCGTTCCGCTTAGCCGATCCGGCTACCTGGTCGAAACAAGCCCAACTGGCCGCCAACGGAAAGTGGGGTGAACTGAGCGCTTACCAGGAGTTCCTGGATGGCGGTAAGGACCCGGAATAACGTCTGATTGAGTGACCGGGTGACTTCAAAGTTACCCGGTCACTACTTACCAAACCGAATACCCAAACGCCGCCACGAGTAACACCGAATACCCAACCCACCACTTCAAATCCGTATATTGGGAAACCGAAATCCCGAACCGCTGCCTCAGGTAAATACACAGGATCACCTTCTCCAAAGCAGCGCCCAGCGTTGTGCCCAATGCAATGCC
>JALHRK010000164.1:7313-13110 GCA_022841505.1 Saprospiraceae bacterium | reverse complement strand
GAATGTGATCAAAATGGGCGACATTGTGCAGGTGCGGGTGACCGGGGCGAATTTGGCGAAGCGGCAGATTGATATGCAGTTGACTTAGGTTTTTTCCCGCTGATCAGCGGGAAATCACAACGTCGTTATTCTAATCTTCCCCCTCGCAATGGTTATAAAGTAATGTCCTTCTTTATCAAGGTATTCCTGAATAATGAATAGTAGCTGGCGGCGTACAAGGGCTAATTCCGTTTTGGAGTATCGTAGGAAAACTATGGTCAATCGGGCCACCTGATGTGCAAAGATCAATTCTCCAAAATCTTTATCCTCCGTAATCAATACGGCATCTTCTTCTAATGCAAGGTCAATAACAGAGGGGTCAGAAATGCCGCTAAACTTTTCCGTAATAGACAAGACCTCATAACCAGCTTCTCGCAAGTCAAGAATAAACTGATAATTCAGATTTTCATCTGCAAGAATCATATCAAGCTACTTCAAGGATAATTTCGTTAGCAATTTTATCCGCGGAATAAGTAAACGCCGCCTGGATTTGCTCTAATCTTAAATTCGGATACATTTCCAGGATGTCGGGAACGGTAAATCCATCGCCAAGTTTGCGCATCAGCAACTCTACGGTTAGCCGGGTTCCCTTGATGACGGGTTTGCCCAACATAATGTGGGGATTGCGCTCTATCAGTGGATGTTCCATAAATCTACTTTTTTACAAAAATACGGTAATGATCTTTCATGACTACCCGCTTTTTTCGATCGAACAGGCAGCCGCTAAACCCGCCAGGCAGCATAAGACAGCGCCTGTTTGATGTCCTCTCCTTCAAGATAAGGGTATAATTCAAGAATTTCAGGCGTTGTTTTACCTGCTGCAACCAGCCCGACGACAGTACCTACCGTAACTCTCATACCCCGGATACATGGTTTTCCACCCATAACCGCCGGGTTAAACGTAATTCGCTCCAATAGTTCCATAGCGATCTATGCTTTTGTTCTCCTACAAAAATAAGGCTTTTAAGGAAATGAATGATTACTTATTTACTGTTGGATCGCTGGAGCGAGGTAAATATAGCCCTCCTACTTCCCCGAAAAATGCTTCAGCATAATCACTTCCCGCTCAGTGAGCTTTCGAAAAAACCCTCGCGGCAGGTCTTTTTTGGTGAGGCCGCCGAAGTAGACGCGGTCGAGGCGCTCCACGCTATAGCCTAATTTTTCAAAAATGCGGCGCACAATTCTGTTTTTGCCGATGTGGATTTCGACGCCCAATTCCATGTGCTTGGTGCCTTCCACATAATCCACCCCATCCACCATGGCGATGCCGTCTTCCAATTCAATGCCTTTCCTGATTTTTTCCAGGTCGGCATGCGGGAGCGAGCGATCTAATTGTACGTGGTAGATCTTTTTCACCCCGTGGCTGGGGTGGGTGAGTTTTTCAGCTAATTCGCCATCGTTGGTCAGCAGCAGCAGGCCGGTGGTGTCGCGGTCGAGGCGCCCAACCGGGAATACCCGCTCGTGTATTTTGCCGGCCAGCAAATCCATCACGGTTTTGCGCCCCCGTTCGTCTTTGGCGGTCGTGATTACGTTTTTCGGTTTGTTCATCAGGACATAAACCTTGTTGCTTTCGGGCTTCACCGGTTTGCCTTTCACCGAGACGAGGTCGTTGGCTTTCATCTGGTAAAATGGCTCCAGCATTTCTTTGCCGTTTACGATGACCGCGCCTGACTTCACCAAATCAGCAGCCTGGCGGCGCGAACACACGCCACAATACGCGATGTATTTATTGAGGCGCATGCCTTCAATGGACTCACTTTTTTCAGCGTCTTCCGGTTTCTTTTTGGGACGGGATGAAAAGTCCGCTTTTGGAGCCGGTTTCCTCTTTCGGTCAGCAGACTTGCCCTTAGCGGGCTTTGAATTTTCTTTTTTCATGATGCAGTATTACCAATGCGCCGCAAAAGTACGGAAAAACCGGCAATTTGAGTTTGAAATAGCTATTAGGGAGCTACCTTTGCACTTTCATCCTTTATTGTTAAGGCTAAAGTAGAAAGGTTAAAGGTTAAAGTGGGTTGAGAATGAACGGACCCCGCCGGGCGGGACAAGTTTTGAATATTTGAAGATTCAACCAAAATTGGCATTCCAAATTACGTATCTCTAATTTTCAAATTTTCAAATTCACTCATCTTCAAATTCACTACATGCCCAATCCCTTCGAGGTTCTATTTGAAGATGACGAGCTCATCGCGATCAACAAGCCGACCGGGATTTTGGTGCATCGAACCAAAATCAGCGAAGACCAGGTATTTGTGCTTCAATTGCTGCGCGACCAGATCGGGCAGCGGATTTACCCCGTGCATCGCTTAGACCGGGGCACTTCGGGTGTGCTGGTGTTTGGGAAAAGTGGCGCAGCGGCTGGCGCGCTCTCGGAGCAATTTCGGGACAAAGGCGTAGAAAAAAACTACCTCGCCATCGTGCGCGGGTACGTGGAAGAACAAGCCGTGATTGATTATCCCCTACCCCACCCCAGGTCGGGTTTGCCACGGGAATCGTTAACCCGATACACAAAACTGGCACAAACAGAGCTGCAAACGCCCGTTGGTCGCTACGACACGGCACGGTATTCTTTGGTGGACATCACGTTGGAAACGGGCAGAACCAACCAGATCCGGCGGCATTTCGGGCATATCCGACACCCTGTCATCGGCGATAAAAAGAACGGCGATTGCAAACACAACAAGTACTTTGAACAGGAACTGGGCATTTCCCGGCTTTTGTTGCACGCGGGTCGGTTTACTTTTTCGCACCCGGTAAACGGGGAACGGATTACGTTGACTGCGTCGCTTGATGAGGCGTTTGAGAAGGCGATGGAGCTTTTGAAGTTGGAAGGAATTGAGCCAAGGCAATACAACCAGCCCTGATTTTCGTTATCTGGAATCTATTGGCTTTCTTTGCACCACGATTCATCACAAATAGTTTTTTCATGACCAACAGATTGATTTACCTGATATTCATAGCTTTCATTTCATGGCCGATTGCTGCGGTAGCCCAAAAAGTGCCGTCAATGCCGAAAAAAGAAATCAGCGTCATTCCGGCGCCGCAAAGTGTAAAATTCACTCAAGGCGACCTGAAACTTGCCAATTTGACCCATATCCGCCTTCCGTTGCAGGCCGATTCTGCCCTTGAGGCAACGGTGCGTTTTTGCGCAGAATACATCAAGTTGTCCACAGGCCGGGAGTTGGAAATCCGGCGCGGGGGCTACAAAGGCCGCAACGCCATTGTGATTGCTGCCCGAATGGACTCAGTAGCCGTCACCCCCGAAAAAATCGGCGCCTATACGATGGAAGTGATGGGCTCCCAGATTTACATCAAAGCAGCCGATAATGCGGGCCTTTTCTATGCTTTCCAAACCCTGCTGCAGTTGATGCCCAAAGGATTTATTCCCAATATGAAAATCGAAGACGCGCCTCGGTTCCGCTACCGCGGTTTGCACCTCGATGTGGGCAGGCATCTATTCCCGGTGGATTTTATCAAAAAATACATTGACCTGATGGCGATGTATAAAATGAATTATTTCCATTGGCACCTGACTGAAGACCAGGGCTGGCGTATCGAGATCAAACAGTATCCCAAGTTGCAGGAAGTGGCCGCTTTTCGCAAAGAAACCTTAGTGGGCCACGGCGGCAATAAACCGTACCAATTCGATGGAACGCGCTATGGCGGATTTTATACGCACAATGAGATCCGGGACGTGGTGCGTTATGCCTCCGAGCGCTTCATCACCATCATCCCTGAAATAGAAATGCCGGGTCATGCTCAGGCGGCCGTGGCGGCTTATCCGGAGTTGGGCTGCACGGGCCAACCCATCGAAGTTGCCACCCGTTGGGGGGTCTTCGAAGACGTGTTTTGCCCAAAAGAAGAGACGTTTACCTTTTTGGAAAATGTGCTGTCGGAGGTCATCGAACTTTTCCCGGGTCCTTATATCCACATTGGCGGCGACGAATGCCCCAAAGTGCAGTGGGAAAACAACGCCTATTGCCAGGAACTGATCAAAAAAGAAGGGTTGAAAGACGAACATGGCCTGCAGAGCTATTTCATCAAGCGCATCGAAAAATACCTGAACAGCAGAGGCAAACGCATCATTGGCTGGGATGAAATTCTGGAAGGCGGCCTCGCTCCGAATGCGACGGTGATGTCGTGGCGCAGCGAAAAAGGCGGGATAGAAGCGGCCAAAAGCGGCCACGAAGTGATCATGACGCCATCAGACAATTGCTACTTAGATTATTATCAGGCACTTGGGAAAGACGAGCCGCTGGCCATTGGCGGCTATTTGCCTTTGGAAAAAGTGTATAGCTATGAGCCCGTTCCGGCTGAACTGACTGAAAAAGAAAGTAAATTTGTACTTGGAGCGCAAGGCAACGTCTGGACGGAGTACATGAAAACGCCGGAGCAGGTGGAATACATGGTTTTCCCGCGCGCTATTGCCCTGGCAGAAGTGGTTTGGTCACCCAAAGCAAACCGCGATTTCAAAGATTTTGGTCGCCGCATTGGCATTCACATCCCGCGCCTGAAAGCTGCCGGCGTGAACGTCGCCAATCACTTGTACGATGTCCAAATGAACATTCAATCGGGTGAAGGGAAAGGCGTTTGGCTGGAATGCGTTAACTTAGCAGGTCTTGGCGTTGTTCGTTATGATGAAAGCGGCAAAGCGCCCACTCCGAACAGCCTTATTTATGCCAAAACGCCGATCAAAATTGAAGGGTACATGGACGTGCAGGCGCAGACTTTCCTGAAAAACGAACCGGTTGGCAAAAGTGCATCGGTGTCTTTTCTCTGGCATTTGGCGGCGGGCAAATTGATTACCTTAGCCAATGCGCCGCACCCGAAATACGCATCCGGCGGCAAAGGCGCCATCGTCAACGCCGTTTTGGGCAGCGACGAGCGCCACAGCGATAAGGAATGGCTGGGATTTGACGGAAAAGACCTGGAAGCGGTGATTGACCTCGGCGAAGCCACTGCGGTGAAAGAAGTAACGCTGCGGTTTTATAATGGTCCCGGGCAGTGGATTTATCCGCCAAAACAAGCTTCGGTTGCCGTTTCAACCGATGGCAAGTCGTATGACAAAGAGGTGGTGAAAGAGGTTTCTACGGCGATAACGGACAAAATTGTAACCGTAAAAATCGCTTTGAGCGGCAAAACCCCGCGCTACCTGAAGGTAAAAGCACAAAACCTGGGCACCATTCCGAGTGGTAAACAAGGTGCTGGGGAGCGGGCCTGGTTGTTTGTAGATGAGATTACTGTAAAGTAGCAAGGGGCAAGGGGCAAATGCCGTCCCGTGCAGCCCAGAGGTGATCAGTTCTACATTTTTACCACGTTTTTGAAGAAGGATTGATGAGAGATGATTGATAAATGATGATTGATGATGTGACTGAGCGCCCCCGCAGGGTGAATGCCCGGTGGGCATTCAAGCGAAGGAACGCGTCAGCGGTGTTTAGCCTATACCCACTTGATGTGTACGTATCTCTTACATTAACAATCATCAATCAAGTAATCGTCAATCATCAATAAAAAATAAAAATGTACGATTAACCATCATTTTATAGAACTGATCACCTCTGCGTGCAGTGGGAGGGCGGTCCTGTAGGGACCAAATGCCGGTAGCCACGGAGCATTTCGCATGGTTTACGTGCCGTAGGTACACAATGTTGGCGATTTCAGTAGAATTCATTCAAAAATACCTCAAGATGAAAAAACAAAGCTTCTTCTGGTCTCTGACCCTCGCGATTCTTGCAATTCCTGTGCTGCTTTGCGCACAAAA
>JALHRK010000164.1:0-7303 GCA_022841505.1 Saprospiraceae bacterium | reverse complement strand
CACAAAATGGCGCCGATCCGCTGCGTTATCTGGAACAAATCAACGCCGAACACAGCGCCGTTACCGCCCGCAATCTGGAGTACATCCAGTATTCCGTTCACGTTGAAGACTACGTTGAGGTCGAAAAAAAGCGGCAGGAAGTGTTGCGCCAAATGGATGAAACCCTCAAAAGGACTGCGGCGATGCCTGCATTCAACGGCAATGCTGCCATGCGCGACGAAATGCTGGCCACCGTTAAAAGTTACCGCGAATCCTTTACCATTGAGTTCAACGAACTGAACCTGCTGAAAAAGGAAAGTAAAGCGTCGTTTGAAGCGATGGAAGCCTACATGAAGGCCCAGGACGAGGCTGAAAAAAAGTTGGGACAAGCTTCCAAGCGCTTTTACACGGCCCAGAAAGCTTTTGCAAAGGAGCACAATATCCGCTTAGTTGAAGCAGAAGAAAACTCCGAAGTGGATCAGATTAACCAGGTCAACGCTTACCACCGGGCTATTTTTCTGAAATATTTTAAAGTGTCCAAACACAGCGCAGTGTTTATGGAAGCACTGAGCAAAGAAGATGCAAAAAGCATGGAGCGCGCCCGGATGCAGTTGTCGAACGACACCGATGCTGCCTTGCTGGTACTTCGCAAAATGCCTGGATTTAAAGGCGATGTCGCTTACCGGGATGCCACGATCAAACTGATCGAGTTTTATGACCAATTGGCAGAAGACGGCTTTCAAAAAATCACCGCAATCAAACGCAAAAAGGAGTTAACGCAGGAAGACGTGGACACTTTCAACGGCGTGATTGAACACTACAACGGCAATGTGGATGGGTTGTTGAAAAATTACAACGATGGATTGAATCAGTTGTTGCGGAACAATGTGCCAAAGCCGCCGACGAGTACAAAGCAGATTTAATCCTAATCGTCCCCCCCCTCAATAACCGCCGACAATCCCCGCTCCACCAACGCATCTTTTTTCGGCAACAACTCCCGTTTGGGTGCCGTTTTTACGGTCGCTTTGCCCTTGTAGTGGATGAGGAGGGCCAATTGTTCTGCCTGGGTATGCGCGTGGTCGAGTACATCCACGAAGCACTCAATTACCCATTCAAAGGTATTGACGTCGTCGTTGTAGACGATGAGCTGGGCGATCTCACCGGTTCCGGTTTCGTCCACTTCGTCTTCCACGAGGACTTCTTCCAATTCTTCGATAGCGTGATAGTGGCTCATAGCGGTTAAATCTTTGCAAAAAAGGAACCTCTTAGTTCAATTTTGAAAGGGTTTCCTGTATGGCCTCAAAATTAGGCAAATCGCCGGCGGATTCCAAGACTTCGGCATAACGAATAGCGCCTTCTTTGTCTATTACAAATGCTGCGCGCTTGGAAACGCCTTTCATACCGAATACAAATTCCTCATACAAGGCGCCATAAGCCCTCGATATTTCTTTGTTGAAGTCAGACAGCAAGGGAAAATTGAGGTTTTGCTCTGCTTTGAATTTGCCCAACGTAAACAGAGAATCTACGGAAATGCCCAATATTTCGGAGTTCAGGCGTTCGTATACGTTCATGTTGTCGCGCATCGAGCACAATTCGGCGGTACACACTTTTGTGAATGCCATTGGAAAAAAAACCAACACGACGTTTTTACCCCGAAAACTTTCCAGGGCAACCAATTCTTTGTCTGAATTGTAAAGGGAAAATACGGGGGCTTTATCGCCTGATTTTACGGACATTGCTATTTAGTTTAGAATTTATTTGTTATCAAATTGAAATAGTTGGCAGTTGGCAGTTTATCAGTTGGCAGTATTGGGTTCACTTTGGATGAAATTTAGGGATCAAAATCAGTTGGCAGTGAGCAGTTTTACAGTTGGCAGGAACTTCACCCCCTGAATATCCAACATCATGAATAGTTAACGCTTCTGCCAACTGCCACCTGAAAAACTGCTAACTCCTCCCCCTGAATATCCAACATCATGAATAGGTAACCCTCCTGCCAACTCATATAGCCGCCTGCTAACTGAATAGAACTCCCTTTTACACAAATGGTTCATTCCTTTAATAATTTCAACACCGCTTCTTTTTCGGGTATAGAAATGCCGGCCGATTCCAACCAATCCAGGTCGGATAGCGCATATTCGTTAAAGCGCCATTTCCGGAATATTTTTTTGCCGGCATAACGGCGATACACGGATTCGGCTTCTTTGAACCGCCCCACGAGCACCCAATAATGGGCCAAATTTTTATTGAGTGCGGTACTCTCCGGAAATTTCCCCATGCCCTCGTAAAGCACATTTTTGGCAGGTTCGTTTTGTTTGGACAACAACAAAAACCAGGTTGCCCAATAGTAGTTTTCTTCTTCCGCTTCGCCGAGGCTGAGCAATTCCTGGTATTTCTGCGCCAGGCCCTTGTAGTCTTTGATGGCATTCAACCCGTTGATTTCCGCTTCGATGGCCCGGATACGCGCTTTTGCGTTGCTTTTGTCGGCATAGCCCGACGCGCTTAAACACTGTTGCCGGATACTTTGGAGTTGGTAGTTTTTTTCAGAAGGGGAAAAGCCGGTCCAGACCGACGGCAGGTGTTCACTTGCAATGCGGTCGCGGGTACAGTGGCAAACGCTTTCGGCTTCAGCGTCTTTGCGGACGAATTTTTCCATACAATCCTGAAAAATCTCTTCTTTTCCCGTAGCCACCCACTCGTCTGCATATTCGCGGGTTTCCACAATTGCCGCTGCTTCAAAATTCACCAAAACCCCTTCTGTGAGTGCCGAATTGTTGAAGCACAAATACACCGTGCCACTTTTTACAGCATCTATCCGGATGGCGCCGTCTTTCCCATTTTGCACCGAACCCTCTTCATAATAGCGTTTCGGGCGATCGTAGGTCCAGGAAGCGCCCATGTATTTGGTTTCAAAAAACTGATTGCGGCCTTCCAGGTCGGTCAGCCAGGCATCGCATACCGCCACTCCCGAGGGTTTTACGATTTGCCCCACTGCACTCGCTGCAATGCCCACCAGATTCGATTTAAGGAAACCTTTGCCAAAATACTGCACCAATTGTCCCGCCAACTGGATTTTTTCGCGGGCGCCTGAACTTTTTTCATTTTCTGCGGTCGTAAAAACGTAATACCATTCCACGGTATTGGGAGGCAGGTCTATGCGGACTGCGTGCCGGGGTTTGCCGCCAAGGCTCATGGTGCCGTTCAGGTAAAAGGTTTGCTCGCTGTGCAAAGGCACGACTTTATGCACTGTGCGGTAATGCTGGGCGGAGGCAGGCGCCAGACTAAAAAACAGCGCCAGTAGCGCAATGGGAAGTATGATTGACAATTTCATATATAAGATATTGGCGCGCAATTTATGGCTGATTATTTGAAAAGGAAAAGCCTGTCATTAATTTTTGTTCTTTTGCAGGCATGAACAAGGTAAGAAACGCTTATATCGAATTGCACATTGCGGTATTGCTGTTTGGTTTTACGGCCATTCTTGGCGATTTGATCCAATTGTCTGCGCTGGCCCTTGTTTGGTGGCGCGTGTTGTTCACCACGCTGAGTTTGTTGCCCCTGGCACAGCTCCGCTATCTCCGTGACCAACTGCCGCGGCGAACCTTGTGGTCCTACCTTGGCGTTGGCGCATTAGTCGGCCTGCACTGGATCGCTTTTTATGGCGCCATCAAACTTTCCAATGCTTCCATCGCGCTGGTGTGTATGGCAACGACTTCGTTTTTTACTGCCATCGTTGAGCCGTTGCTCATGCGGCAGCGATTCAAGGGGTACGAACTGGCTTTGGGGGCCCTGATCGTGCCGGGTATGGCGCTCATTGTGGATGGCGTTCGCATTCCGGTCTTCTCGGGCCTTGCCGCCGGGCTGGCCGCTGCTTTTCTGGCAGCTTTGTTTGCCACGTTGAATAAAAAAATCGTGGGCAAAACCGATGAAAAAAGCGTCACCTTTGTAGAAATGGGAAGTGCATGGATGTTTCTGAGTTTGGTCTGGCTCTTGTTTTTTGCCTCAAACGGCGGGGATTCCGCTTTTTGGCCGCCCACGCTGCTCGATTGGGTTTACCTGCTCATCTTAGCCCTGCTTTGTACCACGCTGGCTTATGTATTGGCCCTGCGTGCCCTGCGGCACCTCTCGGCGTTTACCTCCAACCTTGCAATCAACTTAGAACCGGTATACGGCATCGCCCTGGCTTGGTTAATTTTGAAGGAAAATGAAGACCTTTCCGGTAATTTTTACTGGGGTGTTGCGATAATCCTCCTGATGATATTTGTACATCCCCTCCTGCGTCGCTATTTTGAAGCCCGAAAAATTGTCTGATCATGAATCCAATTGTAATTGCCACCAATAATCCGCACAAAATCAAAGAAATACACGAGATTTTGAACGGCGCCTTCGAAGTAAAAGGGCTGAAAGACATCGGCTGCACGGAAGAACTACCGGAAACGACCGGTACCATCCCCGGCAATGCGGTTCAAAAAGCGCAATATGTATTTGACCATTACGGGGTGGATTGTTTTGCAGAGGACACCGGCCTGGAAATTGATGCGCTGAACGGGGCGCCGGGGGTGGACACCGCCCACTACGCCGGCCCGGAACGCGATGCGCTTGCGAACATGGATTTGGTGCTCCGGCAACTATCAGGACGGGAAGACCGCAGCGCCCGTTTCCGCACGGTAATTGCGTTGTTTCTGGGCGGCAAACTCCATACGTTTGAAGGTGTGGCGGAAGGGCGAATTGCCAAAACCCGTTCGGGGCAGGATGGCTTCGGGTACGACCCGATTTTTATGCCCAACGGGTACGAACAGACTTTCGCAGAATTGTCTTCTGACATCAAAAATGCCATCAGCCACCGCGGCAGGGCTATGGAGAAACTAAAGGCTTTTTTGACAAAGGATGATTAAATAAGCAGGATATGATATGAGTCGCAAAACACTGATCTTTCTCCTCCTCACCGCTGGAGCGCTTTATGGCGTAGGCCGGTTGTTGTGGCCCGGCCAGCGGAGCAACTTCTTCACCACCGAATTGGCGCAGGTGGATACGGCCTCGCTCGACCGCATCGTGCTTCATCACAGCGGCAGCACATTTTCGCTCAAGCGCGAGCAGGAAGGCTGGATCGCTTCCAAAGGCGCCATGCACCTTCCGGCAGTGCAGCCCGTGGTAAATGAATTATTGGGCGCTTTGTCCGGCGCCATCAGGACGCACGGCATGGTGGCCCAAAGCCCCGAAGCCTGGGCCAAATACGGGGTGGGCGAAGGGCAGGGCGTGCGCGTGCAATTGTACAAATCCAAGGTTTTGCTGGAGGATTTTATCCTTGGCGGACAACCGGAAACGGCTACTTTTTTGCGCTTCAGCGGACAACGCAGCGTGTACGAAGTGGAGGAACTGCCACTCGATCGAATCGGCAGGGATTTTGCGGCTTACCGCAATCCGGATCTGTTGAAGTTGTCTGAAGGAGAGCAAATTACCAGTTTTGAATGGCAATTCCCAGACACGCTGTATGCTTTTTCAAAATCGGGAAACAATTGGTTTTGCAACGGCCTTGCGCTGGATTCTGCGAAAGTATTGCGCTATCTGAGCGGGCTGCGCCATATTTCAAGCAAAACTTTTGCACACGATTTCGATGAAGTTGAGGCCGGTCGGTATGCTTTCAGCACCTTGAACCTCATGAGCAACCGGACAGAAGAACCTTACACCATCGAGTGCTTTCGCGACACTTTGCGCAAGCCGGTTTATTTTTTCCGCTCCGGCAACCAGGCCGAAGTCTTTTTTGCAGAAGACTCAACAGGTTTGTACCGGCGCTTGTTTAAGAACCTGACAGATTTGATCACTGAACCTTCCCGTCAATAATATGGAAACTGCCCTGCATACCTTTACGCCCCTGCATACAGAAAACCAGCTTGGTTTTTGGATTGGCCTCCTCGTTGGCGTGCTTGCATTGGCCGGCATGCTCTTCCTCTTGAAAAACAAAAGCGGCGACCAGAACCGGAGGCTGTTGGGCGCCATGCTTTTGTTTTTCGTGTGTACCATCTCCGTCGGAACGGCTTTTTTCAGCTGGCTGACGATGCGAAAAATCGGACCGGTGAACTTGTACGCTAATGCCATTACAACGCCTTACGGCAAATTGCCTTTCGACAAAATCCGCAGCATTTACATCAAAGAAGAGCAGGATAAATCTTTGCTGCAGCCACAAGGCAACGGCAAAAGCACCCGCCTGTTGGTATTGGAATCCAAAGACGGCAAAGTACACGTATTGTCTGACCAGAATTACAACATTCAGGCCATCCTCGGCACTTTAAAAGAAACGATAGACGCTTCGAAGGGCAAGCAGCCTTCCGACGATGTACAAAAATGAAAAGAGGTAATCAGTAGGGCTAAAAAAAATAAGCGGGGATTATTCTACCGCGATCGTTTTGCGGATAACGCCCGTGAAGGAACGCAGTTCCACCTCGAAAGTTCCTTTGCCATACTGGCTCAAGTCCAATTCATAGATGGTGTTGACCGGAAGATCGAATACATCGTCTTTGAGGAGCACCTTGCCCTGGTCGTTTTTGAGGATAATTTCACTCAAATTCATCCTAACATCCTCGAAATCAATGTAAAAAATTTTTTCGCTATCGCCAGTGTACAAGGATTGATCCTCGGAGATGGCAGTAGTAGCGCCCTTAGCGGTCAGGGTTTCAACGGAAGCTTGTTGTGAGAAGGCAGAAGTCGCGGAACAAAAAAAGGCAATCAGAATCGGAAAGTAAATTTTGCTTTGCATTTCTGTCATGTTTAGATATGTTGTAGGATTTTCCGCGTGCAAAGTTAGAATAAAATTGTTCTCTCGTTGTGTTTTTTATTTTGCGGTGTGTCTATGTCGGTGAATGTACATTTTTGAGCGTATTCGGTAGGGGCGACCCTCGCGGTCGCCCAAAAATACAACAGGTAGCAATATAGCGCCAATATTGCGTACCTACGGCACGAAACCATACGACATGCTCCATGTCTACCGGCATTTGGTCCCTACAGGACCGGTCGAACATGCGGTCATTGAGCGAAGTCGAAATGAACGCAGCTATCGGACTATAAAGACAGACACTATCCTCCCATCCACTCCTTAAACCCCGCAGCCTGCTCCTGGCTCACCACCACCTCAAACGGTGGCTTGGGCAACAACTCCAGCAACAATTTGCTCTTACTCACGGTGCTAAAGCTGCGCACGGCGCGGGTGCTCACAATCACCTGGCGATTGGCGCGGTGAAACTGGACCGGGTCGAGTTCGGCTTCAAGCGCCACGAGCGATTTTTCCAGCAGGTAGCGCGAGCCGTCGAAGGTCATCAGAAAGCACAAT
>JALHRK010000163.1 GCA_022841505.1 Saprospiraceae bacterium | reverse complement strand
TTCTGTTGCCGGTTTTGAGTCAGCTCAAAGCAGACAAGCCCGGTGTGCAATGCCTGATCTTGTCGCCTACCCGGGAATTGGCGATACAAATTGAACGGGTGTGGCAGAAAATGTCTACTGGTTTCAAGGTCAATGCCTGTTACGGCGGCCATGCGATGCAAACGGAAATCCAGAACCTGAGCCAGCCTCCTGCCTTGCTGATTGGCACTCCGGGCAGGATTGCAGACCATATTTACCGGAAAACGGTTGACGTCAAAGGGGTCAAAATCCTTGTGCTCGACGAGTTTGACAAATCGCTGTCCATGGGCTTTCAGGAGCAAATGACGGAGATCATCAAAAAGCTGCGCCGATTGGAAAAACGCGTCCTGGTTTCGGCGACCAATAAGCTGAATATTCCGGCATTCACGGGCATTACCCAACCGGAAGTGCTGGATTTTTACCAGGAGCCCGAAAAATCGAATGATGGTTTGGTGATTCATAGCGTCATTTCACCTACCAAGGACAAAGAGTTGACACTCTTCAAGTTGCTTTGCTTTTTGGGAAGCGAATCCACCCTGATTTTCTGTAATCAACGCGATACAACAGATAATGTCAGGGAATTTTTGGAAGGCATGGGCATCTCCTGCGCCAGTTTTCACGGCGGGATGGAGCAGCCGGAACGGGAAAAAATCCTGATTCAATTTCGGAACGGGAGCATTCTTTTTCTCGTGGCTTCCGATCTGGCCGCAAGGGGGCTGGATATCCCCGAAGTGAAAAACGTCATCCATTTTGACCTTCCTTTTAAGCACGAGGATTTTCTGCACCGCAATGGCCGCACTGCCCGCATGAATGCAGAAGGAGCAGCCTATTTGTTAATGTATCAGGGAGCTCCAATGCCTGCCTACATGGAAGGAACGCCACCGGCGCTAGAACTCCCCGACAATGAGACCTTGCCGGCCCCTTCTCCGTGGATTACGGTTTACATCAGTGGGGGCAAAAAGGACAAAATCAGCAAAATTGACATCGTCGGATTCTTTTCTAACAAAGGCAAGCTGGAGAAAGACGATATTGGGAAAATTGAGGTGATGGACTACATGTCTTTTGCCGCAGTCAAAAAAAGCATTGCCGGGCGTTTGCTGAAAGCTGTCAATTCAGAAAAAATGAAAGGAAAAAAATACAAGATCGAAGTGGCGAAATGAAAAAATGCCGTCTTAGTTCAGTAAATTACCTTTTGTAAATAATGTTTAAAAAATTGAAATTCAATAAAGTATCATGGAAGTAAAAGACAGTAATGGCGAACTGCTCAACGATGGGGATGCGGTACTACTCACCAAAGACCTGAAAGTGCCCGGCACGAGCACAACGTTGAAAAGGGGCACAAAAATCAAAAACATCCGGTTGACGGATGACGAGGAAGAAGTAGACTGCAAAGTGGACGGGCTCCAGGTCCTCCTTAAAGCTTGTTTTTTGAATAAAGTGACCGTATAACCCGGATAAGCGCTAAGCGTTTTTATCTTTACCAAATGAAATAACAAGGCGGGCCTCCCGTGTTATTTGTGCATCAAGCAACACAAACTATACACAAATCAATAACTCATGGCAAAAGGGTTTCTCATTGATATGGACGGGGTCATCTATAGCGGGAACAGCCTGATTCCCGGTGCTGACACTTTTATTTCCGAATTAAAAAAGCGGAATGTTCCTTTCCTGTTTTTAACCAACAACAGCCAGCGTACGCCGCGGGATGTCATCAACAAACTGGCCGGCCTTGGCATCTCGGCCGAGGAGCAGGATGTATTCACCAGCGCAATGGCGACCGGGTGGTTCCTTGCCCGGCAAAAGCCCCACGGTGCGGCTTACGTGCTTGGTGAAGGCGGGTTGTTGTCGAGTTTGCACGAAAACGGCTACTCGCTCGTTTCCCAGGATCCGGATTTTGTGGTGGTGGGAGAAGGCCGCAATTTTACGTTGGAAATGGTCAGCCATGCCGTGGAAATGGTGCTGGATGGCGCCAAACTTGTAGCGACCAATCTGGATCCATCACCCAAAAAGAAAGGCTGGGCGAACCTCGGCATCAAGGCTGTAGTTGCGATGATCGAAGAGGCCACTGGCGTCAAGGCATTTTCAGTGGGCAAACCCAGTCCCGTCATGATGCGGGTAGCCCGTAAAAAACTGGGGCTTGAATCTGCCGAAACCACCATGATTGGCGACACGATGGATACCGATATTCTTGGCGGAATCCAGGTGGGTTACCGCACCATCCTGACGCTGTCCGGCGTTTCCAAAAAAGAAAACCTGAAACGATACGCATTCAGTCCGGATTTGATTCTCAACACGGTTGGGGAACTGGATTTGGATAAGTGGCTGGCGGATTGAGTTGAAACAGGCTAATATCCCGCGAATGAAGGGATTGCCGCACTGCAGTTAACTGGTTTACTTTACTTCTTTTTTGTATTGTAAAATCACCTGCCATGCGCCATTCCTTACTGAGTTTGCTTTTCACCTGCTGTTTTTTGACTGCACTGCACGCCCAAACCGGCGAACAAACCCTGGAAAAGATGTACCGCACCTACGCGGGCAACTGGTGCAACACGCTCACCTTCGTGCAGCGCACCGAAAATTATCAGAACGACAGCCTGACCAAAATCAGCACCTGGTACGAAACCATCGCCTACCCGGGGCAATTCCGCATTGATTTTGGCGATCCGGCCAAAGGCAACGCCACGCTTTTCCTCGGCGATTCGGTATTTACCTTTCGGAAAGGCGCGTTGCTCAGAAAAGATTACCGCGTCAACGACTTGATTTTCCTGCTGGGTGGCCTATATTTCCATCCCCTAAAAAAGGTAAAATCGTTGTTTAAAGAATTTGGATTCGACCTGAGCAAAGGCTACGAAAGCACCTGGAAAGGCAAGGCAGTTTATGTCATCGGCGCCACGCCAGGCGATGAAAAGTCCAATCAGTTGTGGATTGAAAAGGAGCGGCTGGTGCTGCTGCGCATGATCAAGTACGAAAACGGCCAGAAAGAAGAAGGCATTTTTGAAGACCATATCCGAACCGGAAAAGGTTGGACGGAGACCAAAATTGCGTTTTACCTCGATGACAAGCTGTTCCAATTGGAATATTACAACGACGTCAAAGCCAACGTTCCCATTACGGACGGGCATTTTGATCCGGCGCTGTTCGGAAAAGTCAACCACTGGAAGGGCGCCGTGCCGGTAATTCCGCGCCGCGAGCTATTTGCGGATCCGGATAAATCCATCAACGTCAAAATGAGTCCGGACGGAAAAGCAATTGCCTTCCTCTCTCCCGAGGGAGCATTGGGTTGGATTGCGCCGGAGCGCCCGCAAGAGGTCAAAAAAATTTCCCTTTCGGGGAATGTAGCGTCGTGGGAATGGTCGCACCGCAATACCCTCTTAGCTGTTTGCCGCACGGAAGCAAGCTTCAAACTCATCGAATATACCCCCGGAACGGCCACATCGGTCGAAACGCCAATCCCCGATGTGCTGTCGGCGCGCATTGCTCACCTTAGCGCCCGGCATCCGGAAAAAGTGGTCCTTTTCCTGCAAACGCCTGAGCCAGCAACCAGCGGGCCATTTCTGGTGAACCTGAAGCAGGAAACGCCGCCCGATGCTAAACTAACTAAACTTGAAACCGGGTCAGAAACATTTTCAGACTATTATTTCGATGAAAATTTTCGGGCGGTAGCGGCTATCCGCAACAATGCCAACGCTGCACACGACCTTTTCCGGCGTTTGAAGGATGGAAGCTGGACACAAGTTGCCAGTTATACCTGGAGTGAAATACGCTTTCGTTTCCCGCCTGAAGCGGTGCTTTCCGTCGCCCCGGATGGCAAAATGCTCTATTTTATGGATCGGGAAGGCAGCGATAAAAACAGCCTGAAATCACTCAACTTAGAAAGCGGTGCGGTGCAAACCCTTCATGCGCCCGCACACGCCGACCTGATTCCGGCTGGCTTCATCCTTGATCCGGTGACCGGAAAACCACAAGCGGTGGCTTCGTATTTTGGTGTTTTGGAACGCCATTTTTTGGATGAATCCCTGCGTTTGGATTTTGATTATTTGAAAACCATCCTCAGTGGCGATGTCGGTTTTGCCGGACGCAGTTCGGATGACCGCTATTGGCTGCTCCGCGAGATGTCTGGCGGACCAATTGCGGTCTGGCATTTCGACCGGAAAGAACGCCGGGTGACGCGCCTGTTCAGCGAACACACACCTTTGGATGCGTACACCCTCTCCGTGCGCAAGCCCTTCATTGTAAAAGCGCAGGATGGACTTGAACTGCCTTCCATGATATTTCTGCCGCCTGGCTCGGATCCAAACAACGACGGTATTCCCGACAAACCGCTGCCGACCGTGCTTTATGTCCACGGCGGGCCCTGGATCAGTTATTATCAAAATACCTGGTTTATCAACCGGCAATTGCAATTGCTGGCCAACCGCGGTTATGCCGTCATCAATACAGAGTTTCGGGGCGCTTCCGGCTATGGCCAGGCGTTCATCGAAGCAAGCAGCCGCGAATGGGGCGGGAAAATGCACACGGATTTGGTGGATATAGCCAAAGCAGCAATTGCACGCGGCGTTGCCCTGCCCAAAAAAGTAGGCATTTTTGGCTGGTCGTATGGCGGTTATGCAACATTTGCAGCCATGGCTTTTGCCCCGGATGTATTTGCCTGCGGCATTTCCATGTACGGCCTCGGCGATCTGGAAGCAGCATTCAGGCACCCCTTCACATCTGGCCCTTACTGGCGGCAGCGCATCGGCAACCCGGATGTTCCGGAAGAATTGGCTTTGATCCGCAGTCATTCGCCGATCAACTACATCAACCAAATCAAAAATCCCCTGCTCATCAGCCACGGCAGCTTAGACGAGCGGGTGCCCCAAAGCCAGTCCGACAACATGGCCAAAGCGCTGAAAGCCGCCGGGAAAGACGTAATTTACTACTACTATCCCGAAGAAGGCCACGACTACGCTCTACCTGAAAACTGGCAGTCGTTCTGGGCCATTGGCGAGCGCTTTTTACAGGAACACCTCGGCGGCCGCTGCGAACCTGCGGGCGTTGATCTGAAACAACCGAATTTTAAGATGGTGGATTGGGCGACGAAGTTGCCCAATTGGGAGGGATGGCGGTAGTGCGTATCTGCCTGTAAAGCCCGATAGCTGCGTTATGAACTGGTTTTCGGACTTAGGGCCACCAAAACCCAATTGGATACACCACATATTCCAAAAAAAACAGCCCCCAAAAAAACAAATAAAACCGCTTCACTTGCTGGTTGTCAGACACTTGAAGGCTTTTTGCCAACCAGAGAAAAAACAGCAGCGCGGCGCTATGGGAAGCGATGTAGAACAGCGGCACAGGCAATTGCCCCATGGCAGCTGCTGAAATGACGTATGCGTAAGCCAGCGAAACTACCCAAACTCCGGCCAGAAAGGCACGACGGCGGCCACTCTTTACGGCCAGGGTGCCGAATTTATAGGCGGCATCACCTGCTGTGTCCGGGATGTCTTTGAACCAGGCAATACCAAGACTAAATGCGGCCACAAATACAGTCAGCGGCCATATTTCGGGCGTCAGTACCCAGTCGCCGGTCATTTCATAGCGAAAATGCAGGTAAAATCCAAGGTTCACCATCAAACCACGCACCAAAGCGATGGCGCTGGCAGCCAGGATGTGGTTGCGCTTAAACTTCAGTGGTGGCAGGGAATAAGCCGTCCCAATAGCCATGATGGAGGCGATCAGTCCAAAAAAAGGCCACGACAGGGCCACGGCTGACAATAAGGCCACCACGCCACAAACTACAACGATCCTGAAGGCAGCATTTGGGCTCAAAACGCCGGCTGCAATGGGAAGCCACGGTTTGTTAATTTTATCCACTTCCACATCTGACCATTGGTTCAATCCCGTAATGTACACATTGCAGGCCAATGCACTTAACAGGCTGAACGGCAACAATAGCGGATGGATGGACGCCCCCGGATGCTGTACGATACTATGGCGGATTATTTCAACCCATTTTCCATTTACAAAAAAGTCTGACTATGAAGCGGAAACAAGCGGTCATCTTCGAAATTGGGTGGAATGCCTGCATCAACTGCGGCGCCTGCGTAGCGGTCTGCCCCCAGGAATCGGGGTTTATCAGTCCATTCGACACCATTGCAGTGCATACGCCGTGTGATATTGCGTGTATGGTTTGTGAAGATATTTGTCCTGTCAGTACAATTACGCACGTTGCGGCATAGCCGGTTTTACAGATCCAGTTTAAACTGCGGCACTCCCAAATTTTGGGCATTCCTATAAATATCGCTTAGTTCTATATTGCAATCCAAAGTATTCAGATAAATGCTTTTTTCCAGCCCAATAGTGGTCACCATTTTCCAGTAAGCAGCCGTTTCTTTGTACAAAACATCAACGACTGGTTTATTTTGGTCAATTAAAACATACTCTTTGAAAGAAGTAAGGGAGCAGTATTTGTGAAATTTATCGCCCCGGTCGTAGCTTTCTGTAGACTTGGAAAGGACTTCTATGATTAGTACCGGATTGATGACGGCATTTCGATCAGGTTCAGCCGTCTGAATATCGCCACAAATGACCATCGCATCCGGATAAACAACCGAATCAGCCCGTTCTATGTATATTCTGACATCGCCATTGATGGTTACACAATCAGTTCCTTTGCCTTTTACTGCATTATTGAGTGCCGTGTTGATGTTGTTCCCAATGATTCCATGGTTCAAAGTGCCGCCACTCATGGCAACGATGCTGCCATGATCAAATTCGTTCTTTACATCTGATTGATTTTCAAATGTTAAGTATTCTTGTAAAGTGAAGGTTTTTAGCTTTTTTTCGGCCATGGATTTCAGTTTTAGCAATTGATCTGGCTAAAGTTAAGGAATTTCCGGGAAGACAGTCACAAGTTTGCAAATGTTCGATAGGACGTTCAAATTTCAATCTCGTTCCAGATAAACTGGAGCTTGTTCTCATGTGAATCTAGCTTTTCATCTGAAAAAACTCTTGCGATATATTCACCCTTCGTTACCTGTGTCATTATGAAACAGGGTTTTTTATTGATGTTTTTTGAGCTATAGCCTCCACGGTACTCAATAAGGATAAGTTTAATCTTTTCGTCCTTAGGGCATATTATCAACTCGTTGATAACCATGTTATGATTGATGGTGAAGTAAAATGTTGATTCGTATATGGTATCAGATTTGATTATGTTTTTGATAAGAAAAGGGGTGTCAATGTATTTTACTGGGCCAGTTAATTTCATATTTAGAGAGCACTTAGTAATTTCTTTTTGGGGAGATTTATGATTCCTCAAAATGCTATTATCCAGATCTATAAAAGAATCAATAAATCTTTCCAGTTTTTGCTTCCTTTTTCCAAAGTTATGATAATCATCTCCCGTCAGATAAACGGTATTGCTTTTGATTTTGGTAGTTTCCAGGTTTTCAAAAGAAAGCCGAAGAGCCACATTTCCCTGAAAATCCCGACTGACCTCCCCGAAAACAACGAATTTAGCTTTGATGGCATTAAGTTCAGTTTTGACCTGTTGGGTAGCACTATTCAGGGATTGGATTGCTTTTTCAGTGTTGATTTGTTCCAGTAATCGGGTAAAACGAGAACGTTGAAGTACCGTGCATTCTTGGTATTGACTGAGAATATCTTCCACATCATTAGACAGAAGTCGGGTAGTGCCATCCCGTTCTCCCTTATGGTTACTAAACTCCCAGACATAAGCATTCTTGCAAAGCTCAGGTTGAGCAATTGCAGTGTTGTATAGTAAAATGAATGAAAATACTGAAATAAGCAATCTGTTTATTTTCATGAGTTTATTTGATTAATAAATCAAATATCATCCTTCTATTTTCCTGGAGCTTGTCCATGCACCAATGGCACATCTGCAAAAGACTTACTGACAAGATCTGTTTTTACCTCCAAAGCTTCAAGGATTTTACTTTTTGTCTGAATATTATTAAAAACGAGCGCCCCTTTAACACCATTTTTGGTTGCAGGAATGGAGGCAGAAATAGCAATATCCTCTCCGGATGACTTGGACATCAGTGTAGCGTTGGAGGGAAAAAAAACGTCTCCTTCAATAACCAGCCTTGAACCATCATCGCCGTAATTACTGAAAAGGGTTAAATTTATCGGCTCATTTGTTTTATTTTTAACCAAAAGCGGACAAGAGACTTTGTTGTTATAGTAGTAACACTCACAAAATTCAATGCGAATACCATAGTACGACTCTTCAAGTATAAATGGCATATCCTGAGGATCGCATGCCGGTTTTGAGGGGTTATTTTTATTCCCATTGGATGGAGTTATTGGGAGAGCGTCATCAGGATTGATAAAAGAATTGATGAAAAGGGTAAGCATCTCCTTCCGCTTTTCAAAGTTGTAATAATTATCTCCGGTTAAAAAAACAGTGTTGCTTTTAAGGCGAGAAGTTTGCATGTTTTCAAAATAAAGGCGCAGGGCCACATTTCCTTGAAAATCCCGACTGACCGATCCAAAAACAACGTATCCCGCCTTGATGGTATTGAGTTCAGTTTTCACTTGTTGGGTAGCGCTATTCAGGGATTGGATTGCTTTTTCAGTGTTGATATGCTCCAGTAACCGTGCAAAACGAGCACGTTGAAGCACCTCACATTGCTGGTATTGGCTAAGAATGTCCTCCACATCGTTAGACAGAAGCCGGGTTGTCTCATCCCGTTCTCCTTTATCGTTCGTAAACTCCCAGACATAGACATTTTTGCATAAATCAATCTGGCTGAATGCAGCTATTGAGAAGCAGCACGAAGCAAAAAGGAAGGACAGAAAAATAGCAGGCTTCACTGAGTACATATGACTTCAATTTTAGTTGGTTTATCAAAATAATTACCAGGTATGGTAAAAGTTTTTTTGCAGATCGCCTGAGAAGATTTCACAACAATTTGAATTGTATTTGTTCCCTCATACTGGATTTCCAACTCTTTTATAAGGAGTGTGTTTTTTATAGGAAAGACAGGGATATCGTTTGCAAAGATTTCAGCGTCTGAAAATTCAGCACCAACAATTAAGGTAACAAAAATAGTTTTTTCTGTTGCTTGCTTTATTTTTTTGTCCTTTATATCATCGCGAACAGGTCTGTCAATATGGGTTCTTGGCGTTGTTCTATCCTTGCTTAACTCCTTAGTAATTGCGACTTCAAATTCGGCTAATTTTTCGACAGCCAGCTCTCTGAGTTTTTCAGACGTTAGGGAGGTATCCTGGCAAATGATCGCATGATAAGCACAATATAAAGCCCTTTTGATTTTAAAGTCAAAAGCTTTATCAATTAGTTGTGGATAGTCATTTTTTACCCGACTGACGATATTGGTTGTTGAAACATTGTATCCTTTTTCTTCAGAATTGGCATTGGCGCTAATTTCCAAAGCGACAATTTTCTTGATCTGCGCGCTAACCGTTCCCCCAAGACTCCAGTCAATGGGATCATGATCCGTTAAAACCATCGAAGAATCCCTTCGGACTGATTCATCCGGTATTTCAGCCAGGGGACATTCGCAGGTTCGATGCGCTTCGGCATCCTGGCGTTCATTGTTACCACATCGGGAAAAAAGAAAAAGTGTGAAGCTTATCAATAATAGCGCTACATGTCTTTTTTTCATAGGCTATGTGCGTATGAGTTGAAAGTATTGACTTCCCTTCAAAAAATCGAAGCGTCTTTCCGCCTCCGCTCCAATTCCTGGTGAATCATCTTATCCAAATAAGGCGCATCTTTAAGGGTAGGATATTTTTTGGTGAGATAGATGGCTGCGGCAATGAGCAGGAGCAGCGTCATCGGAATGCCAAAAAACACGCCGTAGAGCAGGGATTTCCATTTCAAGGTTCCAAAGAGCACAATGGCCGGGACAATAAACAGCAACAGGATGCTCGGCAGCAGGCGGTCGCGCAGGCGCAGGATGTAGCGCGATTGCTCGTTCAGTTTGCGGAGCATGCCATGCAATTCGTGCGTGGTGAAATGCTGAGGCCCAAACTCCAGCACCATGCGCAAATCGTCATTGGCCTCCAACTCGATGCGTTGCAGGCACTCCTCAACTCCCCCCTTGCGCTTTGCATTGCTGCGCTTCTTCAGGATGAACATGGCTTTGATAGTTTATTAATACCCTTCTGGCCCTCAAGTCTGGCGCCTCGTCGCTTGAATGATCACTAAAAATACGATGATCCGGCATACGAAGGCAACTAAATCAACGTGTTTTAACAAAAAAATGTTGGATGTCCTTATAAAGTACGTTTGAACGGCATAAAAGTTGCCCGCTTGGCCGCCGCTTACCCAAAGATTACCACCATTCCAAAAATTTCCCATACCGGGTATGCCGCAAATAAAAATTATGTTTACTTTTACTGGTACATAATCCTATTGTAAGTTTTAGTAAAATCCTTATCCATGAACATGAACAGAAATCCGAAACAAGAAGGTAGCGGCATGGGCCGGTCATTGCAACATTCCAAACCCGAGCCACCATAGGTACGCTAACCTGATCTTCAAAACAAGCAGATGTACAGTATCGGTATCTGCTGAAAAGGGCTGACAAGATTTGTCAGCCCTTTTCATTTTAAGACACTTCTTCTTCGATGGGCGCCTGTTCGCCAATGCTGTTCTCATCCGGATCCTTGAATTCTTTCGGGCGGGGCAGGTCTTCAATACTGCGCAATCCAAAATAATCCATAAACTTTGGGCTCGTGCCGTACAGCAGCGGTTTGCCGGGACCTTCGCTTCGCCCGGTGATGGTGATCAGCTCTTTTTCAAGCAGTTTTTGCATGGCATAGTCGCAACTCACCCCACGGATGCGTTCCAGTTCGCTTTTAGAAACCGGTTGTTTGTAGGCGATGATGGACAAGGTTTCCAGCGCTGCCTGCGACAGGCGCTTTTTCATGGTCTGCTTCAGGTAGGCGCCAACAGTACGGTGGTAGGAAGGTTTGGTAAAAAACTGAAAACCGCCGGCAATTTCAACGACTTCAAAAGCGAAATCATCGCCCCGATAACGCGCTTTCAGGTTCTCAATAGCGTCCGTCAGGTCTTCCGGACTAAAAGCCATGCCAAAAACTTCCTCCAGACTGCTGCCCATTTCTTCCAGCGTGATGGGCTGTTCGGCAGCAAAAATCAAACTTTCGATGTGTTGCGACAAGTATTCCAAGGTGCGCTCTTTTTGCAAAACTAAAAAAATCGGTACATTAACGGTGAAAAGCTGCAAGCCCTTCTATGGGATCCGTCAGAAAAGTACCCGCCTGCAAACCCATTTCCTGAGCGGTTTTCCGGATCAATGCTTCAAAATGGGTGGCCACAGAGCCGGTAAAATGGACCGGAATGGATTTATCCACTGAAAACTTCAGCACACTTTTTTCAAAAAATGCCTGGAATTGCTGCTCTGCAAGGGCTGCTAGGTAAGGATGCTCCAACCACTGCCGCACGAAAGGCGCAAACGCAGCTAAGTAACGGTTCGGGCCAGGTTTGCGGTAAACCGCCTCTATGATTCCGTCCCGATTCAGCGCGTAGTCTTTTTCTAAGGCCTGGTGCAGGTTTTCAGGCAGTTCGTTGTTCAAATAAGCGGCAATTAACGTTTTGCCAAGCGCCGCGCCACTGCCTTCATCGCCGAGAATAAAGCCCAATCCTCCGATATTCTGCACGATCTGGCCTGCTGCGCAATGGCAGGCATTCGACCCCGTACCTAAAATGCAGGCAATGCCTTCTTCGTATCCACACAGTGCCCGCGCAGCGCCGAGAATATCGGTCTCCACTTCGAGGGGGACTTTTGGAAAAACGTATTGCAACAGCTTTTTCATCCGCGCGCTGGGATGCGATTCCCGGCAGCCGGTGCCATAAAAATAGACGCCTTCAATGGGGCAGTCAAGCTGATCGGCAATGGATTTTGCCAGGCCGATAATCTCTGCATCGGTTAAAAATGAGGGGGGCAACCCGGGCGTGCGCCGTTGCCAGATCACCTGGCCATCCCGCGCCAGCGCCCATGCGGCTTTGGTGCCGCCGCTGTCTGCAATCAAAAAAGTACGTGCGGTCATCATCCTCAGGAATTGGACATATAGAAAGTCATTGCTTTGCGTACACTGCCGTGTTCAGTCAGCAGCCGAACGGCGTCTTCGTAAGTCAGGTCGAGCGCTTGCACCAACATTTTTGCACCGCGCTCAACGAGTTTGTGGTTGCTCAACTGCATGTCCACCATTCTGTTATCCACAACGCGCCCCAACCGGATCATCACTGAAGTGCTGATCATGTTGAGCGCTAATTTTTGAGCGGTACCCGATTTCATCCGCGTGCTGCCGGTCACAAACTCCGGCCCCACCGCAATCTCCACCGGGTAGTCGGCCTGTTCGCAAACCGGCGATCCGGGGTTGCAGGTAATGCAGCCGGTAACAATGCCATTGGCACGACAGGTGGCCAGTCCCGCCACAACATAAGGCGTCGTTCCTGATGCCGCAATACCAATCACGACGTCCTGGGTATCAATGAAGTGCCCTCCCAGATCCTTCCAGGCTTGTTCTGTATTGTCTTCTGCATGTTCGACCGGCCTGCGGATGGCGGTTTCTCCTCCGGCGATGAGGCCAATGACCCAGTCTTCCGGCACGCCAAAGGTTGGCGGACACTCGGAGGCATCCAAAATGCCCAACCGCCCACTCGTTCCTGCACCAATGTAAAAAAGGCGGCCGCCGGCTTTCATTTTTTCGACAATGACCTCGACCAATGGCTCAATTTGAGGAATAGCCCGCGCCACGGCTTGCGGCACAAGCTGGTCTTCGCGGTTCATGTTTTCGAGCAATTCGCGCACCGGCATCTGCTCTAAATGCCGGTAATTAGATGGCGATTCTGTTATTTTTTCAAACATGGGAAAGTTGAAATTTGCAATATTATAAACGCATAACTCCTAACCCTGGTTTGCCATTCGGAAACAGGTATCCATCTTTAAGTATAAATCCCCCGCTGACAATATCCCGGGCAAGATCAAAGCTGCCGTCCAGATCTAAATAACGGGTGGCAGGACTGGCCATGGCGGCGTGCAAAGCCGCGCTGATGCTGATGATGCTTTCATCCATGCACCCCCACATGAGACTGATACCAAAGCGATGCGCTGCTTCCGCAATGTGCAGCGCCTCGCCCACACCGAGATCGGAAGAGCA
>JALHRK010000162.1 GCA_022841505.1 Saprospiraceae bacterium | reverse complement strand
CGGTCACCGTCACCCTGCCGGAACCGCAGGTGCTTTCCCACGAGGTGTATCCCAAAATTGACAAGCTCGACATCGGGTGGCTTCGCGAAGTGAAAGGCGTCAACCTTAACCAGAGTTTTAATATTTTGCGGGAGGAATTCCGCCGGGAAGCAATCGAAAGCGACATCATGGAAAAATCTAAAACGCAGGCCGCCGAGCTGATGGAAACGATGTTTGGTCCAATGATTTCTTCCATGAACAAGCGGTATAAACTGAAGGTACGCTTTCGGGAAAGCAGCCAGCAACCCGTAGAGGAAGAACGCGCCATTCCCCGGGCAAGAGACGAAGATGAGGAACAGACGCTGGATTCTTGAGGCGGTAGACGGTAGACGGTAGAACAGCCCAATAACCAATAACAAATAACCAATCACCAATCACAATGCTAGACGCTGCATTTTGGGAAGAGAACTACCGGCAGGAACACACGCCCTGGGACCTTGGCGGGGTATCACCTGCCTTAAAAGTGTATGTGGATCGCATCGCCGATAAAAACCTGCGTATTCTCATACCCGGAGCTGGCAGTGCGTACGAAGCCATTTATCTGCACCGCGCAGGGTTTACGCAGGTTTATGTTTGCGACTGGGCGCCGTCTGCTTTCCAGTACCTGCGCCGTGAAGCGCCCGATTTTCCGGAAGCGCACCTGATTGTAGCCGATTTTTTCAAGCTCGAACTGCAGGTAGACCTGATTTTGGAGCAAACTTTTTTTTGTGCTATTTCACCAGAATTAAGGGAGGCTTACGCCGAAAAAACCGCTGGTTTATTGGCGGCAGGCGGCAAATTGGCCGGACTGCTGTTTGCCTTTCCTTTTGAAAAGGAAGGCCCGCCTTTTGGCGGCACACAGGAAGAATACGAACGCCTGTTTGCGCCCTGGTTTCATATCCTTCATTTAGCGATCAGCGACGCGTCTATCAAGCCGCGCGCCGGTCGGGAACTCTTTATTGAATTACAAAAGCGATGAAAAACTACCTCTCGCTCATTAAGTTCAGCCACACTATTTTTGCGTTGCCGTTTGCCATGCTGGGCTTTTTTTTAGCGACCCTGCAGCCCAACATCTACTTTCAGTGGCCGACGTTGCTGCTGGTGCTGCTGTGTATGATCTTTGCACGCAGCGCTGCCATGGCGTTCAACCGCTATTTGGACCGCGACATTGACAGCCGCAACCCCCGAACCCTTCAGCGCGAAATCCCTGCTGGTGTCATCCGCCCACGGGAAGCCCTGTTTTTTGTTGCCGCCAACAGCCTGTTGTTTATTGTTGCAACGTGGTTCATCAATAAAACCTGTTTCTACCTCTCTCCCATCGCGTTGCTGGTTGTGCTCGGTTACAGCTTCACCAAGCGTTTCACCTGGCTTTGCCATTTTGTGCTGGGCATCGGACTTTCGCTGGCGCCCATCGGCGCGTATTTAGCTGCGGGTGGTGACTTTGACCTGATTCCGTTGCTCTACTCCGGCGCTGTACTGCTCTGGGTTTCCGGCTTCGACATCATTTACGCGCTTCAGGATGAAGAATTCGACCGCGAGCAGGCGCTCTACTCCGTGCCGGTGCTGCTCGGAAAACGCGGGGCGCTGCGCCTTGCAGCGTTGTTACACCTGCTTTGCTTTGGCCTGATCTTAACTGCCGGTTTCGCTGTTGCGGATGCCCACGTTGAATTTGAGTGGCTGCATTGGGTAGCCGTGGCCATTTTTGGCGGCCTGTTGGTCTACCAACACAGCCTCGTGAAGCCCAATGACCTCAGTCGGGTGAATCTGGCGTTTTTTACGACGAACGGCATTGCGAGTCTGGCGTTTAGCGGTTTGGTAATTTTGGATGTATTTGTGTAGTGTCTGAATAAAAACAAAAACCATGCTCCCGCTGGCGCGACGGCTCCGCCTTGCGTCTGCTATTTATCGGGCTCTGCCCGATTCAAAAAAATAAAAATCATGCATAGCATCACTGTCTTTTGCGGCGCTAACTCCGGCACAGATCCGGTATTTACCAATCAGGCATTTGCACTTGGTCAGACCTTAGCGCAATTGAACATCCGGGTGGTTTACGGTGGCGCGAAAATCGGGATGATGGGGGCTGTAGCCGATGGCGCATTGAGCGGCGGAGGCAAGGTCATTGGCGTCATTCCCTGGTTTTTAAGAAAAAAAGAAGTCGCCCACGAAAACCTGACCGAATTGATTGAGGTAGATAGTATGCACGAACGGAAAATGAAAATGCACGAGTTATCCGATGGCGTGATTGCACTGCCGGGCGGTTTTGGCACCTTAGAAGAATGGTTTGAGATGCTTACCTGGGCGCAACTCGGGCTTCACCAAAAGCCAATCGGCATTTTGAATATAGGCGGATTCTATGATGCGCTTTGTGCCCAAATACAAACCATGACGGACCAGGGATTTTTGAAGGAATCGAACCGGAAAATGTTGTTGGTGAGCGATCGCGTCGAGGATTTGCTGGCGCAGATGGAAAATTATGTGGCGCCTGAGGTTGGGAAATGGATTGAGAAGGAGGAGGTTTAAAGGTGCAAGAGACAAGGGGCAAAACTTGTCCCGCATAGCGGGGTTGGCAAAACTTGTCCTACATCACCGGGAGGACAAGAAGGTTAAAGGATAAAGTAAAAAGGATAAAGCATACAAATTCTTATGGAAACCCTCACCTCCATCTCCGAAGTTGAACGCATTGCAGCGATGACCGATGCCGCGCTCCGCAATTTCCAGATTACCCAAAGTTATTTTGAACTTTCCTTAGCGTTGTCAAAGCGCATCGGCCCTTGCGCCAATTGGTGTACGTTTGCCACCTGGGCGTCTAAGCAAGCCGGGCAAACGATTCGGGGGGAGGATTTTGCCGCAGCGCTGGAAACCAAACTAAAAACGACGCCCGAAATCAGCCATGCCATCTCCGGCATCGCAGAAATTGCCCTGCTGAAAGGCGCTCAATTGAACAAAAAAGGCATCGTCAAATTGATCTGGGAAACAATAGACGTCAAAGGCGCTTTAGACCGCGCAAGCATTGCCGTTGGGCGGGGCAACCGGAAAGTGTATGCAGAAATTGCCCGGGAATTTGCCCGGTTCTTAGCCACTTTCGCCGATGATCAGGATTACGATGCCGCCAAGCTCGCTGATTTTGTGGCAGGATTAAAACCTGGCGACCCGCCCGATGGACAACGGTATTTGTCGCAGGCGTTCTCCTGTTATTACCAGGCGTTTTTCGAAACGGATCCCAAAATAAAAGCGGAACTTATCTTATTGGCCAACATCGAAATTGGTTTTCACGAACAAACCCGTTTACAGCCCGAAATTGCCGAAGCGCTCGAAGCGTCCGTCAGCGACCCGATGCGGTTTAAGGACAACCTGATCCAGGTATTGTTCCCCAGGCAAACCTGGATCAGCTGGATCGGAGCTTTTCTACGGAGATTAACCGGCCGGCCAACGCCTTTAGACCGTGCCATCAACCACCTCGCGGCGCTGGCCCGCCAACGCATCCGCCGATTCCTCACCGATCACCTGATGGAACTGGGACTTCCAAAAAGTAGGCTGAAGCTCGGCGATGATTTAAAAGCCGCCTTTCCTCCCATGCTACAAACCCTGACTTACCCAGAATTAGTCGCTCTGCTTGCCCAGGTTGACCCTACCCCTGACAGTACGCAGGAAACTGGTGCCATAGATTGGGCGAACTTCCAGGATCGGCTACATTTTATTGTGGATTTGTTTCGGTGCTCTCAGGAGGATGAGGATTTGTTGGTGAGTCGGCCGTTGTAACAATTTGCTGGCGCGATGGCTCCGCCCACAGCTGTCTGGAACCTTGCCGAAGGCAAATGTGCAGATCGGATTGCTGTGTTCCACAGCGTTTCAGACAGCTGTGGGCTCCGCCTCGCGTCATTTATTTGCAGGGCTCTGGCCTGAACCGGATTTATTTTGCATATTCAATTGTTATCCGGCATTCTATAACTCATTATATCCATCCATGAAACGCTTAAGAAAGCTTTACCGCCCGGTCGGGTTGAAAGAATTGGAATTGATCATCGCAACCCAATCCAGGGAATTTCCACCCCGGTTGCATTGGCAGCCCATTTTTTATCCTGTGCTCAACTTCGAATACGCAGCCGATATTGCCAGAGAATGGAACGTCAGCGACCTTGCCTCTGGGTATTGTGGATTTGTCACCGCTTTTGAGTTACCTGAGGCATACATAGAAACTTTTGAAGTCCAAAATGTTGGGGGCATTCACCACAATGAATTATGGGTGCCCGCCGAAGATATGGAAACTTTCAACCAAAATATTCAAGGCTGTATCCAGGTAGAAGCAGCCTTTTATGGAGATCAGTATTCCGGAGTAGTTGAAGCCACCCATTTTTTCAGGCAACTGAATGCAAAAGCACAGTTCGATTTACTGTGCGCAGCTGATGATTTGGCATTGGCCGAAATGATCACTCATGAAAGCGTTTCTGTGCTCTGCAATTTCAGGTACTGGCAACAAAAAGGATATGACCTGGCCGTGCTTGAAAAAATCAAAGAGGTCTATTCAAAGCTTTATCCTGAATTGGCTTTGTCTTTTTAGGGGCATTCATTACATGACTGGCGCACCTACCCAGCTCATTTTTAGACTTAAGGGATTGTTTTTTTTATCGTGTTTTTACTTTGAACGGAAACATTAACTGAGTAAAATCTTGTAAAGATATACTTCACGCTGCTTAGTTCATGCATGGCCTTTTGCTTAATCAAATGAATTGCAGCGTTCAGTATGACAAAAAAGGATTCGCCAATGGCGAGAGGCATATAACAAAAGAGCCTGCAACTTGACATTGCAGGCTCTTGTTTTCCCGAAAGGAGAAACCTATTTTTCTTACCGCTGAATCACAAACCGTTCCGTCTTCACAAACCGTTCATTTTCAATAGAAAGAAAATAGATTCCTGAAGTCTGGCCGGACAAATCCAGCGTAAATTCAGGGCGGTTGGCTTGCCGGGCCCCGGAAGCAATGACTTTGCCCGTCAGATCGGTTACATAATAGCGGGCGTCGCCGAGCAGGCCACCTTCGATGGTTACGTTGACCTGGCCGGTCGTCGGGTTCGGTGCAATGCCGAAGGAAACCGGAATTTCCGGTTCGTCAGCGTCCGTCACAAAAAGGCAATCGCCGATTTCATAGCTGATGCGTTCTGCATCGGAATTCACCGCGTCGTAAATGGCAGAAATGCAGATGGTGTTGCTCAGGAGTTCAGAAAAATAGACCCGGAGCACCTGGCCATCGAAATATTTATTCAACGGAAATTCATCTAACGCCAGAGCCATAATGTGGCCATTGGAGTTGAAGGAAATAGTCGCATTGAAATTACCAGCTACATTCACCACAGAATCAATGACAACGCCGTCTATTTGCAGGTCAAAACCAAGCAGGTAGGTCAGGTTGTTGGTCGCATGGATGTCAAAATAATTGGCGTTCATATTGCTGAGGCCAATTTCAACGGACTCTTGTTGATTGATCACGTGAAAAGGGAAATTGCAATGGCTATGGGTGCCGCCACTTCCGCCACCGATATGAGTATGCTCGTCTTCCTGGAAGCGGGTGCAGCTATTTAAACGGGCCACGTCGAGCACGGTGAAGGTCGTGTCGTTGGTCAGTTGGTTGCATTTGACCGGGTCCAGGTCTTCGTCCATAATCTGCTCAATGTACGCACTGACGTCAACATCCGTCCGCAGGGTATCAAGGTTTAAATCACCCCGGATACGGCTCCCGTTGCATTCGCCCGAACAGTCTTCCACACTGGATCCAAGCGGTATTCCCATACAATCTGTGAAAGGCTCGCAATCGTCAATGAGGTTAAAGTACTTGTCACCATCGGGTTCTTCGCCAATATACAGACAGATCTGTACGGCATTGTTGTCAAAGTTGGTCTCAATGCTGCCCAAATAATCCGGAAGATGAGGGGTATTTATACGCAGCACTAAAGTATAGTTGCCGGGCGCGAGATCGGTAATGTCCACCCACTGGCAGGCGTATCCCGCCGGGTAGGTATCTCCACAACCAGGCGCTAAAGCCGGGCCATTTGGCGTCACACCGGGCAAGCAATCTGTGTTGACAACGGCGTAACTGGTTTTGCGATTAAAATCTACCTGCTGGAGGTTTTCATCATACAAAAACGATTCTGCAAAACCCATGTAATGAAAGTGACCATGGCACGACGCCCATTCGTAAGCATTCGGGTTATTGGTTGGCGTCCCTGGATAATAAGGTTGGTTGCCGTAGTTCCAGATCGTGACTCCATAATACAACAACTGCCGGACCCCTGTGCCGAGGACGCAGCCTTCTTCAACCTGACACGGCTGGGCCATGTGGTTATTGTTAATTTGCAGGCTGTTCACCAGGGTTTCGTAACTGGGTGCAAGGTCCGGTCCGTCGCAGGTTTGCCCGGTTGGCGGATATTCGCATTGGGTCAAGTCCGGAATTTCCGCCAATGGGTTGAAATTACAGGCTAAGGTATCCGTGCAGCCCGCAATCGGGCCCGAATAAGTTACACTCCAATGGATGTTTTGCCCGGCACAAACCTGCGCTTCATCGCCAATGCGAAAAAAAACGGGTTGGAAAGCCGTCAATGGAATGGTAACCTCCGCTCCCGTGCCGCAAAAATCGTTGTTATAGCCAACAACACCCAGCGGCCCTTCCGTCAGGGCAGGCGGGCAGTGGTCATAAACATAAATTTTAGTGTCGCAGGTATTGTCCAAATCGCAGGTAGTGACGGTATAATTGCCGTTGACCTGCGGGGTGAAGCTATACCAGAAGTCCGGTGCTGGCGCTGTATATACGCCTTCTGTGACAGCCAGCGCAGAGGTACAAGTGGTACCGGGAGGGCAATTCAGGACAATAGATTGTTCGAAGTAGCTTTGTCCATGCGTGTGAAAAACCTCTACCCCATCCAACAAAACCCGGCAAAAACCCGGCAGAAAAATACCGTCCCCGAAGCTGTCCATAATGGTAAACTCAACGCACTGGGAAGAGGGCACACACAGCACCTGGCCGGAAGGCCCGCCAGAAGCCAAAATGGTATTGCTGGCATAGTCGGTTAAAGTCCAGGAAATTTCATTGGGGAAACCATCGGGGGCAATAAGAATGGAGATTTCAGACTCTCCATCCGGACATTGCGCCCTGGCAACCAGCGCAAAAGCCATTAGCAAAAAGAAAATGTTTAGTTTTTTTGTCATGTTTATTCGTTTGTTTTGGTATGAAAGATAGGAGCTTGTTCGGGATTTCCTGATTGAGCGAGGGTGAGGAAATTTTGTTTTAGACAAGGCGGATTTTGCAGAGATAGCCGGCAGCTATCTTGAAAAAATCCAACGCAGTATAAAATAAAATTTGCCACACGCAGCCAATTGAGGAATTCCCGAACAAGCTCTAAGTGCAAAAAACGCAAATAAGTGCTGGTTTTCATATTTTCCGGAGGCTTATTTGATACGATGCAGATTCCCGGGAAGGGGAAAGTGCTGCCTGTTCGTGTCGCAGCTTCCATTACTTTCCAACCGCTTCATTTTTAAACGGCGCTGCTTGTGGCGACCTCTTGGGGCGCATACGGTTAAGGCTGCGGGTTCAGCACGCCGTCAATAGGTCGCGAGCGGGTAGTTGCAGCGCCGTTTACGGCAAGGCTGGCTGGTAAACTGCGGATGCACCTGCTTTTTATTGGCGTTGGCGCGATTGGGATTTTCTGGAGTTTGAGGATTTTATGGAAAGTGTTTGGGTGAATGTCTGTATCTTTGTAAATAAAACCGGCCATGAAAGTAGAACTCATTTTTGTCGTTGAAGAAGCTCAGGAAGGGGGCTATACTGCAAAAGCGTTGGGAGAGAGCATTTTTACTGAAGGAGAAACTTTAGCAGAATTAAAGGAAAATATCCGAGAGTCGGTATTGTGCCATTTTGAGGAAGAAGAAATGCCTAAAATGATTCGCCTTCATGTCGTTCAGGATATTCTGATGGCTGTATAAACCGCCAACGTTATGAAAATACCTCGTGATCTTTCAGGCGAAAAGCTTGCGAAATTATTGAAAAAGTTAGGTTATTTCGTTTCTCGTCAGAAAGGTAGTCACATAAGGTTGACTACTCAAAATCCTTCTGAACATCACGTCACCATCCCAAATCATGACCCTTTGAAGTTGGGTACCCTTCATGCTATTTTGTCGGATGTAGCTTCGCATCAGCAAATGACAAAAGAAGCTTTAATGGAGTTACTTTTTGGATGATGCTACTTTGCGTACTCCCGTTTGACAGGTGACGACAGTTTGGTCGCGAGCGGAGGTTTTATTTCAAGATAGCTACCGACTACAACTTGGTAAAATCAACAAGATTGGCAGGGATAAAAAAAATAATAAAATTATATTTTTCATATGGGCAAAGCAACTACAGCTCTGATCATAGCGCTATATTTGATTGGATGTCAATTAAATAGTTCACCTGATTTTAAAAAAGAACCTGATCCTTTTGCAAGTCACAAAGAATATCGCCTTGGTATATTGAAAGACACATTGATAGACACAACGGATTGTCTCATTATTTTGGAACTACTAAAAAAAGAATGTACAGACGTCAATGCAAGGCTAAGCTTTCCTGCTTTAAAGCAAATACGAATATTGGTTCCTTCAAATAAATATTTTTTAGATTGCAATCAGTTTACACTCGGCAAAATACCCGTCGTTGTAAATCATCAAGATATAAAAATTAATGACCTTGAAACTAAATCTACCAGAGATGAGCCTATTAGAACATTTTATTTAATGGATTATAAAAGATGGAGTACTTACAAAAGCATTGAATTATTTCATGCTCCCTCCGGGAGTATCTTTAAAATAGTAGTTAAAATCTATAAAGACAAGGCAATAAATGATAATTTTCTTTGTGCAAAATTTTGTTTTTGAGGTGTCATTAGCGTAGGCACGAAGCAGGTAACATCTCGAAAAATCGCCGATAAAAACCTCACCCCGGTTTGTTATTCTACCACAACCTCCCCATCTTTCGGACATCAAAAATAATGTGCTGTGGGAGATGCTAAATCATTGATCGAATTGCCTGATATTGCTCGTATTGCGAACGCCTGGCCTGGTTTTGAGAACTACCAGATCGAACCCCTGCCAGGAGAAATTGACCTCAATTTCAAACTCACCCGACAAGACGGCGTCTGCTTTGTCCTGAAAATCGCCCATCCAGATACGGCCCTGGAATCACTCGAATTTCAAAACAAACTGCTGCAACATTTAGAAAAGCAGGCCCTTCCCCTTCAATTTCCGCAGGTGATTCCCAACCAAAATGGAGAAACCATTCATTTGCTGGAAGGAACAGACCCTAAACCCCGATACGTTCGGGTACTTTCCTGGGTGGAAGGCAAGGTGTGGGGAAAATCTACGCCCGTCGGAACAGCTCCATTGGAAAGCTTAGGCAAAGCGCTGGGCACGCTTGATGCCGCCTTGGCAACCTTTGAACACCCGGCAGCGCAACGCTATCTGAAATGGGATGCGATAAAAATGCCGTGGATCGAACCGCATTTGGAGCTGTTCCCGGAAAATCAAAAAAAGATCCTCCTCCATTTTTTGTCGCTTTTTAAATCGGCAGTCACGCCCAACCTGGATCACCTGCGCAAGAGCGTCATTTACAACGACGCCAACGACTACAATATCCTGCTGGATCCTGTAGCCTTCGTGCCATCAGCAGTCATCAGCCTGATTGATTACGGCGATGCATTGTATTCCTGCACGGTTTGCGATTTAGCGATTGCCATTGCGTACGCGGTCATGGACAAACCCGATCCTTTGGCGGCCGCAGCTGCCGTTGTGCGGGGATACCACCGCCAATACCCGCTGCAGGAGGTCGAAGCCGCCGTTCTTTTTCCATTGGTAGCCGCCCGCTTGTGCATCAGCGTCACGGTTTCCGCGCTGAACCGCTCGGAACACCCAGAAAACGAATACCTGCAAATCAGCGACCGCACCGCCTGGAGCCTGCTTGAAAAATGGCAAAAGATCCCCCCTGCGCTGGCGCATTATACGTTTCGGCGCGCTTGTGGCTGGGAGGCTTGCCCGCAAAGACCGGCCTACAATCAATGGGTTACCAAATTTAAAGCCCCTGCCCGGATCGTTCCCCTATCTGCGGGCGCTGCCACCGGCTGGCTCGACCTTAGCGTAGGGAGTTTGGACATTGGCCACAACCGCAATTTTGAAGACGGCGACCGGTTTGAACGGGTGATTGAAAACTTGTTGGAAGAAAAAGGCATCGCGGTCGGGGCTGGCGGTTACAACGAAGTGCGCCCGTTTTACACCACCGACAGCTATACCACCCAAAGCAACGACGGCCCACACTGGCGCACCGTGCACCTCGGACTGGATTTATGGGCGCCTGCACATACCGCAATTTTTGCCCCGCTGGCAGGCGTAGTGCAGGCCGTTCAGGACAATGCCGGTGAACGCGACTACGGCCCAACGCTGATCCTGGAACACCATCCCGAGCCGGGACTGACCTTTTACACCTTGTACGGCCACCTGAGCCGGGCTTCCATTGTGCACTGGAAAGTGGGGATGCAGGTAGAGCAAGGCGCCCATTTAGCCGATATCGGGCCGCGACCAGAAAACGGCAATTGGCCGCCCCACCTGCATTTTCAGGTGATGCTCGATTTATTGGGCAATTCCGGCGATTACCCGGGCGTCGCTTACCCGGATCAACGGGAGGTATGGACGAGCATATGTCCCGATCCGGCGCCGTTGGCAGGCTGGGGCGCCTCCCCTACTCCACCCGACCTTAAATTGCTCCAACGGCGCAGCGAACGGCTTGGTCCCAACCTCAGCCTTTCCTATCAGCGGCCGTTGCATATTGTGCGGGGGCATTTGCAGTATTTGTACGACCACGAAGGACGCCGCTATTTAGACGCGGTGAACAACGTGCCGCATGTGGGCCACCAGCACGAACGCGTGGTGCGCGCTGGCCAGCGGCAAATGGCGGTTTTGAATACCAACACCCGCTATCTCCATCCAAATATCATTGAATTGGCAGAGGAACTACTCGCGACCTTGCCATCCGAATTTGAAGTCTGTTATTTTGTCAATTCCGGCAGTGAAGCCAACGAATTGGCCTTGCGCATGGCGCGCACCGCCACCGGCAGGCAGGATACCCTGGTGATAGCAAGCGGCTACCACGGCAATACAGCGGCTTCTGTGGCGGTAAGTTCCTATAAATTTGACGGGCCGGGCGGCGGCGGTGCTTTGCCGCATATCCATAAATTGCCCATGCCGGATGCATATCGGCATCCCAAAGAGGAAATTATCGGGCAAGCTCAAACGGTTTTAAAAACGACCCCGCCATTAGCGGCATTCATCCACGAAAGCATCCTGAGCTGTGGCGGGCAACTCGTTCCCCCGCCCGGTTATTTTTCGGAAATCTACGCCAGTGTGAGGGCTTCAGGCGGCCTTTGCATTGCGGACGAAGTCCAGACCGGGTTGGGACGCCCTGGAGCCACTTATTGGGCTTTTCAATTGCACGGCATCGTGCCGGACATTGTCACCATCGGAAAACCCTTAGGAAACGGGCACCCGATCGGCGCAGTGGCGGTGCGGCGCGATATCGCCCGGGCTTTCGCCAATGGAATGGAGTATTTTAATACTTTTGGGGGCAATCCGGTCTCTTGTGCGATTGCGCATGAGGTGCTGAAGGTTGTCCGCGATGAAAACCTGCAAGCCAATGCACAGGAGGTCGGCAACTACCTGCTGGGGCAACTTCGGCAATTGCAACCGACGTATCCACTAATCGGCGATGTGCGCGGTTCGGGGTTATTTTTGGGCATGGAATTCGTTTCGGATCCCCATTTGCGGCAAGCAGCAGCATTGCAGGCAGACTGGCTGGTGAACCGGATGCGGGAACGGGGCGTTTTGCTCAGCACCGATGGACCACAGCACAACGTGATTAAAATCAAACCACCAATGTGTATGACAAAGAGCAATGTGGATTTTTTGATAGACCAGATGGAGGTGGTGATGAAGGAGATGGGGTGAAAAGGCAAATTGGCAAGGGGCAAATAAGCAAGTTGGCAAAAGGCAAGTTTGCAAATAAGCAAGTGCACAAATTTGATGATTTTAAGAGCTATTACCCCTTGCCAACTTGCCAACTTGCCCTTTGCCCTTTGCCTCTTATTATTTCAATTAATCGTTTTATTCAACATGCATACATCCGATTCCATAAGCGCGCTTTTTCAGCAGCATTTTAATGACAAGCCCCGATTGTTCCACGCCCCGGGTCGCATCAACCTGATCGGGGAGCACACCGATTACAACAAAGGCTGGGTCTTGCCCGCCGCGATTGACCTGGGCCTTTGGTTTGCCATTGCGCCAAACGGGACGCCCGACTGCCACGTCTATGCAGCCGATATCAATCAGGAAGCGGTGTTTTCCCTTCCTGCGCCACCGGTTACCAACCGGATGTGGGTCAATTATTTAGCCGGTATTGCGCACACCATTGGACTCCAAAATAATCAGGGATTCAATTGCGTATTTGGCGGCGATTTACCTCCCGGCTCCGGTTTGAGTTCGTCCGCAGCGATGGAGTGCGGGCTGGCGTTCGCGTTAACCGAGCTGTTCCAATTGGGTTTTAAACGAATGGAACTGGCGCGCCTTGCCCAGCGCTCGTCCAATGAGTTTGTGGGAATCCCCTGCGGGATTATGGATCAGTTTGCCAGCCTGATGGGGCGCCCTGAAACGGCCCTGCTGCTGGATTGCCGGGATCTAAGCTATGAACCAGTTCCCGCAAATTTCGGGGAGTATACCCTGTTGTTGGTGAACTCACAGGTGAACCACGAGTTGGTTGAATCTGCTTATGGCAAAAGGGTTCAGGAATGCGCGGACGGCGTTGCGCTTTTGCGCCAATTTTATCCCGAGGTGGTGAGCCTGCGCGACGTTACTCCCGATATGCTGGAAGCGCATCGGGCGCAATTCGACGACACCATTTTCAAACGGTGCCGATATGTGGTCAGCGAAAATGAGCGGGTGCTCCAGGCTTGCGGGTTACTTAAATCGGGCGACATGGTTTCGTTAGGCGCTTTGCTCAGTCAAACCCACGACGGCTTGCGGGATGACTATGCCGTAAGTTGCGTGGAGCTGGATTTTTTGGCCGCTTTTGCGAATGATTTTCCGGGCGTAGCGGGCGCAAGGATGATGGGCGGAGGTTTTG
>JALHRK010000161.1 GCA_022841505.1 Saprospiraceae bacterium | reverse complement strand
GGTAACCGCCGATCAAAAAGCAGTGGCAGAAGCGGAAACCCAGTTGGCCAATTTACAACGAACCTTAAGCCGAAGCGAAAACCTGTATGCCAAATCGGCGGAAACCCTGGAGACCTTGCAGAATGTTCAATCGGAAGTCCGCCTGCAAAAATCTGCCATCGAACGGCTTCGCGCCAATGTGCAGGTGAGCCGCAACCGCCTCTCAGAAATCCGGAGCGACTTGACCATTGCTGAGCGGGAACTGGCACTGAAAACCGTCAAAGCCCCTGTTTCCGGCACCATTCTGAGCATTTCGGCCACGCCGGGAAGCGCTATTCCGCCACAAACTTCATTTGCCGAATTGGCTCCCGACGGCAGCACCATTGTGCGCTGCGAGATTGACGAGTTGTTTGCCGATCGCGTGAAGGAAGGCCAACAGGCATCCATCCGCCAGATTGGCGCCGGGAAGGTCCTTGCGGAAGGCAAAGTGATCTATACGGCGCCATTGCTCAAGAAAAAGTCACTTTTCAGTGAAACGGCAGGCGAAAAAGAAGACCGCCGGGTGCGTGAAGTGAAAATTCTGCTTAAAGACCCAGGCAGCCTGTTGCTGAACAGCCGGGTTGAGTGCGTCATTTCTATCAAATAATCCATGCCATGTTAAAGGAAGCCATGCGTTTCATTCAGTATGACAAAGCCAAAAGCATCGGCGTTGTGATTGGCATTGTCATCAGCACTTTTTTGATTGGACAGCAGATCGGCATTGCCACCTTTCTGACGGGTCTGATGTCGGGGATGGTAGACAACTCTACCGGCGACATTTGGGTGGTGGACTCCAGAACGACAGATGCCAACTCGCTCGGAAAACTTGACGTGCGCAAGGTTCGGGAAATTCGCAGCATCGAAGGAGTCGCCGAAGCTTATCCTATGGTACTCGCCGGAGGGACTGCCACGTTTTCAAATGGAAAATCAACCGGTATCCTCCTTGTGGGATCGGAAGCGCCGACTTTTGCCGCCGGACCCTTGCCGGAAAAAATCCTTCAGGGGAGTTTGGAGCGCCTGCAAACCGAAGCCGCCGTCAGTGCTGATCTTTACGATGCGCCAACGTATGAAATTGAGACCACACCGGGCACAGAATTTGAAATTAACGGCAAACGCGCAGTCATTGGCGCCCAGACGAATAACCTGCGCGGTTTCGGCGGTTCCATGATGTACACCACCCTCGAACGTGCCCGCTACTTCGGAAACAGCAGCACAACAGATATTTCGGCAGTAGTCGTCAATGTCAAACCGGGATACACCCCGCAGCAAGTGCGCGACCAGATCAACCGGGGCATCTATGGCCTGCGCGCCTGGGTACGTTCCGATTTTTCAGCGTCCACCGTGAGCTATGTGTTGGGAACCAGCGGGATTGGCGCCAGCACGGGCACCCTGGTTGTGTTTGCGGTGATTTCCGGTTTTTTTATCATTGGCCTCACCATGTATTCTTCTGCCTTAGACCGCATCCGGGACTACGGCACCTTGAAAGCCATCGGCGCCAGCAATGGCTACATCCGACGATTGATCCTGCTGCAGGCTGCCATTTTTGCAGTGGTGGGATTTGCCATTGCTTTTGCCCTGCTCGAAGGATTCAGGCAAGGGGTGCAAAGCACGGGGCTGATTTTTGGATTTTCCTGGCCGGTCATTGCCGGAATTTTTGGCGTCACGCTGTTCATTGCGCTGTCGGGCGCCATTTTTGCCTTGCGGCGGATTACTGGATTGGAGCCAGCTGCTGTATTCAGGGGTTAATTAGTGTCTGTCTTTATAGTCCGATAGCTGCGTTATGCGAAGGCCCAAAAAGCGTCATTTACGCGAGTAAACTCCGATTTTTGGGCCTTCACATGCCTTGCTCCCGAACTCTAAAGAACAGACACGAGACTAAATGGAGGGATACTAATTAAAAGAAGTAAATCATGAAATTTTCCATCCGTATAATTCTTTTTCTGAGCCTTACCCTACCGGTGGTTGCGATCGGGCAAAATTTGCAAAACCTGACCCTGCCCGATGCCATTCAATTTGCATTGGAAAACAAACCCGGGCTGAAAACTTTGGACCTGGACGCTCAAATTGCCGCTGCAAAAACGGAGGTCTTGAAATTGAAACGCCAGCCTCAGATATCCGCTGCGGTTGATGTACAGCTGAATCCGGTGCTGCAAACAAGCGTTATTCCGGTGGGGGCTTTTAACCCTGCCCTGGGCAGCGATGCCACGGCGACGGTGCGTTTTGGCACACTTTGGCAGAATGCGGCCGGCATTACGGCGGTTCAGCCCCTGTACGACCCCTCCATTGCTGCCCAGATTCGGGAGCAGGAATTTCAGCAACAATTGATTGCGGCAGACCGGGAAAAAACGGCGTTAGACATCAGGCTGGAGGTAGCCCGGGCCTATTACGCTGTTTTAATTGCCTCGGAAGAATTGGCTTTCGCCGAAACGGATTCGGCGCGTGCGCAACAGTTTTATGAAGAAACCCGCAAACGACAGGAAGGGGGCAAGTTGCTGCAAAACGAACTCAACTCGGCTTCGATCTCCCTGAATGCTGCTGTGCTGACGTTGGAGCGAGCCCGCCTGAACCGGCAACAGTTGCTGAAAAACCTGTGTTTTCGCATGGGCGTTGACCCCAAACGCGCTGCTGAAATTGCATTTTCCGGCAATCTGGCCTCTTTACTAAAGCAGATGGAAGGGCAAAACCTGGCATCCTTTGATGCTGCTGCCCTGGAGCAAAACCGACCCGAATTGCGACAACTTTTTTTAGACTCAGAATGGCAAAATCTAAAAATCGAGGTTGAAAAACAACGCACTGCGCCTACGTTGTCGGCAACTGCCTACGCCGGAGCCAATAACCTGTCAGACGACGCGCCTTTTTTTGCTGAAAACTCGTGGTTCGGCAATGTTTTTGTCGGATTGAAATTGAATGTTCCCATTTCAGCCTATTGGCAACAGCAAAAGTATTTCCCGCAATACCGCCTGAAACAACAGCAAAATGCCCTGGAAGCAGCAGAATTAAAGGCACAATACCAAAATGATTTTGAAAATGCCAGACTCAACCACGCGCTTGCCTTGCGCACCATGGAAGTGCGCATGCGCGACCTGGAGCTGACCCGACAAAATGTGCAGTTGATCCGGGACCGCTTCAACGAAGGGGTTGCTTTACCCTCAGCAGTGCTCAGCGCAGAAACGACCGTGCAGCAAACGCAGTACAACTACCTGCGCAGCGCGTATGATTTGTTGCTGGCGGATCTGGAGCTGCGACGCACATTAGGATTTAAATAGTGTCTGTCCTTTATAGTCCGATGACTTCGACTCCGTTCAGCCACCTCGGCTGCGTTATGCGAAGGGCCAAAATTGGTCATCCCGTCCGACGGGCGGGACTTCCACTTTTGGCCCTTCGCATGCCTTGCTCTCGAACGCTAAAGAGCAGACACTCCACTAAATGGACAGACACTAAATAGTGTTGCTCATAACTTCAACACCCGTTGCCGCCAAATCATCTTCCCATCCTGCGAAGCGCTGATTTGGTAAGCACCTGCGGGCAAACCGCCAAGGTTCCACGCCACTACGTCTTGGGCCTGGTTTTCGGACAGCAACAACCGGCCATGCATATCATACAATTTCAAATCAGCGACTAAGCCTTGCGGCAAGTGAAGGCGGAGCGGCCCTGAGGTGGGGTTGGGGCCGAGGGTGACGGCGGGCGCGTCCGGTGCTTCGTCGGTATCGGTGATCTGATCAAAATCGAAGGGCGTGCCACACTCGGAAGTATCCCGACGGAAGTAAGCAACATGACGGGTATAGGCGCCGCCCACACTTTGAGTATTGTAATAGTCGCCTGCAAGCCCCTCTACAAAAAGTTGACCCCCGTTGGCATCTGGAAAGTGATTTAAGCAAAATTCATCCCCTCCCAACGTAGGCCCCAGGCTTTTCCCCGGTTTTCCATCACAGAAATCATAACTTTGAAGGAATACACTTGCTATGTCTCCATTAAATTGCGACGGGAAAGGGAACAATGCTCCAGGCTGAAGGTCAAGGAATTCAAAATACTCCAGATCAAACTCCCATTCGTCGGCAATAACCTCTACCGGATAAACATCATAAGAAGAAGTAGGCGGCCCAATAAGCCGGGTTTTGAGGTATTGCCCTGTGTAGTGATACTTGAGAGATTCCGGAGGATTCGTGGTTTCAACTTCAGTAATGGTTACTTTAAAAAATTCTTTCCAAAAACCATCTCCAAGGGTGGTTCCCATTTGACCGTAAGCAATACCAGCGGTGGTTCTCAGAATGTGCAATTCATCGCCAACCTGAAGATTGAAAACTTCGTCTTTCGTTGTATTTTGTAAACCAACGTTTGGTTCACTGAGGCCAATTAATGGCAGAAGGTTCGTGCTGTTGGCCGTCCAACTGTTATAGTGCGGAAAATCCCGAAACCAAAAAGTACTGATCAAACCATATTGCTTGCTCACTAAAATGGGGCGGTTATCAGCGGGAATAAAAACGAGTGAGCTACCTGGTTCTTGTGTGTAAAACACAATTGACTTTACACTGTCTGTTAATCCCAGGAAATTCATGGACTGCATAAATGATACCCTGGCCCAAACGGTATCGCCTCCCTGGGCATAGGCAGGCCATTTTTCATTTAAAGCAGCCGTTTGCCGGATGGTGACATATTCATCCTCAAAGACGCGTAAACGTGTCTCTGTGGGAGTTTGGCAGATTTCGTAACCCATGAACGAAGACCCAACTTCACTGCACTCAAATTCACCTCGCCAACGCAACGCCGGATACATCTCCGTGCAAGACTCCGCGCCAGTTTTTACGCCGAGCACCGGCGATTCCGGAAAGGCTGCATCCGGATATTCATACAAGTATTGCACGCCGGGGCGGAACAACTGCCAGTCAGTTTGGGCTTGCAGGGCAACCCCGGAAAAAAGTAGCCAAAAAACGGGATAAAAGTTTTTCATCAGAAAGTTGTTTAAGGTTGGTTATATAAATTCACTACTTCATATCACAGCTTTAGGACGCGTTGCCGCCAAATCATCTTCCCATCCTGCGAAGCGCTGATTTGGTAAGCACCCGCAGGCAAAGCGCCGAGATCCCAAGCCACTGTGCCCTGCGTCCGATTTTCAGACAACAACAACCGGCCATGCATATCATACAATTTCAAATCGGCGACCAAGCCTTGCGGCAGTTGAAGGCGGAGCGGCCCGGCGGTGGGGTTGGGGCCGATGGTGATGACGGGAGCATCCGGTGTTTCCAAAGTTGAGGTAATCTGGTCGAAATCTATCGGGCTGCCACATTCCAATGAATCTCCGTGAAAGTAAACCACATCGCGGAAGAAATGACCACTGAACGTGGTATAATTGTAGTATTCGCCTGCAAGGTTTTCATAATAAGACGACCCTTCAATCCCGTGAAGTTCAGGCTGGTAGCAGCCATTTGGGCCTTTAAGGGGATAATTAAGGTATTTACGATACTTTTCACAAAACCCTGATTGAGTCAAACTTACCATCGCTATTCCTTCCTCCTCCTCAGACACAGGCACTACGGCGCCAGGCTGAAGATCGAGGTATTCCAATTCCGAAAGATCGTATTCCCATATACCTGAAACAGTTTCCACAGGAAAAACCTCATAGAGAACAGGCGGCGTGCCCCATCGTTTGGTCCTGAGTTCCTGTGCTGTGTAATGAAAACGGATCAATTGATCCCCGGGTAATGGTTCCACCTCTGTAATAAGCGCTTTCAGGAATTTCCGCTCAAAAATATCTCCCAATAATTCCCCCTGAATGTACCAGGGGCCTGTCGTAGTTGCTTTAATATGAATTTCATCGCCAGCCTGAAAGCTAAAGATACTGGCTATATCAGGATTCTGTAGTCCGACTTTTGGAACACTCAACCCCACGATCGGCAATGGGGCAGCAAATTGAGGCGAAAAAACAGGAAAATCCCGGAATCCAAATGTCCGAATCAATCCGTATTGTTTGCTCACCTGAATGGGGTGGTTTCCGGCGGGCAAATAGTTCGGCCCGCCGCCGGTTTGCCTGTAAAAATGAATAAACTTCACGCTGTCCGTTAATCCCAGGAAATTCATAGACTGGATAGAGGATACCCTGGCCCAAATAGTATCGGTACTGTAGTTATAGGCAGGCCATTCTTCCTCTAAAGCAGCCGTATGCCGGATGGTGACGTATTCACCCTCTCGGATAAGTAAGCGTGTCTCTGTGGGCGTTTGGCAGATTTCATAGCCCATGAACGAAGCGGCGATTTCATTGCATTCAAATTCGTCGTACCATCTCAGTGAAGGATACATTTCCGTGCACGTATCTGTGCCTGTTTTAATCCCCAGCACAGGAGATTCAGTAAATGACGCGTTCGAATAATCGTACAAATACTGCACGCCGGGGCGGAACAACTGCCAGTCGGACTGAGCCTGCAGGCCGAAGCCGAAAAAAAGCATGTAAAAAGCGAGGTAAAAGTTTTTCATCAGAAAGTTGTTTAAGGTTGGTTATAAAAATTCAGTACTTCAGATCATTGCTTCAGCACGCGTTGCTGCCAAATCATCTTCCCATCCTGCGATACGCTGATTTGGTAAGCACCCGCAGGCAAAGCGCCGAGATCCCAAGCCACTGTGCCCTGCGCCTGATTTTCGGACAACAACAAACGGCCATGCGTGTCATACAATTTCAAATCAGCCACCAAGCCTTGCGGCAGTTGAAGGCGGAGCGGCCCGGCGGTGGGGTTGGGGCCGAGGGTAATGACGGGAGCATCCGGTGTTTCATCAATTGAGGTGATTTGATCAAAATCGAAGGGCGTGCCACACTCGGAAGTACCCCGATGGAAGTAAGCAACATCGCGGGTACTGGAGCCACCAAAACCTAATTCGTAGTAATAAGGGCCTGCGAGTCCATCCCTGTGAAAATGGCCGGGGCCTAAATCTATAATCGGTTGATAACCACAGCCTCCGTTTTTAGACAGCGGATCCCCCAATCCTTTGGCCGATTTATCGCAAAAAGAAGCGCCGTGAAGAAATACCGTTCTGATCTGGGTGGTGTCTTCGCCCTGGGTTTCAAGGAGCAAAGTTCCGGGTTGAAAATCGAGGTATTCAAGACCGGCATATTGGTATTCCCAGACGCCCGAAAAAGTTTCTACCGGAAAAACCTGATAAGTTGATGAGGGAGGGCCAACCTGCTTGGTTTTGAGGCGTTGGGCATCGACCTGGAAACTGATTTGTTGCGGAGAAGCCGTCATTTCCACGTTTGTAATGGTGGCTTTCAGAAATACTTTCTCAAGGGTGATACCGAGATTTCCCCCGTGAAGGCCATCGGTTATGCTCAGAATATGCAATTCATCGCCGGTCTGAAAGCTGAAAATATCTGCCCATCCTGGATTTTGCAAGCCCACTTCCGGCTCGCTCAGGCCAGCCAAAGGCATGAGCATAGATTCGATGGGCGCTTCGCTGGTGTAGTTTGGGAAATCGCGAAACCAAAACGAGCTGATCAACCCGTATTGCCTGCTTACTAAAATGGGATGGTTTTCGGCGGGGATGAATACCTGGGCGCCGCCGGTTTCCTGTCTGTAAAAATAGATGGACTTTACTTCGTCGGTCAGCCCTAAAAAGTCCATATCCTGGATGGAAACCACCTCCGCCCAGACGGTATCGCCATTAAAAGCGTAGGCAGGCCAAACCTCCCCAACGGCAGTATTGGTGCGAATGGTAACGTATTCATCATTGCGGACACGCAACTGCGCCTCGTCCTGGGTTTGACAAACCTCATAGCCGAGGAAAGAAGCTGCGATTTCATTGCATTCAAATTCTCCGCGAAACCGAAGCGTCGGGTACATCTCCGTGCAGGGTTCCGCGCTAATTTTGACGCCCAAAAGGGGGGATTCCAGAAAACCTGCATTTTCGTAGTCAAACAAATACTGCACGCCAGGGCGGAATAGTTGCCAATCGGACTGAGCGAAAAGGAAAGGAGCGAAAAAAAGCATGGACAGGAGAGGGTAATACTTTTTCATGTGTTTTTTTTAGGCAATATAAGCTATTCCCCCAGGGTTATGTGTCAGCTATTCGACCATCTTAACAAATAGATTTGTCTGCTTTCTTGCAGATGCTAAAACAGACACTATTTCAATTTTGCCAGCACAATCTCCCACAGTTTCTCATAGGGAATAATTTCCAGTTCGTTCAATGCCCCGTGGTAATAAAAAGGGTGTTCGGCGAGTTGCTTCAGCAGCTTGTCTACGCCGCTGAGCTCGTCGGGGTGGTAGCGGGCTTTGCTCAGGCGCAGCAAGAGGCGCACAAATTGGCGGGGGCGTTCAAATTCTTCTTTGTCTGTGTTTCGGCTGACGAAGGTTCTCAGTTGCTCAATTTTTTCGGTAGCCTGCTGAAAATTCCGCCGTTGCAGCAAAAAAAGCGCTTGTAAAATCAGCACCAGCAGGTGGAACATTTTCTGTTCGCGGGGGTAGGAAGGGGAAGTGTCTAAAAAACGGGAGAGTTTCGACGACTTTCGGAGCTGCTTCATCACGAAGTTGGGGTCTATATCCCGGCTCTCAATTAGATACTGAAGATAAACCTCGTATATGGCCCATTTTTCGCGGATAACGCCATCTAATTTCCTGAAATCGGCCGTATTTCCGGCCTGGTTGAAAATCGCCTGCGCCTGGATATAGTTTTCTGTGTGGATCGCCAGCAAGAGGTAATATTCCATAAACAGGAACCAAACTTCACTGCCTTCCGAAAAATCGTGCAGGCTCTTTTCGGCGCATTCCCTGCCACGCTTGTAATCCTTCATGTGGAGGTAAGCCACCATCCTCTTGGTGTTAAACAGGATGCGTTTTTCCTCCTGGTAAAAAATCGGATTTTGTTCAATGTACTGTTCCGCCTGCGCACAAACCTCCAGCATGGCGCTGTATTCCTTCGCCATTTCATAGCGCATCACCCAAACGATGTACATGTGATAATTCACCACCGGAGATTGATGGGTTTCAGACAGTTGGATCAGCTCATTACAATAGGCATCTATGCGTCTTTCGAACTCGCTTGACCGGGCTGTGGGCCGGTAGTGTTGTATCAGAACACGCTGGTACAACTCTTCCGAACGGATTTCGGCAGCTAAGATCTGATTGTATTCCCGGATGTAGGCATCGTATTGTTCGAAGGTCTTTTCGCTCGCATTGAGCGCGGCGTACTCGCGCAATATCCGGGAACAATTCAGGATGACATCTGAAAACCGGTATTTGAGGGCCGTGGTCAGGATTTGGCTCGCCAGGTCTGCGGCAGGGGCGAGTCCCTTGTTTTGGAGCAAAATATTCACCAGCGTCCATTCCTTGTTGCAGGTAAAATAAGCCGAAGTGTAGTCGGCGGCATCCGGTTTTTTGATGTCTATGAAAAAAAGGGTATTCAGCAACCGTCTTCTGAACCTGGATTTCAGTTGCCGGTAGCGCGCATCGCTGGGGTCGGCGCCATAAAGCTGAGCGGCAGCATCGCGGTCGTTTTTGAACTGGCCGCTTTCGATGCCTTCATACATTTCCCGGAATTTGCTGTTTTTGGCACGCAGAGCTGTATCATCGAGCAACTCAATGCGGCTGGCCTTTCGCCGGGTAGCAATTTTTACAATTTCGATTAAATTTTTCACTGCCGCCAGGTTTAAAACAAAAAGGGTTTTGCACGTTTTGCGCAAAACCCTTTTCCCGTGGTATCAAAATGTCCGCTTAAAGCGAATGATGCAGTTGCAGCGCGGGATCAATCAATATTCATCTTCATTGAACAGGAAGTCGTCTTTGCGGGGATAATCAGGCCAGATGTCTTCAATGCCTTCATACTGTTCGCCATCATCTTCCATTTCCTGAAGGTTTTCGATTACCTCCAACGGCGCGCCGGAACGGATAACATAGTCAATAAGCTCGTCGCGCGTTGCAGGCCATGGCGCTTCTTCCAGATGGCTTGCCAGATCAAGTGTCCAATACATAATGTCGTTCAGGTTTAAAAAATAAGACCATTGTTGTTAAAGGAGGCCCTGGCGAACCGGGAACCTCAAAATGCCCAATTTCCGGCAAATGTAACAAAGTTGTTGAATTAATGCGCCGCTATATACGGATTTGTTATTCAAGTTCAAACACTGCCTGGGCATAAATTGGTTACTCCAAAAATCGCGCCACTTTTTATCCTCCTATTTAGTGTCTGTCCATTTAGTCGAGTGCCTGCTCTTTAGAGTTCGAGAGCAAGGCATATTTTGCCCCAAAAATGGGAGTTTACTGGCGTAAATGACCGATTTTGGGGCAAAATATAACGCAGCTATCGGACTATAAAGACAGGCACTATTTGTAGGTGCTGATAATCTCAAATGATTCATTTTCATAGCCTTCCGGAATGAACCCAATCTCTGACGAATTGACAGGCCCGGTTGGATCGCAAATAAAAAATTCCCGGCCTTTGTGCTTCACCGCGCTGCCCCGATACCCCGGAATGGCAACCCCGATGGTGAGGTGATCGTGGTAAGCAACGACGACCATTGGCAAATCCAACAGCGTTTTGATCAAATAATAGAACAAAGCGACCCGATCTTCGCAATCAGAATGCGGATAGAACAGCACTTCATCCGGGATCATGGGTTTGCTGCGCCCGAATGCTTCTTTGTCTTCTTTGTAAATAAAAGCCGAACGCGTAAACGCGACCAAACACGCAATCGCCTGATCCTGCTGCCTGCCTTCAATCAGTTCGCGCAGTTCTGGCAGCAAAGACGCCGCTGCCGTTGCAGTCAAAGGCGCTTCGATGTAGCTGCTTTCTGCAATGAGTGGATAAGATTTCATTAGTTGCACGACGTTCTCATCCGTTTGCACCGTAATTTCACGCATCAGCCCCTCAAACATGAAATGGAGCTTGCGCGGACGCAGGCGCGGGGTCAGGTTGGGGAGTTTGGTCAGTTGAAAAGAAAAGGCTTTTCCTTTGGGCTGCGCCACAAAATTGAGCAGGTAAAGCGCTTGCTGACTGCGCGAAGCCTGATTTAATGCAGTGAGATTGACGTAATTGCGGCCATTTTCTTCGATCATGGGCGCTTCAAACACCTCCTCTTTCGTGTAAACGTACAAAAATACCCGGTCGTCTAAATAGGTAAGCCGCGTGTCGTAGCCCGATTGAGACAACAAAAACCAGCACACCAATTCTCGCTCCAAAGTTTTTTTCTGGACATAAATTTTATCCACCACCCGCCGCATGAGGTCATAATAGAGCCAGTCGTTGAGTCCGAGGGTCGTTTTTTTGCGATTCAGGTCATCCAAAAGAACGCTGAAATCCGTTTGGTTCAGCCGTTGATAATAGCCGACTAAGCTTTTTTCCTGGATGTTCACCGAACTGGCGAAAAGCATATCGGGGCTGTACGCTACGGTCAACTGCTCCGAAAAAAACGGGATGGCAACCTCCTGGCGGCTCGATCTGGCAAGCCCGGGGCAAAGTAGTGCGAGAAGTAAGGGGATTGAAAAGCGCATGGGGCAAAGATCAATCTTTTTTTGGAGAAGTCTTTTCAGCTTTTTGGAAATTCAGCGAAACAGAGTTGATGCAATACCGCAACCCGGTCGGCTTTGGCCCGTCGTCGAATACATGCCCCAGGTGGCCGTCGCAGCGCGCACACAACACTTCGGTGCGCGTCATGCCATAACTGGTGTCGTCGTGCGAAATGACGTTTTGTGGCTTGATGGGTTGATAAAAACTGGGCCAGCCGGTACCCGATTCAAATTTTGTTTTGGAATCGAACAACGGCAACCCGCAGCCGCCGCAAGTGTAAACCCCTTCTTCGTGGTGGTCCGCATACTTGCCGGTAAAGGCCCGTTCAGTACCTGCTTCCCGCAAAACGTAGTAAGCCTGTTCGCTCAGTTGGGCTTTCCACTCGGCATTGGACTTGACAATTTTTTTGACCATTTCCCCGGTTGCGGCGGCTTCCGGTGAATTGCTCTTGTTGTGGTGTTTGGGTTGAGCGTGGTTGCAGGACCACACCATCAGGGCTAAGGCAAACAGAAAAAAACGGTTGTTTTTCATAACGTGCTTTTTTGTAAGAGTGAAGACGCCGCCGCGCAGGAAGAGAACGATCTTCTGTTCGTTCAGATTGTCTTCCCTTTGACGGCATTTGAAATATCAATATCCGCTTGAATATACGATTGAGCTGCGACTTTAGTTTTAGAATACTGGCCCAAAGGTAGCCGCTGCGACATTCGGGAAACCCACGAATTTTGCTTGTTTTTGAAATGCTCCGCTTTTTTAGTACCATTGCAAGTAAATTCAGACCAACCGACCATGCAGCAAAAAACAGGCGCCCTCGCTGAACGTACCCGCTTATACCGCAAATTGCACAAATGGGCAGCCGTCCCGCTTTTTGTTTTTATGTTCCTTATGGGACTGACCGGTTTGCTTTTGGGTTGGAAAAAACACACCGGCTTGCTGCCCCCGACGGCCAAAGGCGCTTCTTCCGAAACGGCTGCCTGGTTACCTTTAGACAGCCTCCAGCGCATTGCGCAAACCTACGCGACCGACAGCCTGCACAAAAGCCCCGCCATTGACCGCATTGACATCCGCCCGAAAAAAGGCATCGCCAAAATCGTGTTTGCCGACCATTTTTCAGAACTCCAGCTTGATTGCACCACCGGAAAAATCCTCTCGGTCAACGCCCGCTATTCCGATATTCTGGAAAAAATCCACGACGGTTCCATCCTCGATTATTTCCTCCAAACCAGCAACGAACAACTGAAACTCACCTACACAACGTTAGTCGCCCTCGGCTTGCTCCTGTTGTCGTTCAGTGGCTTCTGGCTCTGGTATAATCCAAAACGGATGAGGAGGATGAAGGGGAGAGGGTGAGAGGGAGAGGGTGAGAGGGTAAGAGGGTGAGAGAGGGAGAAACCCTCGCGGTCGCCCATGTTTAGAAGTTCGGTGTCTGTTCTTTAGCGTTCGAGCGCACCGGTCATTGAGCTGGAGACTGGGCGAAGCCGAGTCGAAATGACCGCTGCTATAGGACAATAAAGACAGATACTAACACCTGCCTGGATTAAACAAGCATAAAAACAAGCATAAAGAAAGCGGAAAAACGGGAAAGGGTCGGTTTAAAATCGGAAAAAATTCGGTTTTTCGATGTAGCAGCAATTTGGTCAAAGTTGTTGGGGCAATAAATTAATTGAATTCAAGTAATTGATTTTCAGCGCTTAATGATGCGAATCTAAAGTGGATCAAATAGTAGATTTGAAATTTGGCTTGATTCTTTGAATAAAGAAGATAATTGCGGCACACAACAAACC
>JALHRK010000160.1 GCA_022841505.1 Saprospiraceae bacterium | reverse complement strand
GTGACCGGGTGACTCTAAGTCACCCGGTCACTCATAAAAAATACCCTAAACAGGGTATTATTTTTTGCTGCGTTTCCCCTACATTTGTGAAATCATTTTGTGCCAAGAGAGCAAAACGATACAGAGGCTAAAATAAACATCAAAACATGCATTGACCAAACTATCCGGTTCAATGTAAATTGCCCCCCAGGCTTGTTTCGATTTTTATTTCCGAGTGTAACAAGTGGCACAACTTAGCTATCTTCTACCAAAACAAATTCAAAATTCAAGGCTGTTTACCTGACATTGACGTCGGGTATTGATGTGCTTTTGGCACAACTGTGCGATGGCGAGCTAACTGAGTTGGCGGCTGAGCGACTTGTACTGAGCGAAGTCGAAGTAAGCCGAAGTCAAGTCGAAGTTCTGCCTCGTCCTCCCTTAGCCTTGTATTTCCTTATTGGTTTACGTTAAGACATTGTTCCGGCGGCTGCGTTCGCCGGAATAAATAAGAATAATTAAGGCGATTGGATTGTATGTGATTATCCGGGAACCGTTTTCAAGTGCATACTTAAATCGGTTTTTGGGATGGCCTCTCTCTCGTGCAAACGTGAGGGGGGCTTTTTTATTTCGGTCAGAATTTTGCAGGGGTTGCAGTTTACTTTACCTTTGCCGCCTAATTCGTTCATACATAAATTGTTCAAATGATTATCGAAAAGAACACGGTGGTGACCTTGCACTATCGCCTTCAGGAAGACGATGCCTCCGGGGCATTGGTTGAAGAAACCTACGGCAGCGAACCGCTGGTATTCTTGTTTGGCGCCGGCCAGATGTTACCCGAATTTGAAAGCCAATTGGAAGGCAAAAAGGCGGGAGATGCTTTTGCTTTTGGCATCAAGAGTGCGGATGCTTATGGAGAAGAAGACCCGGACGCATTGGTGAGATTGCCCCTTGATACATTTATGATTGATGGCAAACTGGCGGAAGACATGCTTATTGTGGGCAACCCGATTCCAATGTCGGATCAACATGGCAATCAATTGGTGGGCATTGTCATGGAAGTTGGCGATGACGGGGTATTGATTGATTTTAACCACCCAATGGCTGGCCAGGATCTGTTTTTCTCCGTGACCATCGAAACGGTACGCGAAGCTACCCCTGAAGAAGTTTCCCATGGCCATGTCCACGGCGAAGGCGGTCACGACCACGATGATTAATTTTCCAATATTGTAATTTACACGGAGTTCCACTGAGTAACACGGAGTTTCGCTGAGTTAGGTATAAAAACTCCGTGAAATTCCGTGTTTATTCCGCGATTCGTGCCGTCCTTTGGCATGGCTCAGGAACCATAGGTACGTAATATAATACCGGCGTTGCGTACCCACGGCACGTACAAACCAACAAAATTTCGGAGCTACCGACATTAAGTTCCTATGGTTCCTGAGCTTGTCGAAGGACGGGACACCGACCGTGCGCCAATTACCCGACTAAAAAGACAGACACTATTTAAGGTGCTCCAGAATCACCGCAGCAGCGGCCTCCAGGGTTTCGCCAAAAGCAAAAATTCCTTCCTCGTGTCCTTCCATGACGAAAATCCGCAACGCTGGAAGTGCTGTTTCTTTTAATAAAGCAATAATAGACCAGGCCATTTCCGGCGTGCCGTAAGTGGCCGACAACGGGGTGGTTGGAACGCGGTGCAGCAGCGATTGCCACAGCTCCAGGTGGTGGATGTGGATGACGCCATTGATTTTGGGGCATTCCCGATAAATTACGGCGTGGCTCAACGATTCAGAAGAAGCAATAACGGGGCCTTCGCAATGCAGCGCATTTCCGGCAAGGTCTGCCTGGCGAACGATGGCATAATGCGCGCCGGTGAGCCTGGGGATGCCGCCGGTGGCGGTGCCGCTAATGATGAATTGGTCTCCCGCTGTGCGGGACAGGCTCTTCGCATTCAACCGTTGGCTGATGTTGCCAAACCCAATGCCATTTTCGTAAACGCCAATTAATCCGCGATCAAATAGCTCCGAGCGCCAGTGGTTCAGTTCGGCAATTTCCGTGTCCGGCAACGGCGGAGTTTTGGCCCAAACGGCCCGGAATTTCAGGTAGCCTTCGTCAATAGGATGCGGCATGGTGTTGGCTTTTGTACCGTCGAACGCTGTTCGGTGGCTTTGTACCACTGAACGCTGTTCGGTGGATTTGTACCACTGAACTCTGTTCGGTGGATTTAATTGAATGAACAATATTGCTATTTATTACATAACTAAACAACTTTTGAATATAAGATTGTCGCCGAATCGGAGTTCGGCGGTACGGGGTCGCCGAATCGGAGTTCGGCGGTACGGTTGTCGCCGAATCGGAGTTCGGCGGTACGGGACAAAAAAATAACCACATAGCATAAGCAAAAAGGATCGGTTTTTTTAAACGATGCCCGGTTGCCGTGCTATGTGGTTATGACCAAAAGAGTTGATGAAAAAATATTAGTTTTTCGTCAGCTTGTAGGTGTAATTGGCCTGATTCAAAATCAGTTCGACGGTGTAATTACCAGCTTCAGCAACCGGAATATCAGCGCCGCCGTATTCCATAATGCGGTTGCCGCCGTCATCGCCGAGGTTGATGTCCCAGGCATCGTTTGCGCGGAATTTGATAAACCCTTCAGTAAGATCCACCGTAAGCTTCAGCGTGCCGGAAACTGCATCGTAAACCATATCCGTATCACTGTCCCAGCCCGTTGGCGTTGAAGAACCAATCAGACCCCAATCCGTTTTCAGGAAATTGTGGGTCAGCGCATTCAGGTTCACTTGCAAGCGATAATAGCCGCCGCTTGGAACCGCAATATCAGCGCCGCCAGGCTCCAGGGTGCCGTCAGCGCCGTTATCCCCCCAGTTGGTATCCCAGCTCAATCCTTGTGTGTATTTGAACTTTGGCGCAGATTCGTTCATGTTCACGTAGCCTTCGTAAGCTCCATCGCTTTTCACGGAATAGATAACCGTCGTCAGGTCACCCGGATTCCAGCCCTGATAGCTGCCGGGAACCTGCAATTTCGGATAGTCAATTTCCTGAAGGAAAGGGTTCACCTTAATGCTCAAAGTTGGAGAAATCAGCTTCTCAACTTCGTTGCTAACAGAGGCTACCACCCGGACTTCCATGTTGTTTTCCACACCGGCGGGGAGATCCTTGGCCAGCAGAATGCCATTCACTTTGCCATTCGTTACGGCCATAGATAAGCCGCCTTTCAGGATAGGTCCGAGAGAAACAGGAGCTGCAAAATTATTGCCGGCTTTGTCAATCTGGACATCGTAGTCAATTCCTGCATCATATCCGAAGTCAGCGGCGGTCCAGGTAAAAGTAGCCATCACGTCATCCACGATGTCTTCTGTAATGACATAGCTGGCGTTGGCTGTCGGGCTTGTCAATCCCGGTGCGTCACCGAGACTCAGCACCGGGCCGAATTCGTCTTCACTGCAACCCCACATCATTAGGGCGAGTAAACTCAGGAGAAAATATTGCTTGCGCATGATGATGGTATTAAGCTCCTGAAATTCCGATGGCATCCACCGGAATTTCAGGAAAGATGAATTAATTATAACCCGGATTTTGAACCAATTTAGGGTTTGCCCCTAAGTCAGATGCCGGAATCGGAAATACGTTATAGAATGCCGGAACCGGAGCGCCGGTCAGGGAGCCGCCTTTCAAAGGCCAAACGTAAGAACCATTGGAGAACTGGCCAAACCGAACTAAGTCCGTGCGGCGGTGACATTCCCAATAGAGTTCGCGTGCCCGTTCGTCGAGGATGAAATCCAGCGTCAGATCACCTGAACTCAGGTTACCTGCGCCGGCGCGGGCGCGCACCTGGTTCACATAGCCCAAAGCTTCGGATGCGCTGCCACTTCCACCGCGGAGGATTGCTTCGGCATACATCAGGTACGCATCAGCTAAGCGGAACATCGGGAAGTCCGTGTCCGGGAACGTAAGGTTGGAGCCGGCATTGCCATTGCGATCCACGTTTTTGAACTTGGTAATCGCATAACCCTCCGTGAACTGGGAAACGTCTGTAATTTCCAGACTTTGCCCGTCCGTGTGGAACATCTTGCGGTTATCGTTTACGTTAGAAACAATGGAGTAGGTATAATCCTGGCGGCTGAGGTACAATTTGATGGTGTAATTTCCAGCACCCGGAATGGCAATGTTGTCGCCCCCGTATTCCAAAAGCGCGTCTTTGCCCGTATCGCCAAAGTTGATGTCCCAGCCATCGTTAGCCCGGAATTTTGCTTCGCCGGCAACTAAGTCAGCAGTGATCGTCCATGCGCCTTCCGTTTCATCGTAAGTCATATTCTGGTCGCTGTCCCAGCCACCAGCCGTTGCTGATCCGATTAAACCCCAGGAAATTGGAGTCAGGGAGTAAGTCAATGTATTCAAATCAACATTGATGCGGTAGAAACCAGGTGCAACATTGAGGTTCTCACCACCGGGTTCCAGGGTGCCGTCCGCGCCGTTATCTCCCCAGTTTACATCCCAGGTCCCTTTTGCAAACTTGAATTGGGAAGCTTCTGCAAAATAAGTGAAACCTTCGTACACTTCGTTGCTGCCTTTAGAAGCCAATGCGCCTGTCGTGCTGGCTGGATCCCAACCCTGGTACGCGCCGGGCACATTCAGCAGCGGATAGCTGCCACTGTCGAAATCAGGCGCTACAACCGTGCCGCCAACTTCCGGGAATTTACCAACAAATGCGCTTGTGGTGCGGGTTCCACCCCAACCGCCGTCGAGGCCGAATGCAGCCGGGCTCATGCTGCCGCCAACTGCTGCGTGGGTAATGAAGGTCATGCCACCCCAGGTTTGGGTGCGCGTTCCGTCGAAAGCAACCGGGAAAATTACCTCGGTGTTGTCGAGATGGTTGTCTGCCAGGAAGAGGTGCTGATAAGTTGGCTCTAACGAGTAGCCTGCGTCAATTACTTTTTTAGCGTAGGTTGCGCATTCTGTGTATTTACCTTGTCCGGTGTAAACTTCTGCATTGAGGTACAGTTTGGCTGCGAGCATCCAGAGCGCTGCCTGGTCTGCACGGGCGTAGCTGTTTTGACGTGGCGCAATCATCAATGGCTCGATTTCCTTGATTTCATTTTCAATGAAGTCAAACAGGTTGGCTGCCGAAATTTGATCCGGGAAAAAAGCGCCTACGCCATTTGCTTCCGTCACAAAAGGAACATTGCGGAACATGTCCAACGCATGCCAGTAGCTGAGGGCACGCAGGAAACGCGCTTCCGCGCGGTAAGTAGCGACCTCACCTTTCAGGTTGCCCTGGCCGCGTTCGTCTAATTTGGCATCGGTAGCTTCGCGAAGGAATTCGTTGCACAGCGCAATCTGATAGTAAATACGGTTGTACATCGCTGTGATGAATTCATTCTGAGCAGTCCAGTCCTGGTCTTCAAAGTCGTGGATGTTGCCGTCGTTCCAGGCAATTACGGCCTCGTCGGTTGACAACTCCTGTGCTTTCCAATACTGGCGAAGGTAGGTAGAAAACCCTTCGTCAATTCCACTGATGTCTGGCAAGCCGGCAGGGCCTTCCTGACCGCTCACAGCCAAACCGGCATAGAGCTTGGCCAAAACCTGGCGGTAAGCTCCCGGCGAATCGTATACGACGTCAGCAGTTTGAATGTCCTCATCGAGAGGCGTAGTATCCAGATCCTTGAAGCAGGATGTGGCCACGAATGATAATCCGAGGATTATCAACGATAGTTTTTTAATAGATGAGAAAGCCATACTGTGTACTTTTAGCAATGTTATAAATTAAGGTTTAACCCAAACAGGAACACTCTGGATCTCGGATAAAGGTTGTTGTCAATTCCGCCAAAAACCTCAGGATCCAGGCCTTCGTAATTGGTAATCACAAACGGGTTTTGCATGGTTGCGTAAACCCGGAGGTTGCTGCCACCTTCTTTGCTGAATACGTTTGCAAAGTTGTAGCCAACCGTGACGTGATCCAAACGCAGGAAAGAACCGTCCTGAATGAAGTGATCACTGAAATAGCGCGGTGTCGTGAAATCAACCGTTGCGATGTTTGCCTGAACGTTCTGCAGGTAATTGGTCGAGGCGTACAGTCCACTGTAATTAGACAAATTAGACTGGTTATTGTTGTAGATATAGTTGCCAAAATTAGCGCGTCCGGCGAAGGAAAAGTCAAAATTTTTGTAGTTAAAATTGGACGTAAAACCGATAAACGCATCCGGCGCCGGATTCTCATAACGGTAAAGGTCTGCCGTAGAGATCTGGCCGTCTCCGTTGCGGTCTACGTACAGGTTTTCAACCGGAATGCCATCGGCATCGTACACCTGCTCGAATACAAAGAAGGAGTTTGCCGGGAAACCAACGCTGTGGATTTGAATGTTGTTGCCCACACCGCCGGAGATGCCGCCGGTAGCCACGCCCTGGTAGTTCGGATCGTCCGTTGCCGTAAGGCGCGTAATTTCATTAACGTTCTGCGTGTAGTTCAACCCAACAGACCACTCTGCGTTAGCGCCTTTGTATGGAATGGCGTTTACTGAGATTTCAAAACCGCGGTTTTCGAGGTCGCCCACGTTAGCGGTGATGAAGTTGGTGAGGTTGGTGCCTGCCGGTACCGGGATGAAGTTGATCAGGTCGCTGGTTTCGCGCTGGTAAACCTCTACGGAACCATACAGGCGGTTCTTGAGCAGTGAGAAATCAACGCCAATATTATACGTTGTTGTTTCTTCCCACTTCAGGTTGGAGTTGTAGCCTTCCGGACGCAGGGTTTCGAGAAATTCACTTCCAAACTGGTATTGAGCGGTGGTAAGACTTCCCAAATAAAGCGCCTGAGAAGGGTAGAAGTTGTTGTTCACCGCTTGCTGGCCGGTTACCCCGTAACCTAAGCGTAGCTTTAAGCTGTTCAGGTTGTTTTCGGCGCCGTTGTCAATCATTTTCCATGCAAAAGCAGCCGCGGGGAAGAGGCCGTAGCGGTTGTCTTTATTAAAGCGGGAAGATCCATCCTGGCGCAGGGTCAGGGTGATGAGGAAGCGATCGTACAAGGTGTAATTCAAACGGCCGAACAGCGACACTAAGTAGAATTCGCTGGCGTTCGAGTTTTCGCGGATGCCGTTTTCGTCGTCGCGGCGGTCGAAGTTTTCGCGGTAGAAATGCTGCCAGGAGTAACCGCCCATGAGGTCGAGGGCCGTTCTGCCCAGGGTCTTGGTATAGTTCAGGTAAAACTCCAGCAATTCGTTGCGGTCGGTTTGGTTGTAGCTGTTGTTCACACCGCCGTTGCCGTTTTCATTGAACGCAAAAGCCGCATTATCCGGAACCACGATGGTGCCTTCGCCTTTGGCCAGGTCATAAGCCAAATTTAAGTTCGCACGCAGTTCGGGCAAAAAATGGAAGCGGTAATCTGCTGAAAAATTGGCGAGGTAGCGATTCACCGTGGATTCATCGTCGCGCATTTCCAACAGGGCAACCGGGTTGGCTGGCGACAGGGTATTCGGATTGCCGTTGGGCTGCGTCCAGGTGTAGAAGCCGCCGTAAGGGCTTTCCGGATCACGCACAGGTTGGGTCGGGTCAAAATGAACCGCTCCGCCAATTGCACCGCGATCTGCAAAGTGGTTGTCGTTGCTCATGCCTTTCAAACCAACATTGATTTGCAGGCGGTTTTCAAAAAAGCTGGGCGAAAGGTTAAGGCCGTACGTGAGGCGGTTAAATTCGTCCGTTTTCAAAATACCATCCTGATCGGTGAAGCCCAGCGATACCCGGTAAGGAATGCTGCCGATGCCGCCCGAAATATTCAGGTTGTGGTCCTGCATGATGCCGGTTTGGTAAATCTCTGATTGCCAATCGGTGTTGGCAGAGCCCATCAGCGAAGGTGCTGGGTGGCCGTCTACAAACCGCGAGTTGATCAGTGCACGGTATTCATCTGCACTGAACACGTCAACCTGGTTAGCCGGATTGCTGAAGGCAACGCTGCCGCTGTAACCTAAGCGGATTTTTTTGCCCAGCTTTCCTTTTTTGGTGGTGATGATAATGACCCCGTTGGACGCCCGCGAACCGTAAATGGCCGTTGCGGAAGCGTCTTTGAGCACTGTAAAAGTCTCAATGTCGTTGGGGTTGATGAGGCTGAGAATGTTCCGCTGACCGGACGTATTGTCGTTCGATACGGGAACCCCGTCAATCACAAATAAAGGGTCGTTGGATGCGCTCAACGAAGACCCTCCCCGGATGCGGATGGCGGCGCCGCCCCCTGGCGTACCGTCTGTGGTGACTGCAACGCCGGCTACTTTACCAGCCAGCAACTCCTGTGGTGAAGTCAGGGCGCCTTTGTTAAAAGAGGACGTTCCTACCGTTTGCACGGAACCTGTAGCGTCTTCCCGCTTCACAGTACCGTAGCCAATCACCACGACTTCGTCGAGAACCTGACCCGCTACGAGGCGGACGTCAATTTTATCCGAGCTGCCAACCGCAATTTCCTGCGCGTTGTAACCCGTGTAGCTGAAAACCAACATCGTTGCACCCGCCGGCAATTGCAGGGAGTAGCTACCATCAATATCGGTAATCGTACCGGTAGCAGTGCCTGCTACCAGAATATTGGCGCCAATCAGGGTTTCGCCCGATACAGCGTCCGTTACTACGCCAGTGATGGTTCGTTGCCCAAAAAGCTGGCCCGGCCCCAATATCACTGCGAGTATCAACACAGTTAGGTTAATAAATTGTCTCATACAATTATCATTAGTTAAAAAAAATCAAGTAGTTGTAGGTAGGTTACAAGACTGAAAAAAGTACTACTAGTCTGATGTGATATAGGGAAAAAATTTGGCTTCGGGGAATGACGTGCAAATATAACTCAACCAGCCCGAATTTTTAAATAATTTAATGCTAAAATTAGACTAAGGAACGTCGCAATGATAAGTTCCTCTTTTCGGCGAAGCCCAAAAGCCACCGCCCAAACCGGGAAGTTATTATTGCGACGTTCCTACGGGTCGCTGAATTAATAAGGGGCGTTTTTGTCAGGCAAGGCATTTGGGTTCTAACCGAAGCCTGTGGGGGTGTGTAAAGAGTGTTGAATTAGTTGAATCAGGGCCCAACCAGCTACTTGATTTCCAGAATCAAAGCGCTTTTGGGATTCAGGTTGAGTCTTTGAACAATGGATTTGCTTTCTCCGGTCAGAACGTCCACTCCTTCCTGATGCCCGGACAGGATTTCTTTAAACCGGTCCATGTCCAGTAGCGTGGGGCGATCATTTTTATTGATGACCACCATGATTTTTTGGGTGGGGGTGTATCGGAAATAGACGTAAACACCGGTAATCGGGCCAAAATGCATGGTTTTTCCCTGCTGTACGGCAAGGCTGCCTTTACGCCAATTGAGGAGTTTTTTTAGAAAAAGTTGCACCTCCTGCTGATCTTTTGACAAGCCTTTTCCGCTGAATCCATCCACTTTGTCGCCAGCCCATCCGCCCGGAAAATCGGTTCGGATGACGCCGTGGTCGCCCGGGTGCCCCTCGTTGCTCAAAAGCACTTCTGTTCCGTAATAAATTTGGGGAATACCGCGCATGGTGAGCAGGTAAGTCAGCGCGATTTTGGTGAGGAACACATCCTGGTTGAGCTGGGTGAAAATTCGGTCCATGTCGTGGTTGTCGCCAAAAGTCATCAGGTGGTTTGGATTGGCATAGACAAAATCATTCGCCAATCCTTCGTACAGTTTCACCAATCCCTTATCCCAGGATTCGGGTTCGGTCAGGGCGGCTACGAGGGTGTTTTGCATGGGGAAATCCATTGGACTTTTCAGGCACGACACATAGCCATCGTGGTTGATTTTTCCCTGTTGCCAATACGCGGCAATAAGCGGATTTAAGCTCCATTCTTCCCCAACTAAGCTGAAATTGGGATACTCTGCCATGATCCGGCAACTCCATGCTGCCAGGAAATCTTTGTCGGGATAGGGGTAGGTGTCCTGCCGGATGCCGCCTAATTGGAGGGTTTCAATCCACCAAATGCTGTTCTGAATCAGGTAGTTGGCAAAAAATGGATTGCGCTGGTTCAGGTCAGGCATTGTCGGAACGAACCAGCCGCTGACCATGAGTTCCCGGTCAACTTTCGCTGCATAAGGATCCTGATTCACGGTGCGCCGGTGGTTAGTCACCTGCATTTTATCCTGAAAATTCAGCCAGTCTTTAAAAGGCAAATCTTTCATCCACCAGTGGTTGGATCCGCAATGGTTGACCACGCCGTCAAAAATGAGTTTCATGCCCTTGCTCCGGGCTTTTTCGGCTAAGGCTTTATACGTGTCGAGCGTTCCGAAACGCGGATCTACCCGGTAATAGTCTGTGATGGCGTACCCGTGGTAGGACCAGTCGGGCATATCGTTTTCCAGCAGCGGGCTTGGCCAGATCGCAGTGAAGCCCATCCCGGAAAGGTAATCCAGGTGGTCAATAATCCCCTGAATATCGCCGCCATGCCGGGCAAACCCCTGCTTCCGGTCAATCTTTTTTTCAGCCAAAGACGCTACAATGTCGTTGCCTGGGTCGCCGTTGGCAAAACGGTCGGGCGTAATCAGGTAAACAACATCTGAGGGGTTGAATCCTTCAAATGCTGCTGCCTTTTGTTTCCGGGCCAGCAAAGGATAGGTGTGTTGGAAAAGGATTGCATCGCCCCGCTTGAAGGCAATGGCAACATCACCTGGTTTTGTGTCCGCAGCGATGGTTAGGTCAATAAAGAGATAGTTCTCGCTGTCGGCGCGGTGCGTTTTTTTAATTTGAACGCCAGGGTGGTTAATGACGGGGGTTAACTGGCCAATTTCAGGCCCCTGCACGAGGAGTTGCAGGGTGTTGTCCTGCATGCCGATCCACCAGTTCGGGGGCTCCACCCGGGTAATTTGTGCAGAAACCGCCACGAAAAAGAACAGGCAGCAGCAGAGCGCCAGGAGTCGGGGGATAGAATGAAAAGCTGGTTTTGTCATGTTGTGTTGTGTTTTGAAAAGCCTTTCCCGCTAAGGTATGATGATTTAAGAAATCTACATTTTCTAAAACAGCACCGGATTCAAATGCGTATCAATCACCTCCCCAATTTCCGCCCCGGGGCACCACACCTCCCAATCCAATTTTTGGTTGTCGTTTTCCGGCGCTTTCAACACCATATTTTTATCCATATAAATGACGGTCATCACTTTGCGCATCCGGTCGGTCGTGTTGGCGCCTGCGCGGTGAAATACCCAACCCGAGTGGAAACTGACTTCGCCCACGTCAAACGGTTCGATGACGTGCCGAAAGTCCGTGATCCGCAATTTTTCTCCAATAAACGCTTCGCTTTCGTCGCCGATTTTTTTGTCGCGGCCCTCTACAATCTGATGGCTGCCTGCGCTGAACTCTAGCGGCCCCATCTCCAGCGGGGTAGCTTGCAGCGGGATCCAGGCCGTCACGCTTTTGTCGGTTTCCAACGGCCAGTAGAATTGGTCGGCATGCCAGGGCGTAATGCCCCCGCCCGCTTCTTTAAACAGGGCCTGATCGTGGTAAAGGCGCACCCCGTCCACCTGCATCAGGTCGGCGGCAAGTTTGGCCAACCGCCGGCTGAACACGAATTTTTTAATGGTTTCGTCTTCCCGCCACAGGTTGAACAACTGCAAAAAAGCTTTGCCGTAGGTGTCGCGCTGTTCGAGTGGAACGGCTACTTTGTTCATTTCGTTGACTTTCCCGCCAATCACCTCGTTAAAATAAGCGATGACTTCCGGAGAAAACACCTGTTTGATTTTGATGAAGCGGTTTTTTTGGTAAAAATCAACCTGAGCCGCTGTGAGCTCCATTGGTTCAGCTAATTGTTGCTCCCACATGACGCATTTATTTCTTTGGTAATAAAAACAATACAGGAATATCCAATCTTTCCCGCCAGGCTTTTTCACTGTGGTCAGTGCCGGGGAATTCCCGGGTAATCCAGGTTTTTGAGGTGAAGCCCTTGCCTTTCATCATGGCATCTATTTGAGTTTGATAAGGTTTGTAGAGGGCATCCAGCGTTTCCGTCCCATAATCGAAGTAAATTTTGAATGGATGCCTTTGCGGCAATTTGCGGCTCAGGTAATTGCGGAAAGCGCCGGCAACGAGGTCAACCGCCGCAGCATCTAAGTGTCCCGGGAGCAGGATTGGCGTATGGGTGGACAAGCAGGCCGCGCCGCCGAAAACTTTAGGATATTCGCAAAGGGCATAAGCCGAAATCAAACCGCCCATGCTGGAACCCATCAGGAAGGTATGCTTCCGGCCTTTTTTGGTGGCGAAATGTTTATCTACATAAGGCTTGAGTTCCTGCACGATGAATTTCAGGTAGTTATCAGCCAGAGCTTTTCCTTTGATTTGATCCCGGAGAATGGCTTCGCGGATGTCGGGTGGAATACTGTCCAAAATGCGCTGGGGAAAATATTCACCATACCGCCCGCCCTCGTTTGGGCTGTTCCAGATTCCTACCACAATGCAAGGCTCGATTCGTTGATCGGCGATTAGTTTTCCGAGTGTTTCGTCTACGCCCCATTCCTGCTTGTTCCAGGTCCCAGCGCCATCGTACAGCATCTGGCCGTCGTGCATGTAGAGGACGGCGTATTTTTTATCCTGGCGGTATCCCTCTGGGAGCCAGATGTCTATGTTTCGGGCAGGCACAAATTCCGAAGGGAATTTTTCAAGGCGCTGCACCTTTCCCGAGCTGACTGTTATGGTTTGGCCGAAAGCTAAAACCACCTGAAGCAGCAGAAAACCGATGGTTGGTAATTTCTTCAACATGGTAAAGTTTTGAATGAAGCTCCAAAGCTATGGCGAAACGCTTAGAGCAACTTTGCCTGTATTGGCCGATTCTTTGCATATATTGCACTTAAATTAGTCAAAATAAAAAATATAAGATAATATACATAAAATGAAGCCAGTTATAGAAATCATTGATGGACTTTATTCCGATAAATCCTTTCACTACGGTGCGCTGGATTTGCCGGCTTTTGAGCACTTCTGGCACGCGCATCCCGAAATGGAACTGACCTTTATCCAAAAAGGGGAAGGCATGCGTTATGTAGGGGATTCGATTCAGCCTTTTACCAATGGGGATCTGGTTTTTTTGGGAAGTTACCTGCCCCATAGTTGGGCGACTTACCGAAATGAAACAACAGAAAATGAGCGGGTTGCAGCAAAATTTTTTCAATTTCCTGCCTCCCTGTTTCTTCAGTTACCGGAGTATCGGTTTTTGACTTCCTTTTTTAAAGAAGCAAACTGTGGGCTTTATTTTGCAAAACCTCCGGCAACCCTGCTCGATAAAATACACGATTTTGCCAACTTTCCGCCCCATTTTCAGGT
>JALHRK010000159.1:1339-13383 GCA_022841505.1 Saprospiraceae bacterium | reverse complement strand
CTACAAATACATCGCCAACCGCTTCCTTACGCTGACTCAGAACCTGTTGGTCAATTACAAACTTTCGGAATACCATACCGGCTACCGCGCTTTTAGCCGCGAAGTGCTGGAAGGCATCAATTTCAATCAGAATTCCGACGATTTTGTTTTCGATAACGAAATGCTTTCCCAGATCATCTACGCCGGTTTCGCCATCGCGGAGGTGACCTGCCCGACGAAATATTTCGATGAGGCGTCTTCCATCAATCTCCCACGCAGCATCCGCTATGGTTTTGGCGTGCTGCGGGTGTCGTGGCGGCATTTTTTGCAGCGGATGGGAATTGCAAAGTATCGGATGTATATGCAGCCCCCAGTCTGAGCGGAGTCGAAGGGGGGATTAATTGATGATAGATGATTGATTAATGAGGATGGATGATGTTCCCGTCTATCGTCCACCGTCTACCGTCCACCGTCAAAAAAAACACCATGATCAAACCCGAACTGATCTTAGTCGCCGGCCCCTACCGCTCCGGCACCAACGACCAACCCGAGCTTATTGCTGCCAACGTGGAGCACATGAGTGAGGTCTCTTTAACCTTATTCAGAATGGGACACCTGCCCGTGATGGGCGAATGGTTTGCGTTGCCGCTGATTGAAACGGCTGGTTCCACAGGCATTGGCGATGCAATTTTTAATGAAATTTTTCACCCGGTCGCCATCCGGTTGTTGGATAAGGTGGATGCTGTGCTGCGCATCGGCGGGCCTTCGCTGGGCGCGGATGAGATGGTGCGGATTGGGCGGGAGAAAGGGAAGAAGGTTTATTTTTCGGTGGAGGAGATTAAAGAAATTGGTTGATTTTTTTTTGCCTCATTCTTGATGCCATGGCAGAACGGCAATTGTGGCGAATTCGCCACAATTAAACCCAGGGTTTAAAGTGGTGGAATTTGACCACTTTAGAATTTCACTATCCGGATTTTAAAGGTGTCGAATTCGACACCTTTAAAATCAAGTAGGTTAGTCTTATCAAAAAGAAACCATGAAAATCCAATACTGCTCCGACCTTCACCTCGAATTCCAGGAAAACAAAAAATTCCTGGAGTACACGCCTATTCAACCAACCGGCGAAATTCTCCTGCTTGCCGGCGACATCACCCTGTTCAGGCAGATCGAAGATCACGAGGATTTTTTTGATTACCTCTCCCAAAACTTTGAAGCGGTCTACTGGATTCCCGGCAACCACGAGTATTACTATTGGGATGTGGCCAGCGTAAAAATGCCCTTGTTCAAACAGATCAGGAAAAATGTATTTTTGGTGAACAACCAGGTCGTGGTGTACAAAAACGTGGAGCTGATTTTGAGCACCTTGTGGAGCCATATTCCACCCCAATACGAATGGATTGTGCAGCAAAACATGAGCGATTTTGCGGTGATCAGAAACGGCAAACTGCCTTTTACCGCCACCGATTTTAACGCCCTGCACCAGACTGATTTTGAGTTTCTTAGCGATGTCCTGTCCAAACCTTCAGACCGGCAACGCATCGTGGTGACGCACCACGTACCAACGCGGAGGCACTACCCGGAACAATACCGGGACAGTAAAATCAACAGCGGCTTTGTGACGGAACTGCACGATTTTATCGAATGCAGCCAGGCCGCTTACTGGATTTACGGGCACCACCACAGCAATGTCCCGGCCTTTAAAATAGGCGCTACCACCCTGCTCACCAACCAATTGGGCTACATCATGAAAAACGAATACCAATTGTTTAACCCCTCAGCGGTGATTGAAGTTTGAATGCCCATACGACAAGACATTTTCGCGAATGAGACCTTATAGGTTTTAAAAACCTATAAGGTCTGAAGCCAGGAAAGCCTTCCATTACTTCAAATACGTCTCTTCAAAAAACGCTTTGTAGGTATCGAGGTTTTCTTCCGTGAGCAATTGCCGGTAGTTGTTCTGGCCAACGGCAAGCATTTCAAATGCCGTAGCAGCTGGTATAAACTTATCCGCGTTCAGTTTCACGCCGTTGTAATACTTCATAGCGCCTTCTTTGTTGTTGAAGCGGCGCAGCACCAGCACGGGGATATTTTTATCCTTGCCGAGGAACATGTTGGAAATGCGCAACTTGTCCAGTTTGTGGAACTCCTGGTTGTAGTCCGAAACCTTCGTTTTGTTGGTCTCCATGTTCACATTGGCGTCTTTGAACACAACGAGGATGTAGTGCGGTTCTTTGTCTTCTTCCTTATATTTGGAAGCGACTAAGTTGATGTCGTCCGCACCGCCCGGCAGTTTGGCGCCGCCTGCTGCATCCAGCAAGCGCAAAATTTCTTTAGCGCGCCGTTGCTCTTCGGTATCCGGGTAGGTGGCGATCACCTTTTGCAATTCCCCCACATACGCGTCTTTTCCCCTCAGATTGCCGGCGCACATCGCCATCAGCAGGGCGTATTTGGGTTTCAGCGGGTGTTTGCCCATCAACGCGGCCAACGCTTTTTCACTGCGGGTATACACATCCTGGAACAACCCTTTGCTGAAATTGCCGTAAATTTCGTCGTACTGCAAGTTCAGTTGAAGCTCTTCGTTCAGGTATTTTGAAGCAAACGAAGGATCCTTCAGGATGCGGGCATAGTTCGTCGTCGGATACCGATCCAGAATTTTGTCATGATAGTACTGGGCTTTGGCGTCGTTGTTAAGATCCTTATAGCACAGGTAGAGGTAGTACCAGGCATCCAATTCGTAGTTGCTGTTTGGATAGCGGGCACAAAGATCTTCGAGCACCGCCACCGCTTTTTCGTAATTCTGAAGCCGGTCGCGGTAGAGCGTCCCCAATTTGAACATCGCTTCGCGAATTTTCAAATTGGCTTCGCCTTTTTGCGCATCCGTTTTCGGAATACCGGCCAGCAGCTTGTCCACTTCTTCTTCGTTTAGCGGTGCGTTGGAAGTGGTTTCTGCCACGGGCGCCCCTTCTTCTACAAAATCTGAAGAAATGCGGCGGTTGGAGCGGCGCCAGTTGTCCTCCAATTTGCGCTGCCCCCATTTGGTTTCAAAATCGCGTTTCCCGCGTTTGACCGATCTGTCGTCGTAAGCAAAAAAACTGCTTTCCTTTTGCAGGGCGGGTTGTGGCGCTCCGACCACCTGTTTTGAGCCAGGAGGGCCTTGCACCGCTTGCTGGTCAAATACAGCAGCCGCAGCATTCCGGCGGGCTTCGTCCTGTTCTCTTTTGAGCTTATTGGCTAAGTCGCGTTTTTCTGCATCGCTCATCGAAGCCAAACGCAGAAGACTGTCCTGCAACTGAATGATTTTAATATTTGCTGCAATATCGGTGAGGCTGTTGCTCAGTTTACTCACATTGGAGTAGCGTTCATCCGTGGAAGCCATCACCTGGAGGGTGCTGTCAAAATAAGACTTAGCGGGCACATAATCCTCCACTTCATAGTACAGGTTGGCCAGCTTCAGGTAGGACTCCGCTTTCTGGGCGCGGTTTTGCCTGCTGTTGTTCAGGGAAAGGGTCAAATTTTTGATGGCATCTTCCCGTTTGCCCTCTTTCAGGTCAATTTCTGCAAGCGCGTAATAGATCTGATCCACATAATCGGCATTTTTGGGATCCTTTAGCAGTTTTTCAAGGCTGGCCCGGGCTTCGGTAGCGTTGCCTTTGCCACTCAGCCAGGCATTCTGGGCCATATTCAGGCGGCTGCTGAACGACATTTCATAATCCGTGCTGTATTTGAGCGAACGTTCGAACGCCGCATAAGCCCCTTCTCCATTGCCCAATCGCTGGTAGAGTTGTCCAAGAATATAGGCGAACCGCGCTTTGATTGCTTTGTCCGAAGACCGTTCAATGGCTTTTTCGAGGGGTCCGGTTGCCAGGGCATAAGCCTTGCGCTTGATGTTCAGGTAAGCGCCCACACCGCCCAATTCTGCGCGAACGTCATCAAAAGTTTCCGGATCATTTTCCAAATCGCTCAGGATACGTTGGGCGCCGTCGAAATTATCGCGTTCCACATAAGTTTTAGCCAGCCAAAGTTGTGCTTCCTGGTAAGCTGGCCGATGCTTGAGGAAGTAGTTGTCCGGGTCGCCATCGGTGGGCGTATCGTCTGCCAGTGAGATCAGTTCCGGTTCTTTGGCAACAGCAGGGGCAGGCGCCACCGGAGTATCAGATTTCGGTTCCCCGGAGTCTGTGATGGTAGTTTTGGGCGGTGTTTTTTTGCCTTTGGAGCTGCTGCTGCTCTTTTTCTTCCTGTTTTTTTTCGCCTGGCGGTTGGCCTCTTTGCGCTTTTTAGCCTGTTCTTTGGCTTTGTCTATTTTTTCTTTTTTCGCCTCTTTGGCATTGCTTTGAGCCTTGCTGCCACTTTTTGAAGCAGAACTGGAACTGCCTTTTTTTACTTTTTTGCTTTTCTTCTTCAGTTTATCCGGGCTGTATTCTTCCAGGAGGTAGCGCAGGGTAGATTCGGCCGATTCGTAGTCCTTTTTCAGGAACTGCGCTTTTCCAACCAACAAATAGCAATCGTCGGTCCATTGGCTGTAGCGGTGCAGGCTGACCACGGTGGCTACTTTCTCCACAGCCTGGTCTAAATCGGCTGCCGCCGCTTGCGGGTTGCTTGCCGCAATGTAAGGGTACACCTCCAGCAACTGATTGTAGTTGTCCTGGTGTTGGTCAGCCAGACTGATGATGCTGGCATTCACCAACTCATTGGCGTTGAAATAGCCGTTGTAATGGGCAGTCGTATTGTGGTATAATTTTCCGAGACCGGAAAGTTCACCTTTGCGCTTCTGGGTGGTGCAGGCCGTCATAAGGATAACGGACAGCAAAACCAAACCTGCTTTATATGCCTGTTTCAAAACTATAAGAATTTAAAATTCGTTAAAAATGAGCCTGATCTGAGCAAATCCATTGGGGAGACTTAATTTTGCACGCGATCTTTGCTTTCGGCGCACAAAATTATGGCAATATCGCAAGACTTCAAACCGCAGAGCAGGGTTGAATAGTATATAAAACAAGCTAATTAACGAGAAAATGGACGGTGAACAGTCGAAATCACGTTGGGAAATATTAAAAGAGCGGCTGAAACACAGTTATCGCTTCGTCATCATGACCGATGACACCTTTGAGGAAGTGCGCGCTTACCGCCTCACGTTGCTCAATGCTTACATTTTTGTTACGAGCGTTTTGGTGGTCGTAACCATCGCAGTGGTTTCACTCATCGCTTTCACGCCCTTGCGCAAATATGTGCCGGGCTACGGCAGTGTGCCCGAAGATACGGCGATCCTTGACCTCTACGGCGAGTTGGAGGAGATGGAAAAAGAACTCGACGCCTACCGCAGTTATTCTGAGAATTTTAGAAAAATGCTGGTCGGAGACGTCCAAACCGAAGAGGAAGTGCCCCCGGTAGACGTTTCTTACTACGACAGCCTTGCCGCCTCATCCGTGCCGGTGTCGGAGGCAGAAGAAGAACTGCGGCAGGAAGCAGAAATGGAACAGGTGGGTACGGTGGCGCGCAGTGGCCGCATTACCAATTTCCCGGTTCGGGAAGTGCCGCTGGAGCAGATGTACTTCACTTCCCCGTTGAATGGCGAAGTCGGCGCAGGTTTCATGCCCGACAAAGGGCATTACGGCATTGACATCCTGGCGCCAAAAAATACCGCGGTCAAAGCCGCAATGGACGGCTATGTTTTTTTCTCCGACTGGACGCTGGAAACGGGTAACACCATCGGCATTCAGCACACCAATAACGTCATCACTTTTTATAAACACAATGCGACCCTGTTGAAAAAAGCAGGCAACTTTGTGCGCGCTGGCGAAGGCGTGGCCATCATCGGCAACACAGGCGAACTGACCAACGGCCCGCACCTGCATTTTGAGCTGTGGCACAAAGGGAAACCGGTAGATCCGGGGGAATATGTTGATTTTTAGATCCTGCCGACTTGGTTATTTCCCGCAAAGGGCGCAAAGGTATCGCAAAGGGCGCTAAGCAAGATGGCGCCACGCTTTGCGGTCTTGGCGTATCCTTTGCGCTCTTTGCGGGAAGAAAAATTAACCGAAAAGGTGCTAAGTGAGTCGCAAAGTGCGCAAAGCGAAAGGATTTGTCATTCTCGAAGAGACCACGAAACGATAAACAGCTGTTCTTCTGTTGCAGACTCCCTGTCGGGAGTGACAATCAATGATGTGTTATGCACAGCCAACGCATGCCGGTAGTATTCAACACATTGAAACCATAAAACAATCCTGCCAACTGGATTTGTTCCTGCCACCTGCCAACTGATTACCGGCCAACTCTCCTAAACATTTACCACCTTATTTTCCGATTCCACCTCCGGTTCTTCCGTCAAATCAACCAAAAAATTGGCTTTTTTGGAAGACAGGTAAGTATAGATGGCCGGAATCACATACAGGGTCAATAAAGTAGAAAACACCATACCGCCGATTACAGCAATCCCCATCGAAACGCGGCTTTCAGAGCCTGCGCCCAAAGCCAGGGCAATGGGCAATACGCCCAGCGTGGTAGACAAGCTGGTCATCAAAATGGGCCGAAAACGCGACACCGAGGCATCTTTGATGGCTTCGAGGCGGTCGAAGCCCTGTTCTTTGCGCTGGTTGGCAAATTCCACAATCAAAATCCCGTTTTTGGCCACGAGGCCAATGAGCATGATGATGCCGATCTGGCTGAAAATATTGAGGGTTTGATCCGTCAGGTACAGCGTGCCCACCGCTCCCGCTAAGGCCAAAGGCACCGTAAACATGATGATGAACGGGTCGCGGAAGCTTTCAAACTGGGCCGCCAAGACCAAATAAATAAGAATTAAAGCCAGGGTAAAGGCAAACAGCAGGCTGGAGGAGCTTTCCTGAAAATCTTTGGAAGCCCCCGAAAGCGCCGTCTGGAACGAATCGTCCAGTACGCGGTCGGCAACCGCTTCCATCGCCAAAATGCCGTCCCCAATGGTTTTGCCTTTGGCCAGGCCCGCAGAAACCGTCGCAGAAACAAAGCGGTTGTAGCGATAAATAGACGGCGGGGTGGTTTGCTCTTCCAATTTTACAATATTGTCCAACTGGATCAAATCGCCCCGGGTGTTGCGCACGTAAAGCGAGCTCACATTCACTGGCTCGTTGCGTTTTTCGCGCTCAATTTGCCCGATGACCTGGTACTGTTTGCCGTTCATCAGGAAATACCCAAAGCGCTGACCACTCAATCCCAATTGCAGTACCTGTCCAACATCGAGTACAGATACGCCGAGGTCTTTCGCTTTCTGGCGGTCAATTTCGATGCGCAGTTCCGGTTTGTTGAATTTCAAATCCACATCCACAATATTGAACGTGGGGTCTTTTTGGGCTTCTTCTATAAATTTGGGCAAAACCTCTTTCAGTTTGTCAAAATTGGGCGCCTGAAGCACGAATTGCACCGGAAGTCCGCCGCGCCGGTCACCAAACGAGGGCTCTTGCGTAATGAAAGTGCGCGCGCCGGTCAGCGATTTTACTTTAGGCATCAGTTCTTCCAGAATATCCGCCTGTCCGCGTTCCCGTTCGGCCCGGTCTTTCAAAATAATGGTAATAATGCCGGTATTGACCGTAGAACCGCCTCCGAAGCCGGGGGAAGTGACCGTAATGATGCCGTCGCGTTCAGGGATGGCTTTCATTGTCATGTCCGACAGTTCGTTCATATACGTTTCCATATATTCGAAGGTAGAGCCTTCAGCCGCAGTGGCATTTCCGCGCAACCGTCCCCGGTCTTCCATCGGCGACAGTTCGTTGGGCAGGCTTCCGCCCAATGAAAAGATCATCCACCCGGAAATAATCATGATCACAAAAGCCAGCCAGCGCCAACGCAGGAAAGCATTCAGCGAGCGGCGGTAACCCTCGATCAGCGCAACGAAAAATGGCTCGGTTACCCGATAAAACCAGGAATGGTGTTCATGCTTTCTCAGCAACCGCGAAGCCAGCATGGGGGTGAGCGTGAGGGCCACAAAAGCGGAAATGAGCACGGCCCCGGCGATGACGATACCGAATTCCCGGAACAAGCGCCCGGTAAGCCCCTGAAGGAAAATCACCGGCAAAAAAACCGCAGCCAGTACGACGGTGGTGGCCACAACCGCAAAGAAAATTTCCCGCGAGCCTTTCAGCGCGGCCTGCAAAGGGGGCACCCCTTCTTCTATTTTTGCATAGATATTTTCAAGCACCACAATGGCGTCGTCCACCACCAGACCAATGGCTAAGACAATGCCCAGCAAAGTGAGTACATTGATAGAAAAACCGGCTAAATACATGATAAAAAACGCCCCGACCAACGAAATCGGAATGGCCAATACCGGGATGATCGTGGAACGCCAGTCGCGCAGGAACAAGAAAATAATGAGCACAACTAAGAAAAAAGCGATGTAGATGGTTTCCTGGACTTCGTGGATGGAGGCCCGAATGAAGGTGGTGACGTCAAAACCGACCAACACTTCGATGTCTTCCGGCAGGTTTTTTTTGATTTGTTCCAGACGGCGGTACACCTCGTCGGCAATGTCTACGTAATTGGCGCCGGGTTGGGGAATGATGGCATTGCCCACCATCGGCACGTTGTCGCGTTTGAGCACGGTGCGCAGGTTTTCAGGCCCCAATTCGGCAAAACCAATATCGCTGAACCGCACGATTTTCCCGGCGTCTTCCTTGATAATCAAATTATTAAAATCTTCAGCAGTAGAAATCCGTCCCATGGTGCGCACGGTCAACTCCGTATTGGCGCCTTCCACGCTGCCGGAGGGAAGTTCTACATTTTCGCGCTCTAAGGCTGTCCGTACATCGAGTGGCACCAGGCCGTAAGCCGACATTTTATCCGGGTCAATCCATAAGCGCATGGCATATTTCCGCTGCCCCCAAATCCGCACTTCGCTAACGCCGTTGATGGTTTGGAATCGCTCTTTGAAGATGTTCTCTGCGATTTCCGTCAACTCTAACAGGTCGCGGTTTTTACTGCTGATGTTCAAAAAAACTATGGGCTGCGAATCGGCGTTGGCTTTGGTCACAATCGGCGGATCCACGTCTTTAGGCAACTGCCCCTGCGCCTGGGATACTTTTTCGCGCACGTCGTTGGCGGCGTCTTCCAGTTCTATCTCTAAGTTAAATTCTACCGTAATGGTGCTGCGGCCTTCCCGGCTGATTGAGGTCACCGAACGAATGCCCGCAATGCCATTGATGGATTCTTCCAGCGGCTCCGTGATCTGCGATTCCACAATCTGGGCATTCGCGCCGGTATAGTTCGTGGATACGGTCACAATCGGATTTTCCACGCTGGGATACTCCCGAACGCCCAACGATTGCATCCCAATGAACCCAAACAGGAGGATGACAATAGACAACACACTGGCCAAAACCGGTCGTTGGATGCTGATGGAGGATAAACTGGACATAAAGTGAAATTTTTCACCACAATAGGCACATAGAATTTTTCACAACTTGTCCCGACTCGGCGGGATAGGGCACATAGCACGGAAAGCCGCCTATGTGAACTATTGTGAAAACAACTATGTGGTCTATGTGGTAAATAAATAATTATTCAAACTCCGTGATCGTCACATCCGATCCGGGTTTGACTTGCAAAACACCGGTGGTAATCAACGTATCTCCGGCGCTCAGGCCGCTCGTCACCTGAATATAGGTATCCTGACGAACGCCCGTTTCAATGTTCACCGCTTCGGCTTTTCCGGATTTATACACAAACACTTTTTTGCCGTTCAACTCCGGAATAATTGCCTGCGTGGGAATCATGATGGCGTTGTCGGATTCGGCCAAATTAACCGAAATATTCGTGAACGCACCCGGCAGAATCCGTCCCCCGGGGTTTGGAGCAGACGCCTTCAATTTTAAGGTACGCGTATTGGCGTCAATGTTCGGTTCTTTGGCCACTACGGTGGCCGTAAACTTTTCATCGGAGCCGTCGAGCCGAAAATTGATGCGGGTGCCGCGCGCGACCTGGCGGCTGTATTTTTCGGGGATAGAAAACTCGATATTGATTGGGTTGATGCTCACCAACTCCACGATCGGCGAACCCGGCGAAAGATAGGCGCCATCACTCACCTGGCGCAAGCCCAGCAAGCCTTCAAATGGTGCGCGGATGGTACGTTTTGCAATTTGTACGCTCAACAGCGCTATTTGCGCTTTGACCTGGTCGGCTTCCGCGCGGGCGATTTCGTATTCCTGAAGGCTCACCCCTTCTTTGGCGTAAAGCCCCTGGAGGCGCTCGGCAATTTTTTGGGTCAGTTCTTTGCGCACCTGCAATTCGCGCATTTGGGCCTGCAATTCCTGGTCGTCAAGTTGCACCAGCGTGGCGCCTTTTTTCACCAGCATGCCTTCCGAAAATTGGATGGCGGTTATTTTCCCCGCCACCTCGCTGCTGACGAACACTTTTTCATTGGCGACCGTAGAGCCGTTCACCGCAATGTAATCCACCAGTTCGCCGGATTTGATGCGCATGGCTTTCACCGGGATGTTCTCCTGTTTGGGCATGCCCGGGCCGCCCATTTCTTTGCCTGGCGGTGGGGCCGTTTCAGCTGAAAAGAAACCAGTTTGGTACAGCCAGAATGCGCCGATGAAAATGATCGCTGCCAAAACCAGCGCCAGAATCCGAATCGTCCGTTTGCTCATACTTGAGGGAAATTGGTGTTGAATCAGTAGAATGGCTCAGGGGTTCATTAACAACGGGCTAAGATACGAAAAGGTTGAAATTGGGAGGGGGAAGATTGGGTGAATGAGCAGGGGGTGAGCAGGTTCGGGTTGGGATGAGGTGGAGTTCCAGGAAGTTGATCGTACGCATTTTTTATTGTTGCTGTTGTTTATGGCGAGCTTTAAAATTACAAGTGATTCATTTTTAGTAATTTAATTCCCAAACAGTTGGGTTATTGCAGGATTTAGATATTTTCTTTACTTTTGTTCAAGCGTTCGGAAAGTACGCATATTCAAGAGTTACTGCCAATGCTAAAAATACAAGGACAGTGAACAAAATGAACGACAGAAATAAAATGCCACCCGCACATTCAGGCACATTTGCTTGCCCCAACGTACAAGCGACTGCTTCGCAAGCAAAAGAGCCTGAATTTTGCCAACGCTCGGAATGTAAATAACAATGGCAGACATATCTCAAATATTAAACACACTAAATACTTCGCCAAGCGTTGGGTTGCTACGTTTACGCAACAGAGAAATGATTATTGAATTTCTTGTTAAAACATTTGTAAACAAACAAGATGCAATTTCATTTGAAAATATCCATACTCAATTAGCTGATTTTTTAGAAGGACACAAAATTGAAATTGATGAGGAAAGCGAAATCGGCTTTTTTGATACTTACGAAGTAAAAGCTAAAAAATATATTCAAAATTGGACAAACAGCGGTTTCTTAACAAATTATCCTAACGAGCAAGGCGAAGTTTTTTATGAACTTTCTGGTCACTCAAGCAAAACCATAGATTGGCTGACGAGTTTAAAGAAAGAAGAATTTGTTGGAACAGAATCAAAATTCAACAATATTCTAAATCAATTGAAAGAGTTGGTTGAATTCACCAATGAAGATGCAGGAAAACGAATTCAGTTATTAGAAGAAAAAAAACTAGAAATTGAACAACAAATTCAACGAATAAAAATCGGAGAAGATGTTAAAGTATTTGAAAATTTTGAAATTGTTCCACGTTTCAATCAACTCAATCAATCCGCCAAAGAATTATTATCGGACTTTAAAGAAGTTGAAGACAACTTTAAAGTAATTACAAAAGGAATTTATCAAAAACACGCTGACGGAAGTTTAACCAAAAGCGATATCTTGGAATTTACTTTTGACGCACTTGATTCATTGAAAGAAAGTCAGCAAGGAAAAAGTTTTTACGCTTTTTGGTCGTTCATTTTAAATCCCGATTTACAATACAAATGGGGAAGCTTGACAAAAGATTTGTACAAGATTTTGGAAGAAAAATCAATTCCTGTAAATGACACGTTCCTAAAAGGCATGAAGAAACATCTTCACAGTTCTGGACAAAAAGTTTATAAAGCCAATGATAAAATGGCTGAAAAACTAAGCCGTATCATTCGTGAAAATGAAAG
>JALHRK010000159.1:0-1329 GCA_022841505.1 Saprospiraceae bacterium | reverse complement strand
CCAAATCGGAAGCAACCAAAAAGGTTATTCAAGACATCAAAAAACAACTTGTAGAAATCAGCACAACAAAGAAGAAGCCCGAAATCTCCTTTGAGTTGGAAACAGAAATTGAAATCAGCATCCCCTTTGAACGTAAATTAACCAAAGAACAAGCCGAAGAAGTTACTTACACAAACAAACCAAGAATTGCCAACGAAGACATCACTTTTTCTAATCATTTAGGCAAGTTGTTTTCGCAATCAAACATCGACAAAGAAATTTTGCGAAAAAGAATCAAAGATATTCTGAAAGAAAAATCGCAGACGACACTTTTAGATGTAGTTGAAAATTATGGTGGACTTGAAAAAGGTTTGCCTGAACTGTTCGGATACATTGGCATTGTAAAAGAATTTAAACACGTTATCAGTCCTGATAAAACTCAAAGTATCGTGTTTGATGATGATAACCGAAAACAAATAAAAATCCCTGAAATTATTTTGACCAAATGAGCAGTTTAGAAAAAAATATTACGCCATACAGCAAAGCAATGGTAAGATTGCTTAAATCGCCTGTTGAACGAAATTCAAACGTATGGGACGATGTAATAAATTATCAAGCTGAAATTCAGGATTACATTGGCAAAATTGGTTTGGAACTTATCGTAAAAAAAGACGAAGGCTTTGCTTTTGTTAAACAACTTGAAGATAGTGAAGGTAACACGCTTGGTTTGGTTCAAAGGCGACAAATTGGTTTTGAAACGTCAATCGTACTTGTTGTGCTAAGACAAAGTTTAGAAGATTTTGACAGCAATCCTACACAACTGGCAACTGAAAAATTCATTACAAATTCCGAAATCAAAGATGAATTAGAATTATTTCTTCCTGAAAAATACAATAAAGTAAAATTCATCAAAGAACTTGATAAATATATCAATGCTACTGTTGATTTAGGCTACTTAAAAGAAATCAGCAGAAAAGACAATGAAACGAAATATCAGATACACCGAATTATCAAAGAAAAAATAACCCTGGATATATTACAGGATTTTGAAACAAAGTTGAAAGATTATGTTGAGTCTGTTTAGTACAAGTTCCGACAAAGCAGGTTTCAGACTTCAATATATGGAAGTTTATAACTGGGGCACATTTAACGAAAAGGTCTTTAGAATAAATCCGAAAGGAAACAATTCGCTTTTGACTGGAGCAAACGCATCAGGCAAAAGTACCTACATTGACGCTTTGCTAACATTGATTGTTCCTGCAAAAAAAGATCGTTTTTACAATCAATCTTCTGGCGTAGAAAAAAAAGGCGACCGTACAGAAGAAACTTATGTGTTAGGGCATTACGGTA
>JALHRK010000158.1 GCA_022841505.1 Saprospiraceae bacterium | reverse complement strand
GTTTCGGGTCGGAGACTGCTCACCAGCGATCCGGGTCGGAGACCGCTCACCAGCAGCTTAAAGTACTGCAACACGCGGTGCTGAGCGATTCCCGGAATTGCCATTATCCGTCGGATCATTTGCCGGTGCTGGCGCGATTGATGTGGTAAAAAACAACCATCTTGGGAAAAACCTTCTTAGTTTTGCCCTACCATGTGGTTAAAACTTTTCGCATACCTGCACCGATTTCTGTTCGACTACGCCGTCAAGTGGCTGAGAAGTCACGTAGACGAACGCACCTACCTCATTGTGGTGAGCGTAACCATCGGCGCGGTTGCCGGACTGGCAGCGGTGTTACTCAAACAGTTTGTCCGCCTCATCAAATACTTGTTGGACGGCTGGTTTGAACCGGCGGAATTCAACGTGCTTTATCTGGTTTATCCCATGGCCGGCATCGCGCTTGCGGTGTTGTACGTGAAGCGGGTACACGGCGGTAAAATGGACAAAGGGTTGTCGCGGTTGCTGCTGGCGCTTTCGCGCAATTCAGTGCGACTACCGCGCAGCGCCACCTATTCCCACATGGTGTCGAGCGCGCTGACGGTGAGCTTTGGCGGTTCTGCCGGACTGGAAGCGCCCATTGTGCTCACAGGGTCGGCCATCGGTTCCAATGTGGCCAAAGAACTGCGCGCTCAGCCCCGTTTTCGAAACCTTTTTATCGCCTGCGGGGCGGCAGCGGGCATTTCGGCGGTATTCAACAGTCCCATTGCAGGTGTTATTTTTGCTTTTGAAGTGTTGCTGCCCGAACTCACGGTTGCCTCTTTCATTCCTTTGCTGATGGCTTCCGCAACGGCCACGATCGTTTCCAAGCTGCTGTTTTACGAAACCATTTTTGCGCCGGCGCTCCGCGAATGGCAGATGGGCGCCATCCCGTTTTACATCGTCCTCGGACTACTCTGCGGCTGTGTGGCGGCTTACATGACGCGCACGACTTTCCGCCTCGAAGCCCGGTTTAAAAAAATAAAACTAAACGCCCGCGGTCGGATCATTTTTGGCGGTCTGGCGCTGGGCATCCTGATTTTTTTGTTCCCGCCCCTGTTCGGCGAAGGTTATGAAACCATCAACGACCTGTTTCGGCGCCACTACCCTGCCCTGCTGAACAACAGTTTGTTTTACGAATTTAAGCATTCGCCATGGGCATTGGTGGCCTTTGCTACGGCCATGATTTTCATCAAGGTGATCGCTACGGCGCTCACCATCGGCGCAGGCGGCAACGGCGGCATCTTTGCTCCGTCGCTGTTCACAGGCGCGCTTACGGGCTTCGTGCTGGCACGCAGCACCAATCTGCTCACCGGTTGGGGATTGAACGAGGTCAATTTCATTGCCATCGGCATGGCGGGCGTCATCAGCGGCGTCGTACACGCCCCGCTCACCGGCATCTTCCTTATCGCTGAAATCACCGGTGGCTACGCGCTCATTGTGCCCCTGATGATCGTCAGTTCGCTTGCTTTTTTTGTGGCGCGCTACATCGAGCCGTATTCGGTCTACACCAAACCGTTGGCCGAAGAAAACAAAGTCCACGTGGCCAGTCCCGACGACGTACTGCTGCAGCGCATCGAAACCCGCGCCCTCATCGAAGTAGCGTTCGCTTCTGCGCCTTACGAAGGCACCCTGCGCGACCTGCTGCATACCATCAAACAGTCCAAACGCAATATATTCCCGGTAGTAGACCAGGAAGGCAAATTCCGGGGCATCGTGTTGCTGGACGACATCCGCGACCAGATTTTCGACCCCACCACTTACGACAATATCCGCATCGCCAAACTGATGCAACTCCCCGCGGACACGGTCGTGCCCGGCGAAGCGGCGCCCCGTATTATGGAAAAATTTGAAAAACACGGCGTCTGGCGCTTGCCGGTGGTGGAAGGCGATCGGTTTGTGGGGTTTATTTCGAAGTCGCGGTTGTTGAATGCGTATCGGGAGGTGTTGGTGGGGCGGCAGGAGGGGGTTTGAGAAGAATTGATGAGAGATGATTGATTAATAATGATTGATGATGTAAAGCATACACATTTGATGTGTACGTATCTCTCACATTAACAATCATCAATCATGTATTCGTCAATCATCAATAAAAAATAAAAATGTACGATTAAGCATCATTTTATAGAACTGATCACCTCTGCGTTTTTGTAGCGAAACATGCCTTGCTCTCGAACTCTAAAGAGCAGACACTGGGCGAGTGGATGGGCGCGAATATTGCTGTTTTGGAGGCTTGAGGAGAAAAGTATAAATTTGGTGGTTGTGGGACAGAGCTAAAGGGCTAAGAAGATGGTGTATTTGTTCAATTTTGTGAATGCGCGAACCGAATTTGTAAACCTTTGGGAAAGTTTTGAAGGAGATGAATTCCTGTTTTGTGAGCAAAAACGATTAAAGTCATGAATACGCAGACCATATCAATAGATTTTCCAAATGACATTTTGTTGGCATTGAATGAAAGCGAGCAGGAGCTAAAACAAAGGGTGAAAATTGTGTTGGCGATTCAACTTTATAAACTACAAAAGTTAACCATTGGTAAAGCCGCTCAGATTGCCGGGCTGTCTCGTTTCCAATTTGAAGGGCTATTGGCTGAAAACGAAATATCCATATCAAATTTAACGATTGACGATATTTTTGACGATGTTCAAAAATTGTCGTAAATGAAAAATGGATTAGTAATCGCCAGAGACTCTAATTTTCAAACCATAAAAAACAACGCACATGAAAAAAGTAACGCGCTTACCCATCCTTGCCGGACTTGCGATCCTTGCAGCCCTGGTTTTGGGTTTTACGGCTAAAAAAGAACAAGAAAAAGGCATCGCAACCATGCGTACGGTAGAGACCATGAACAATTTGATAGGGGCCAACAGCATCACCATTGCTTATGCGGATGGAGTCGTTGAAAGAATTGATTTAAAAAGAAACAAAATAAGCGATCAGACCCAAAACATTGCCCTGATTAACGAAAATTTAAATAAAATAACATCAAAAGGATACCGGTTAATTTCAACCAATGGCTCTACATTTACGGATGGCATCTTCATGACAACGTATCTTTTTGAAAAAGAGTAGTGACTTGACTAAATTCAAGTCAATTTGAAACGCGAACCCTTTCTTAATTCATAAATCATGAGGCCATACATCTTAGCCGAAACCAACTGGAAAAGCATTAAAGATGAAGCATTTTCTGTAGCCGTCCTCCCCTGGGGCGCTACAGAAGCGCACAATTACCACCTGCCTTATGCCACCGACATCATTGAGGCAGACCATATTGCAGCGGCATCAGCCAAAATAGCGTGGGAGAGCGGCGCAAAGGTTATTGTTTTGCCCACCATGCCTTTTGGCGTAAATACCGGGCAGGCGGACATCAAGTTGGACATCAACCTGAATCCAAGCACACAACTCGCCATCCTTGCGGATATAATAACGGTATTGGACCGGCAGGGTATTCATAAATTACTGATTTTGAACAGCCACGGCGGGAACGACTTTAAACCGCTCATCCGGGAATTGGGGTTAAAATTTCCGAAAATGTTTTTGTCTACCTGCAACTGGTTTCAGGCTTTGAATAAAAAAGATTTTTTTGAACACGGCGGCGACCACGCAGATGAGCTGGAAACCAGTTTGATCCTTTATTTGACGCCTAACCTTGTGCGTCCATTGGAAGAAGCCGGGCTGGGCAATGAAAAAAAGCACAAAATCAAGGCATTCACAGAAGGTTGGGCCTGGACGGAAAGAAAATGGTCGCAAATTTCGGAGGATACCGGCGTTGGGAACCCAAAACTTTCTACGGCTGAAAAAGGGGAAAAATATTTCAATGCGGTCACTTTAAAAATTGCTGATCTTCTAATTGAATTGGCGAAAAGCGACACAAACAATCTTTACGAATAAAATTAACATGGAACTCATACCCATTAAAAAAGAAATAACCGAAAACGAAGCATTCAGCGGAGATCCTTCATGCCAGGAAATCGGTGAAATGACCGTTGATTATTATAAAAAAATTGGGTTTGTGCCGCCCTGGATTGGCTATTTTGCCAAACAAAACGGCAATTTTGTCGGCAGTGCAGCGTTCAAAGGGCAGCCCGTGAATGGTGTTGTAGAAATCGCTTACATTACCTTTGAGCCTTATAGAAACCAAGGGGTTGGGGCAGCAATTTGTAAAAAATTGGTAGAATTGTCCCTGGAAACTGACCCATCTGTTAAAATCACAGCAAGAACGCTCCCGGAAAATAATTTCTCCACCAGGATACTTAAAAAAAACAACTTCTCCTTTATCGGAGCGGTTGACGACCCTGACGATGGGCCCGTTTGGGAATGGGTCTTTAAACTACAATAAAGGCACTTTCACCACAAACTCATCCCCTGCTTCCCCTGCCCAGACCGTGCACTTCGTCAACAAAGCGTACCTGTTGATGATGTTCTGCAAGCCCACCCCGGTAGAAACAGGCGCGGTGGCGCGGAGTTGCAGGCGGTTTTTCACTAAAAGCGTCCGGTTTTCTACGGATACGGTTACCACCAAAGGTTCTTTCACCGACATCCGGTTGTGTTTTACGGCATTTTCAATCAGCAATTGCAGGGTCAGGGGAGCAATTTTGCAGGTGTCCAGGATCTCTTCCGGCAGCTCGATGCGCAGGTCGTATTTCTTTTCAAACCGGATTTTAAGCAGGAAGGAATACGCTTGTATAAACTCCAATTCGGTGCGCAGGGTCACCAGCGACTGCTCTTTTTGCTCCAGAATGTAGCGGTAAGAACGCGACAACTGTTCGATAAACTGCTCGGAAAGATCGGCATTCACCCGCACTAAGGAAGACAGGATACTGAGGCTGTTGAACAAAAAATGGGGATTCACCTGCGAGCGCAGCAGGGCCACCTCGTTGAGCAGTTGCTGCCGCTCCAATTCGTCCGACCGAAGCTGCAACAGTTGAGATCGTCGCCTGAAATACAGCATGCGCACCAGAAATGCCAGCGCGACGACGAGGACGCTCAGGACGCCAACCGTGAGCCAGTTCAGGGTTCTGTCTTTGTGCCGCAGGGTTTGCTGGTGCGCCATCTGGATCCTGAAATTTTCTTTTTCGCGCCCCAGACTGTCAATGGCCATTTGGCGCTGGATTTCCATCTGCTTCAGCATCTGCTCCGTTTCGTATTGCTGCAGGCTGTCCTTGACACTTCCCGCCTGTTCCAAATATTCCAGCGCCAGCCGGTAGTTGCCCTGCATCTGGTAAACGGTATAAAGGCACTCGCAGGCGTACATTTCCTCCTGGTTGGGACTGCCCAATTTACGGGCAATGCGCAGCGCCTGGCTACATACCCGAATCGCCATAGGGTAACGATGTTGTTGCAACCACAAGTCGCCCATGCTGATGTAGGCATCGGCCAGCCCTTCCTCGTCGCCAATCGCCTGAAAAATTTCGATTTCCCGGTCAAAATCTGCCAAAGCCTCCCGGTGCCGACCCTGGTAACTCCGGATGATGGCCCGATTGTGCAGCGAAGTGGCCAAGCCGTGCATGTTGCCCGATTTTTGCTGCAAGGCCATCGTTTTTTCACTATAAATCAGGGCTTTGTCAAATTCGTCCCGGTCGAGGTAAACCGCCGATAAATTACCGTATACAAACGACAACCCGGCTTCATCCTTCAGTCCTTCATAAATTTTGCGGGCCTTTTCTAAATATTGCAGCATGATGGAATCCTGACCCGGGATTTCGTAATAAACGGTTGCAATGCTGACATAACCATCGGCAGCTTTTTTTTGGTCGCCCGTTTCTTCCGCTAATTTCATGGATTTTGTGATGTAATCTATGGCTTTGGGCAGGTTGCTTTGGACGCGGTAAACATCGGCCATGTTGCGGTACACCGTGGCCATAAAATTCCGGTCGTTGACTTTTGCCAGCAAGGCGAGGCTTTGCTCGTAGTGTTGAATCGCTTTGGGGTAGTTACTTTGAAAACGGTGGGACAGTCCAATGCTGTTCAGCGCCCGGGCCTGCCACCCCGACAGGCCTTTTTCGCGTGCGAAGGCTAATTGCGCCTGGGCCAGCATCCGGGTAGAATCGGGATCCCTGTTGACATAACTATACGTTAATTGCTGCATGGCGTTCAGTCGGGTCGTATCTTGAAGGGTCACGTTTTTCCAAACCCGCCACAAGCTGTCTACCTTGACCTGTGCAGACAGAGAGGACAAGGCAAGCAAAAAAGCGATAAACCAAAGGCTAATTTTTTTCATTTTGTACGCAGTTGAATCAAAGGTAGCCCGGAGGCCCTGCTCTTGCAAGTCAAAGCAGGCTGAATTCCTGTTCCGGGCAGATGAATCGGTCAAATCAGGGGATGGCCGGCATCGAAAAATAAAGGCAGGTCTTTTGAGAAGCGGATAAAGTGTGATATATTTGAGAAAATGGGATGCGCCCATACAGACACAAAATATGATGCTTCATGATGAAATTTGAAAAAATTGACACCCTGCTAAAGCCTTTCAACCGCTTTATTCACAGTGAATCAACGGCAGGAATCTTTTTGCTCGTTTGCTCCGTGGCGGCTCTGGTGCTCGCAAATTCTCCCTGGAGCGACGCTTATCACCACTTGTGGGAATACGAGTTTTCTATAGGTTTTGCCGGGCACTCCGTTTCCAACACCCTGCACCACTGGATCAGCGACGGATTAATGGCCATGTTCTTTTTCGTTGTAGGCCTGGAATTGAAACGCGAAATTATGGGCGGGGAATTGTCATCGCCCCGAAATGCCATCCTTCCACTGGCGGCAGCGGTTGGCGGCATGGTCGTACCGGCGCTTGTTTACGCTTTTTTTAATTACGGAAAACCCACCATGAGCGGTTGGGGCATTCCAATGGCGACCGACATTGCTTTTGCCCTTGGGGTTTTATCGCTGTTGGGCAACCGCGTCCCTTTGTCTGTAAAAATATTTTTAACGGCTTTAGCCATTGCCGACGACCTTGGCGCCGTGCTGGTCATAGCCATCTTTTACACCTCTGAAATTTCCACGGTCAACCTCATTACCGGTACCGTTTTCATGTTCGTGTTGTTAACCGCCAATTACCTGGGAGTACGGAGTACTTTGTTTTACGGAATTGTGGGCATTGGCGGCTTGTGGCTTGCCTTTTTGATGTCGGGTGTCCACGCCACGGTAGCCGGCGTGCTGGCGGCGCTGACCATTCCTGCCCGGACAAAAATTGATGAAGTGGGTTTTGCACGGCGGTTGCGGCTGTACGTCAGCGAATTTGAACGCATCCCACCCAACGACGTCTCCCTTTTAGAGCCAGAACAACTGCACCTGGTTGAAAAAATCAAAAGTTTGACAAGAGCGGCGGGTACGCCCCTGCAACAATTGGAACATGCGCTTCACCCGGTGGTGCTTTTTGTGGTGATGCCCGTTTTTGCGTTGGCCAATGCCGGCATTTCTTTCGAAGGCATCACTTTTCAGGGGGTTGCAACGTCAGTAAGCATGGGCGTATTTTTTGGTTTGTTGCTGGGTAAGTTTGTCGGGGTGGTTGGCGCAAGCTGGCTGTTGATCAAAATGGGCTGGGCGCAGCTTCCGGGTGATATGACTTTTAAAAATATTTACGGTTTGGGAATGCTGGCCGGCATTGGATTTACGATGTCGCTGTTTATTACCAACTTAGCCCTTCAATCGCCGGTGGCCGCACTGGAAGCCAAAATCGGTATTTTAACGGCGTCTTTGCTTGCAGGAATCGTTGGATTTATTATTTTGAATAAAACCCTGCCGAAAACAGTGGGGGAAATTCCTTAATAAAAATAAACCCTTTTTTATGAAACGCCCAGATGGAATAATTTTCTTTTTGTTGACGCTCTTTGCTTTCGGATGCGCAACGCCGTTCAGTTTAACAGAGATTAACAATGTTCAAAAAGTTGAATTTGAACCTTTGCACATTCAAAACGACCTCGAATTGTATGATTTACGAATAGACATCATCCGGCAAACCTACGATGAAAGCACGAGTGACACGACTTCTGAGACCCGCAATACGCCGTATCATGTAGTTGGATTCAATCTTGGAAATGGACTGTTTTACGACTTAAACGGCAATCTTTCCCTAAGAATTGACAAACTTTTAGGGATTAATCCGGAAGGCAACTTCAAATTGGAAAAAGCTTATGCAGACCAAGCCTACCGAAATGTGATTTATTCCAGCATGAACGACACCTTTTCAACCGAATCTCCCAGAAGAAACAGAATAGACAACAAACTTATTGTAAGCAGGTTTGAAGACAGTATAAGCGTCAGTAAAAGCTCCAGGTATAGATATTCCGTTAATAAAGACGATTCAACGATGGTTTACCTGATAAAAAACAGGGTGATTGATAAAATTCACAAAAAAAATGAAAACCATTATTATCAAAACCACAAATGGCGGGTTGAAGAATTTGTCATGACTGGAAACGAAATTGTACTCAGTCAAAAATATAAAATATTCCTGGACGATAATAAGCGCGTCATTAAAATCCTGAGAATTGGAAAGAGATCGGATACTTTATTGTATGAAATCATTAAAGATAAAGATATGCTTATGTTTTACAACACCAGCTATTTAGGGAAAAGGATGGTCTTGGACAAAAGTAAGTTAACCTTGTATTTCAACAATGACTATGGCCACGAATTCAATCTAATCGAATGATTTTCAAATGATAGCGCTTTATATTTTTGGTAATGAGACCTTATAGGTTTTTAAAACCTATAAGGTCTGAAGCCCTGAAATGAAAATATCCAGTAGTATGCTCTCAAATATCTGAAAATAAGTGAATAATGCAATTTAAAAATAGAATTTTGCAACACCTTACCTGTTTAAATAGATCACCTTTGTATTACAGCTTGTTACGATAAGCTATCATTGGTGGGCGATCTCGAAACCACCGAAGCATAAAAAAGAAGTAGGGCGTAATGCTGAAATACGAAAATGCAGGCAATCCTGTATTCTCCCTTTCACATGAAACAATTACACATCTGCCAAAAATGCAAAATCAGTATTTTTGGCACCCTGCTGATGCCTTTACTGGTGTCGTTTTTGCCAATATCCACCTTTGCCCAGGAAGCAGAAGTTCTGCGCTGCGCCCTACCCGAGCACACGCAAAGGGAATTCGAAAACTATCGCCAAAAACTTGCCACTTTTTATCAGATTCGGGGCGATCATGCTTCCCGCGACGAGCCGACCACTTCCAATAATCAACACTACCATATACCGCTACACGTCTATCTTATCAATTACGACGATGGCGCTCCGCCGCACCCGACCATTGATGCTTTAAGCCGGTTCGTTGTCAATTTAGCTTATACCAATGCCATTTTCCCAAACCAGATCCAGTTCTACATTTGCAAAACGGAGTCCGTAAACAGCACCTTGCTGGTGAATAAGCAGGATCCCAAAGCGATTTATTCCGGGCTGCTTTTACTCGATTCTGCTTATGCGGAAGACAATGCCATCCGGGTTTTCATCAATGCGGAACCGTATGGCCGGGGTGATTTCCCCTACGGTGTAAAATTGCCGGCTCAGTCAGGCCCGGTCACTACTGCCCATGAATTTGGTCACCATTTCGGATTATACCATACCTTTAATAAAACACTTCGGGTGGTAGACGAAATCCCCTGCATGAGCATTTTCCCCGACAACCAGCCCAATAATCTGTGTCCGCCCACAGGCGGTTTTCCAGACTGCGGCAACCTGACTCCGGGCAATTGCACCGGTGATTTAATCAACGACACCGCTGTTGACCCCGGGGGTGGATTTTGCCCGAACGTAACGCCCTTCTGGTGTGCGCTCCCACCTTGCGACATCTCCATCAACGGTGTGCCGCACACTTACGCCCCGCCATATTACAACGCCATGAGCTATTGGCCCAGCTACCGTACCTTTACGACCGGTCAAAAACAAAGGATGATAGACGTTCTGGAAAACCCTTCATTGGGTCTTCCTCCCATCGGAGGGGATATGAGCTTTTTGATAGATGGCGATGTTCCGGGTTGCGAAACGCCAGTCAATCCACCAGCCGTTGCGGGTCTGGGATTTGTTGATCGGATTATGTGGAATCAAACAACAGCGCAATATGACCTGACCGCCTTCCCGAGAGGCCGGATAAAATGCGATTTTTCAACCGGGCAATCCGTCCTGATTTTTATCTTCAACGGCTTATTTACCGACGCAAACATTCCCGTTTTTACCCAACAGGGCAACCCCGCTTTTTTAGAATTTCATTCATTTGCCAAGTCTTACGCCGAAGGAAGTGCCTGCGTTGTCGAGACCGACGAAATCTGGCAGGCAGGCGCCGGCATAACAACACTTGACATCATTGCTGTACAGCGCCACGTTCTCGGTATGGAAATACTGCCCAGGCCCTTTAGCTGGATCGCAGCAGACGTGAACAACAGCGGATCCATTACGACACTGGATATTGTGCTTATGCGGCAGATCATCCTGGGGATGAGCACTTCCTTTGGAAATGTACCGGTTTACCGCCTCCTGCCACGCTATGCTTTAGATTCCCTGGCGCAGTTTTCTGACGATTTTTTCGAAAATCCATTTACGGCAGTTTGGCAGCACGATGGCGAGATTTTTACTTATTCGGGCGCGCAAAGTTATTTGGATTGGTTTAGTCTGAATTTGCCCAATCCTGCCATTCAGGATCCGAAGACGTTTTCTTTTTATGCTATTAAAACTGGTGACGTGTATTAGTGTATGGCTGTTTTATGGTTCGAGTGTCTGTTCTTTAGAGTTCGAGAGCAAGGCATGGGGAGGCCCAAAAGTGGGAGTCCCGCCCACCGGACGGGATGACCAATTTTGGGCCTTCGCATAACGCAGCTATCGGACTATAAAAACAGACACGACTAAAAGAAGCTTTTGCCTGAATTGGACTGAGAATTAGCGGCCGATCTGAAACCTCCGAAATAATATTGAAGGCCCACTGAAAAATCTACCGCGTTCGTCAGGGTTTTTGAGGTTCTTTTTACACCCTGAATGTCTATTTCGCTGGTGCTTCTTGCAAAATTATATTTGACTAAAGCTTCGAGCGCCAAACCGTTTTTAGAATAGATCGTATAACCGGGTCCTACTCCGACCGTTAACAAACTATTGTTAACTGATTGGGTTTGGTTGTCGGAAGTAAATGTATTGTTTGAGTTTCCAAAACCGACGGCGGTGCCAATAAAAAAGGCATTGTCATCTCCTGTAGGCAGGAAAAAGCGGATGAAGGGGCCGAAAAGGACATTGTTGTTGTCGGATTCATTCGTGCTTGAAGTTCCGCCGTTTAAATCAACCCCCGAGGAACTACTGTTGTTGATCCAGTCCATTCCAATGCCCAAAACCAGATTGTCTGCAAAAAAGTAGCCGATACCCGGCGATAAATTAAACTGAGAAGAACTCCCACCATCTCCTTTGACGGAACCTGTTGAGGATTGAACATCTATCTCAGATTTTGCAGTGGAAAAACCGATTCTGGAACCGATCATAAAATTACCGCGCACAGTTGGTTGATATACAATTTCTTGCGAAGTTGCTCCAATGGCAAAGATTAGCAATACGCCTGAGAGAATTAAATTTTTCATTGCATTTATTTTTTTATAAAGATGAAGTTTTTTACACTGCAAAGGTGAGTCGTCTGCGACGGGAAAGGTTACACAATTCTATTTTACAATTACATCTTTAACACATAACCGAATTTAAAGCTGTTCGCTGTAAAAGCAAACAGCTCTCGTTTACATCAAAACTATTGCCGTTGAAAATTGTGTGAATTTTGCAACTTTTTCCTATAATCATGTAAGATATCCTTAAAATAAATAGCTCACTTTTGTAGGGTAGAAATCTAATACGGTACCATGCAAATCCAGTTACACTCACGCCTTTTCCTAAAAACCCTGTGGCGCAAAATCAAATCCCTCGGGCGGTTGCTGAACCTGGCTGCCCGGGAATTTATTGGTAATAGCGGATTGCAACTTAGTGCGTCGCTTTCCTACTATACCCTTTTTTCAATGGCGCCCATGCTGATGATCGTCATCGCGATCGGCAGCGTTTTGCTGGGTGAGGAGGCCGCATCGGGCTACCTCTATCTTCAATTTGAGGGATTATTGGGTAAACCGGGGGCCATGCAATTGCAGGAAATGATCAGCAATGTCAGGCTTTCGGGCGATACGGCCTGGGTAAGTGTGGTGAGTGTGCTCACTTTTATCGTCGGGGTAACCACCGTCTTCATTGAAATCCAGGATTCCATCAACACCATCTGGTCCATTCGCGCCAAGCCCAAACGCAGTTGGGTTCGGTTCCTCATCACGCGCTTAGTTTCATTTTCCATGGTTGTCGGCATCGGCTTTCTACTGATGGTATCGCTGGTTTTGAGCGCAGCGCTGAGCATGCTGAGCGACTGGATAGGCGCGAACATCAGCAATTTCACCTGGCTGGCCTTTGTTATCAGCAATGTGATCACCATGATTGTGGTGATGCTGCTTTTTGCGGTTATTTTTAAGGTCTTGCCCGATGCCACCCTGAGGTGGAGCGATGCCTTGATTGGATCGTTTTTTACGGCTATGCTCTTTCTGATCGGCAAATACCTGATCAATATTTACCTCAGCCGTTCAACCACTATCAATGCTTACGGCGCAGCCGGGGCGTTGGTACTCATTATCCTTTGGGTCTATTATTCCGCCATCATTCTCTACTACGGCGCGGAGTTCACGAAGGTTTACGCCAACGAACACGGCGGAAAAATCCGGCCCAGCAAATTTGCCGTTTTTGTAGAACATCGGGAAATTGTCGTATCTGAATTGGTGCTGACCACCAACGAGAAGAAAGTATAATCCACCCAGCTTGCGACAGAAATCCCTCCACTCTTTGGAAATGTGGGTAGAACGGAATAATTTTGACGTTCGTATCTTTTATCTTTAAAAAGATCGGGCGCAATCTTGCAAGTTTTCAACATCGCTGTAAAATGGATTATTTGGGGCTGTTAAAATGTCCAATTACCAATCTTGAATTGACCTTAATCGAATACAGTAGTTTTAAGGATTATAGTTTTCCTGATGAATTAAAAGGATACGGTCAGCTAACACACGGCCTGACAGATCAATCCAATCAATATTTTTATCCGATTTTTGAGGATATTATTTTATTGCACCAGCAATATGCAATCTATATCGGAACCGGCACGGATTTCCGCCAGAGCATGTCTTTTGATAAAAAAAGGGTATTTGATTATTACAACGAAGTCAATTATAAAATCAAAGACGCGCTTAAAATTTATGAAGATTCGCCCAAATGGGTTGATTTCAGGGAGGTTTCTTCAAAATATATTAAAAATTCTTTTTCAAAAGCATCCAGCTTTTTCCCGGCTAAAGGAAAATACCTGCTCGACATCGCTTCAGGTCCAATCGGGTTGCCGGAATACCTGGCGCTTTCAGCCGGGTATGAATACCGGGTTTGCGTGGACA
>JALHRK010000157.1 GCA_022841505.1 Saprospiraceae bacterium | reverse complement strand
TGATGTACAGAGTAAAAAAGACCGCAGCAGCTTCCTCCGTTTCGGGCGGGCCATCAAGGGCCTTACCACAAGGGCAGATACGATTGATCTGGATGACTGGACGGCGCTTGAAGCCCAGGTGAAATGCTCGGGAAAAGGCCTTCGCGATATGGACGCAGCCTTATCCGACAAAAAAGAGTATGTATTAAAATCTATACAAATAGATCAGGATTATTTGTGTTGGATCGCCAGTAAAAAACAATTTTCTATGATTGTAAAACAATTTTCAGAAGAAGAGTTATCCCAATCTATTTTTGATCAGATTGCTATATGTTCAAATAAATTAGAAACAGTATGAACACTTTAACTTTTCCTAAACCGGCAACCTTATTGCCACACCGCCCACCCATGTTGTTGGTGGATGAAATTGTAAGTTATGAGCCGGGGATATCCCTGGCTGCCAAAACTTTCGTTGATGCTGATTTGCCTTTTTTTAAAGGCCATTTTCCAGGATATCCCATGCTTCCCGGCGTTATTCTGGTGGAGATGATGTTTCAAACCTGCGGCCTTTTCGGACGTATGGAGATGATTGAAAACACAACGGGCGCGATGGCAGGAGGCGAAAATACTTCCGACAAAAAAATGATGGGCAGGGCCATTAAAATAGATAAAACGACCTTCGCTAAGCCAGTTTTTCCTGATGAAAACCTGAAAATCGTAGTGGCGATAAAACAAAAATTTATGGATTTTTCTATCTACGATGGTAAAGTGCTAAACGAAGCAAATGAAATAGTAGCAAAAGGACAAATTACGGTTCATCTTACAAAACCTAAATAAATAATAGACCATGGCAACAATAGCGCAAAATGAAAGAATTGTCATCACCGGGCTTGGCATCGTGTCCAGCATTGGTATTGGTGCAGAAAAATATTATCAAAGCCTGAGAAGTGGCCAAAGCGGGGCAATCATTAAAAATACCTGGAATGAAGAAGGCATAGATCAGGCCTATTTATTTCCATGCCCTGAAATTAATATTAAAGCTTATTTTGAAGATTTAAAAGCACCTTTCCCGCTGCGATATTCACAATTGGCTATGTTGGGCTGCCAAACTGCCGTAAAAAGCGCAAAACTTGAAGAAAGCCAACTTTCTCCGGATCGGATTGGCCTGATTCTTAACACTTCAATGGCTGCAAACGCAGCTGTAGAAACCTACCTGAGTAAGCTTTTTCAAGAAGGACCCCGAAAAGCCAGCCCTTTTGATTTTACCAAAACTGTATCCAATACGGTGCTTGGAGATACCACCCGCTATTACAAGTTCAGGGGGTCAAGTTCCCTGCTGATGGGGGAAGACAGCGTTTGTTATGGATTTGATCTGCTGAAAAATAACGATGCCGACATCATTATCTGTGGTGGGTTTGACGAAATCAGGGATGTGCATATCTTGTCTTATGCACACAACGGTTACCTGCTGGATTGCCCGTCGGAAGCAGTGCAAACCGATGCCGCGGAAGCTTTAAAAGCAGCGCTTGCACAAGCTCAGGAACAGAGAAAAACGGTAATTGGCGAGGCTGCCGCTTTTGTAGTGTTGGAAAAACTGGATCATGCACTCGAACGTGGCGCAGAAATTTTCGCAGAAGTATTGAATTACAATACCGGATTCGATGGCGCGCATGACAATTTCTTCTTCGAGAAAAACGAACATGATTTCCGCTATGTCATGGAAGAAAGCCTGGAATTATCCGGATTGGCGCCAAAAGATATTGATTGCATCGTTGGCGCTTCCGCCCTCCCCTGGCAGTATAACGAATATGAAGGGAAGGCCATTGGCGATATCTGGGAAAATGAAGAATTGTACTACACAACAGTCAAGCCCCTCATTGGAGAGACTTTTGGGGCATCGGGCCAAAGCTCCCTCGTTGCTGCGGTGTTGATGATGCAAAACGAAGAGGTACTTGGAACGGGGCTGCCCAGTGAATATTTCAATGCCACGAAAGCCAGGGTAAAAGTGCCGGGCAAAACTATAGAACACGTACCGTTGAAAAATATAATGGTCAATTCCATCCACGCCGGAGGAAATACCACTTCTATTATATTGAGTCACTATCATAACAATTGAACCATGTTACGCCAATTTGTTTTGCTTTGCTGCCTCTTGCTGTTTGTCTCAAAGATCGCAGGACAAAAAGATTCTTCGGTGATCTTTCCCAGAACTCAACATCGGTTTGCCCAATCAGGCTTCGGGGTTTATACTGGATATACGCCCGCCTGGAAGACAAACCTGAGCCAACAGCAGGGCAGCGAGCTGAACAAATTGGCTTTTTCACCTCAATCCACAACCTACCTGAACATCTCCGGCATGCATTTTTGGGGTAAAGTGGATTTCTTTATCAACATTCCTGTTTTCAATATTCAATCTGCCAACAGGACGTCCGACTTTTCCACAGGAGTAGAAACGGGGTTTCGGTATTTTTTATGGAAAACGCCTTTCACAGCAAAGATCAGCCCGTTTGTCGGCGCTTCTTTCAATTCCCTGCACTACCGGTACCTTGGAAATACATCTGATAAATCAGACGATGGTGCGGATTATAATAAAGTAAGTTACCCACTGAATGTTGGGTTCAGCTCTATTGTTCGCGACAAACACTACTTCGAATTTTCCGCAACCTGGCTGTATAACAATAAGGCTACTTATTATTTCGACCGAATTTCCGCTTCTTCCTTCCGCCTGCCGCCATTCCAGTTCAGGCTGGGGTATCGTTTTTTGCTGGACACAACCGTTTCTGCAGAAGATGGCGCGCTTAATGGCCGGACAAAGGAACGCGAAACAAGGCTGGGAAAAGCCGGAAAGCTCAATTCATTTACCCTGGCAGCCGGAGTTTCTTCTACCTTCTTTTTGAAAGCATCTCCCGATGTTGCGCCTTACATGGGAAGGCATAGGGGCGGTAACGTATTTATAGAATGGGGCGCCGGTTATTACCACCACCAATTGGATGCCTTTCTCAACCTCGCATACCGGAGTATTGACAGCGAGATCAGCGCTTATGGCAACAGTTTGCAGTTTCGCCGCAAAGCCCTGTCTCTGGATATTTGCAAAACATTATTTGATTACAAGGGATTTGTACCTTTTGCAGGAATAAGCCCGGGCTGGGAGCGCCTTGAAGTGTCGGGACGTGATCCGCTTGATCCGCTTGCTGCTGTTCAAGCCCGGGACGATCAGTGGAAATTGGGCTTTGTTTTGGGCTGGGATATTCGCCCCAATCGCTTGCAATCGTTTACGCTTCGAACCAATCTGCGGTATTTCCCGGGGCTGACTTTAAAAAATGAAGAAACAAACGGGAAGCAATATCATTTCGATCAGTTAGAGATTAATTTTATTCAGGCAGTATTTAACCTTAATAGATTATTGTAGCTATGACAAATACCACAATAAATCATACGCAGGCAGAACGGCCTTCTTTTGGGGTGGAAAGGCAGATGAATATTTATCTGAATGGGTTGTTTAACCGAAAAAATAAGTTCCCGGTTTCTTATGAAGCCCTGCTTCAGGAAGCTTCGGAAAAAATGACGCCCGAAGCCTTTGCCTACATTGCCGGCGGCGCTGGCGGGGAAACAACAATGCGCAACAATCAGGAGGCGCTGGATGCCTGGCAGATTGTGCCACGGATGTTGGTGGATATTTCTGATGCAGATATGGGCGTTACGCTGTTTGGGCAGCGCTTGCCTTCTCCCTTATTACTCGGGCCGGTTGGAGTTTTGTCTATTGCCCACCCTGATGCCGAACTACCAGTGGCCCGGGCAGCCCGTTCTTTGAAGGTGCCACAAATTGTCAGCACGGTTTCTTCTATGCCCATGGAAGATATAGCTAGGGAGAATGGCGACAACCCACATTGGTTTCAGTTGTATTGGGGGCGCGACCATGATTTCACAAGGAGCATCATTAACAGAGCTGAACAAGCGGGCTATTCCGCATTGGTGGTGACGCTCGATACGCCGGTGCTGGCCTGGCGGGAACGCGATATTAAACTGGGATATTTACCGTTTTTACACGGCGACGGATTGGCTAATTATTTTAGCGACCCGGTTTTTCGGAAAGCAGTGGGCGGAGATCCCGGGCAAAATAAATTTCGCGCAATCCGGCATTTTACGCGGGTTTTTACCGGCCCCGGCCTCACCTGGAACGACCTGTCTGTCATTCGAAATTGCACCAGCCTGCCTGTTATTCTCAAAGGCATTCAACATGTTGACGACGCCAGAAAAGCCCTGGATTTTGGCGTTGACGGGATTGTCGTGTCCAACCACGGGGGGAGGCAAGTTGATGGCGCTGTCGGCTCCTTAACCGTTTTGCCGGAAATTGCCAATGCCGTAGGCGATGAACTGACCGTGTTATTTGACAGCGGTATTCGCCGCGGAGCAGATGTTTTCAAAGCGATGGCCCTGGGTGCAAAAGCCGTGTGCATTGCACGTCCCTATGCACTGGCATTGGGCATAGGCGGCGAAGCAGGCGTGCGGGAAGTGGTCAGCAACCTGATGGCCGACGTGGAATTGACAATGGGATTGGCAGGGTGCCGCTCCTGGCAGGATGTCAGTATCAATAACCTGCGCCGGAAGTGAGCAAAAAATCGGCTATCTGATCTGCAGCTTCCCATTGTAGCATGTGGCCGCATTCGGGTATCAGGTGCAGATCGGCATCAGGGATTTCCCGGCAGCCATTTTCAACTACTTTTACCGCCGTAAGTGTCGGATGAAGTACTTTGTTGGGGATGATGCGATCTTCTATTCCAAAAAAAACGGTGCAGGGAACGCTAATGCTGGAAAGGGCATCGAAAACAGGTTCGTCGAGCAGGCTGTTCATGCAGACAGAAAGGGTTTGGCAATAGGCTTCGAATGCCTCCTCCGATTCCCGGATGGCAACGAGCGCGGCTACGGCGAAATCAAAATCGGCCGGGTATTGGAAAAAATTCTCCTTCATTTGCTGCACGATTCGTGAGGCGCTCATTTTTTTCAGCATCCAAACCGCATAAATCGCCTTTAGCCAGGCCTTCTCTCTTTCTGTAAATGTTTCAAAGCCAGCTGGCGCCAGCAAAAAGCAGTGATGAACCGCTTTAGGGTTATTCAAAACTGTTTTTATCGCGACCAATCCGCCCATAGAATGCCCCATAAGTGTCACCTGTTTCAGGTGTAATGCATGCATTAAAGCTTCAATCGTTTCTGCAAAACTTGCAATACCACAGGCCTGCGCCGGGGCAATTGAATCGCCGTGCGAAGGCAGGTCTAATGCAATGCAGCGATAATGGGATCGAACTAGCCCTATGAGTTTATACCAGACAGAAGCATCATTGCCCAAACCATGGATCATGAGGAGCACAGGGTTTCTCCTCTCTGGCTCTGGCGCGGTATCAAAATAAGAAATGGTTATTTGGTTGGGCAGGGTTATTTGGTATTTCTGGAAAACGGGACTCGCCATCATAAGTCAGTTGAAATTGAAGTTAGCGCTTGCCTTAGTTCGGTCGTTTCCACACAGTAATGCGGTCATGTTCGACCACGTGTGTTGATGTTTTGTTGTGAGGGAACTCGCAGTTCCAAAGATAAAAGTTGTTTTGAGATTTTTTATACGGTTGTGTAACCCGTAAAAAATCGCTTGTAAGGCGCATGAAATCCCGGGACTATGGCTTCTTTGGGAATGCTCCGATCTTCTAAGACGCCCACAATATCATAGCCCGTTGCATCTTCCTGACCCAAATTCTATCGTTGATATTGTTAACCCTGCATCCCGTTTTGCCGACACGATGGATAGTGTCATTACCCTCCCGGAAACAACATGAGCCATCCCAAAAGATTGGAATGACTCATGTCATTTTTGAATCAAAGGTTACAGCAGGCTACCTGCTCAGGACAAGCTTTTGCACTTGCGGTGCATATCCTTCCGTCTGAACTTGCAACCAATAAACGCCGGGCGCAAAAGCGCTCAGATCCAGCGATTCGGTGTCAAGTGCTTCTTCCAGTTTGGTAGTCAAAACTGTTGAGCCGAAGCTATTGGAAACCTTGATCCGTACTGCCTTTCCGCTGAAATCCCGCAAACCAATTTGAATTTGCCCGGTGCTTGGGTTAGGATAAACATTGATTTGCTCCATGACAGGGGAATATTCCTCCAGTGCTTCGAAGCCCTGACCCGGCGCTGTTACCAAAGGCGCTGCACCCCCTGTAATGGCTACATTGTCGAACGAAGCATTGATGGTCGTTGCAGCGTTGATGCTTTCGGCAAAAAGACCAATGTAAACACAGGAGCCCATGGCTACCGTTGTTGAGCCGGTAATGGTCCAGGTGGTGCCGTTTGCCGATGTGTAAAAGGCAAAGGTGTTGCCGGTGCGTACGATCCGCACCCAGGTATTGTTCGCATACAAGGGATTCTGGGCCGTGGTTTTGTTGCCGTTAACCGTAGCGCGTACCTCCCTTCTCAGGAAACTACTCAGGTTTGTTTTGAGCGCGACCATTTTGCTGCCTGCACTGAGGTCTTCGCGAATGTAAATGCCTGCCCAACCTGGCGCCGGACTGCTGGCAAGGTGCGCAGTAATGGATGCATCGCCACAGCGCTGCTGATAATTGGAGTTGATCAGGTCGGCGTTGGCTGCCCCGGAGAAACCCTGGGAGGTAATGTTAAATGCAGTGCCGGTTGGCGTGCCAGAGTTGCAGGTGAAGTTACTGGTAGCATTGGTGGCGCCACCGATAGTGCCTACTCCCCAACCCGGCGCGGGGCCAGTGCCTCCTTCATCCGTCGTGCCATCGCAGTCGTTGTCTTTGCCATCGCAGACGTCCGTAGCGCCAGGATAAACGGTATTGTCATTGTCGTTGCAGTCGCTACCTCCCGAAAGGCCGGTGTATTTATAGCCTGCGCCTGGCGAGGTACATTGGGTAATGCCGCTGCCAGTATAGTAATTGTCGTTGTCGGCATCCAAATACCAGACCGTATTCGGGTTGATGGCACTGTCGTTGTCGTTGCAATCGGAGTTGTTGGTCACATAACCAACGGGTTGGCTACAAGCCTGCTGGGAAACTGATGGATTGCCGAAGCCGTCCGTGTCGGAGTCCTGGTAGTAGGTGGTCAACACGCCTTCATCCGTAGAGCCGTTGCAATTGTTGTCAATGCCGTCGCAAACTTCGGGGGTAGCCGGGTTGATGGCCGCGTTATTGTCGTTGCAATCGCCTGTGGTTGAAGCCAGCTCAGAAGCCGCCTTGTAGCCTACCGGGCGCAAACATTGTGTAATGGTAGCAGCACCCGTTTGGGCGTAGTTGTCGCCGTCCGTGTCTTTGTACCAGATCTGGCCAGGTTTTTCCACCGCGCTGTTGTCGTTGCAATCGGTGTTGTTGGTCACATAACCAACGGGTTGGCTGCAAGCTTGCTGCGTGGCTGAAGGATTGCCAAAGCCGTCCATGTCAGAGTCCTGATAATAGGTGGTCAACACGCCTTCATCCGTAGAGCCGTTGCAGTTGTTGTCAATGCCGTCGCAAACTTCAGTGGCAGCCGGGTTGATGGCCGCGTTATTGTCGTTGCAATCTCCTGTGGTTGAAGTCAGCTCAGAAGCTGCCTTGTAGCCTACCGGGCGCAAACATTGAGTGATGGTAGCAGCACCTGTTTGGGCATAGCTGTCGCCGTCGGTGTCTTTGTGCCAGATTTGGCCGGGTTTTTCAATTGCGCTGGCGTCATTGCAGTCGGTGTTGTTGGTCACATAACCAACGGGTTGACTGCAAGCTTGCTGCGTGGCTGAAGGGTTACCAAAGCCGTCCATGTCGGAGTCCTGATAGTAAGTGGTCAGGGTGCCTTCATCGGTAGCGCCATTGCAGTTGTTGTCTACACCATCGCAGACTTCTGATGCCGCCGGGTTGATGGCGCCGTTATTGTCATTGCAATCACCGGTAGTATTGGTCAATTCACTGGCTGCTTTGTAGCTGCCTACCGGGCGTGAGCATTGTGTGATCGTAGGCGCACCCGTTTGGGCATAACCGTCACCGTCGGTGTCTTTGTACCAGATTTGGCCAGGTTTTTCCACCGCGCTGTTGTCGTTGCAGTCGGTGTTGTCGGCTACATAACCAACGGGCTGCGTGCAGGAAGAGATAACACTTGAAGGATTGCCGAAGCCATCGGTGTCAAAATCCCGGTAAAACAGTATCTGGGCGCCTTCATCTGTTATGCCATTGCAGTTGTTGTCAATGCCGTCGCAGGCTTCTGTGGCGCTGGGTTTGATATTGAAGTTGTTGTCGTCGCAGTCGCCGGTAGTGTTGGTCAATTCGCTGGCTGCTTTGTAGCCTACCGGGCGGGCACACTGCGTGATGGTAGCCGCGCCTGTTTGGGCGTAGCCGTCGCTGTCGGTGTCTTTGTACCAGATTTGGCCCGGTTTTTCTACTGCGCTGTTGTCGTTACAGTCGGTATTGTTGGAAACATATCCGGAAGGCGCTCCGCTACAACTCGTTGTTGTATTGGAGGGATTGCCAAACCCGTCGGTATCCAAATCGCGGTAATAAGTCGTAGCCGCTACAAACGTTGCGGAGATGGTTTGATTGGCAGTGACGTTGGTAAAATTGTATGAAGAAATTGCGCCCTGATTTACGCTGTTCACCAGCACACTCTGAATACAAAAACCGCTACTGGGCGTAATGGTAAAAGCCTGGCTTCCGCCACTGTTTACACTAACCGCGCCGGAGGGAGAAATCGAACCACCTGCGCCCGCACTGGCATTAATCGTAAAGGTAGTAGGTGCTCCCGTGCCGAAAGTAACATTGAGCGTATGGTTGGCCGTGATGTTGTTGAACGTATAATTGGCTGGCGTGCCTACCGAACTTCCGTCAACAATTACGCTTTGGGTATTAAAACCTCCACCGGGAGCAAAAGTAAAGGTTTGAGAAGCGCCGCTTTTGAAACCCATATCCACCATATTTCCGGTAGAAACAGTACCTGGAGGCGATACCGTGCCATTGGCTGAAGTTGTTACCGTTATGGTATTGCCGCCTAAAATATGCAATTCAGTGCCATAGATTGTTCTGCTGGCGGCAAACAACAGGTGGGTTGCATCTAAAGAGGCAAAATTGGAAGGGCTACTATTGGGACCGCCTGGATTGATGTCTTTCACCAATACCGTACCTAATGGAGTACCATCCGTGCGCCATAATTCGCGGCCATTGGCCGCATTGTCGTCGGCTGAAAAATATACAAAACCGTTGTGGACGTATAAGTTACTAGGGCTTGCATCGCCTGCGGTATCTATGTTTTTGAGCATGATGGTGTTGGCGCTTGTGCCATCACTAACCCAAAGCTCCATCCCATTTGTACCATCGGTTGCCGTGAAATATAGTTTGTTGTTAAAAACAAGAAAATTGGTCGTGGAGAACGGAAAAGCATCCGCTGTTAGCCCTGTTGTGCCAGGGTTTATTTCCTTTACTTTAGTCGTACCCCCGGATGTACCGTCCGTGCGCCACAATTCAGCATTGATATACCCGCTTTGAGGTGGATTGAGGTTGAAATTGGCGGGGAAGTACACGTCTATGGCAATAAAATATACATAACCATTCATGTAGGCTGTAGAAACGTCTCCGGTAATTGAACCTACGTTTGCGGTAGTGAAAATATCTTTGATCATGACGGTACCGCCAACTGTGCCGTCTGTTTTCCAGGGTTCGTACCCCGTATTACTCTGGTTATCAGAAGTAAAGAATAAAAAAGAACCTGCGTTAACTAAGTTGGCAGGACCTCCGCTACCTAAAGAATAATTGTCTTTAAACAAAACAGTACCTCCTGTTGTGCCATCTGTGCGCCACAACTCGGAGTTTTGCTGGCCACTGTTGCTAAGGTCGTTGGCGTTAAAATAGACAAATCCACCAAATTCTACGAACTCGAAGGTGCCTGCGCAGCTGAGGCAATTGAACCCTGAGCTACTGCCCGAACCCGGTGCGATGTTTTTGAGCATCACGGTGCCGTTTGTTGAGCCGTCGCTTATCCAGGGTTCGGTGCCGTTGACGCCATCATCGCCCCTGAAATAGAGCTTGTTGCCGATAACGGTCAATTCCGTGATGTTACTACTTGAGCTAGTAGATGCGTTGAGGTCTTTGACCATGGTGGTGCCGGCAGTGGTGCCGTCCGTACGCCACAAGGCTCCGCCGTTGGTGCCGTCGTTGGCGGTAAAATAGACAAAACTGCCCATCAGCCTCATGTTGCTGATACTGGAGCTACTGCTACCCGGGCGGATGTCTTTTATCAAGACCGTGCCTGCAGCGGTTCCGTCGGTTTTCCAGAGCTCGGTGCCCGTGCTTCCGTTCGAGGCACCGAAAATCATGGTACTGCCCAATTTCATGAAATTGCTGGCGCTGCCGGAACTTGTACCTGAGGTCAGATCAACAACTAAGCCGACATTAGGGAGTTGGGCACATACCCAAAAAGGAAATAGCCCAGCCAATAACAAGGAAAATAGTTTCATTAAAAACTTCATAATTAACTCGTTGTGTTTGTGTTACGAAATCAAAGAGGTGGCATTCTGGTGCAGAAATAGCCAATCCTGAAATTTCCAAGGGGGGGAGGAAATGAATCAGGTTGATTTGATGACTGCAAATTATTATGGGAGGGTTTCAACAGCTTCTCATCCAGAGAACGGCTGCAAATATAAAAAATTCATAAATATTTCATAACCCCATCATCATGGGGCTATGAAATATCCTGCCAAGGTCATCTTTCGGGCATCTTGAATGGCTTCAGAGGGGTGTTTAGCCTTTTGGCAATTTCCAGCCATTCTGGTAATGCGCCTTCATCAGCGCATTGGCTTCCGCGTCGTTTTTAAACTCACCTTTCGCCGTATCCCAGTACACCTTTCTGCCGGTTTTAAACGCCACGTTGCCCATGTGCGCGTTGATGGCGGCCACGGCGCCCGTTTCAATGCCACAATTCAGCAGGGATGCGTTATTGGCTTGCATGGCCGCAGTGAAGTTTTTAAGGTGCTCGGCGAGGTAGTTGGCATTGCCGCTTCGGCGTTGGTCGGGCAGGTCTTCGATTTCGTACATCAGGATGCCCTGATCGTTTCGTTTGGTTTCTGGAATGATTTCCCAGCCTTCGCGGTTCACAACCATTGTGCCGTAATTTCCAATGAAGGCGATGCCTTCTGTTTTGCCGTAATTGCCGTTATCAATGCCCGTAGCGTGTTCCCACAGCATATTGAAATTGTCGTATTCAAAAACCGTCTGAAGGGTATCGGGCGTTTCGGAAGCGTCGTCGGGGTAGGCCAATTTACCGCCCGAAGCCATCACCGATTTTGGCGCAATAGCGCCCATAAAATACAGCGCGATGTCAATTTCATGCACGCCCCAATCCGTCATCAGACCGCCTGCATAGTCCCAAAACCAGCGGAAATTGAAGTGGAAACGGTTGGGATTAAAAGCGCGTTTCGGAGCTGGTCCAAGCCACATGTCATAATCCACACCGGCGGGCGGTGCGCTGTCGGGTTTGACGGACACTGGCTCCATCCAGCCCTGATAGGCCCAGCATTTTACTAAGCGGATATTGCCTAGTTTGCCGCTTTTCAGGTAGTTGTACGCTTGTTGGTAATGCGCGCCGCTGCGCTGCCACTGGCCGATTTGCACCATTTTTCCCGCGCGTTTTGCAGCACCCAGCATGACATTACATTCTTCGATGGAATTGGCGAGCGGCTTTTCGCAATACACGTGCTTGTCTGCCGAAAGGGCATCGCAAAAACAGAGGCAATGCCAATGGTCGGGCGTGGCAATAATGACTGCGTCCAAATCCTTTAATTCCAGCATTTTGCGGTAGTCTTTGAACAGCTGCGGACGCTTCCCGCGCAGTTTTTCCACGTTGGCAGCCCGTTCATCCAGTACGCTTTGATCCACATCGGCTAAAGCGATGCACTGGGCTTCGGGCACGTTGTTCAGTAAGGCGCTCATGTTTGACCAACCCATGCCTTTGCAGCCGATCAGGCCAACGTTGATTTTGTCGTTGGCCGAAACGCGGCGTTTGATTTGAGCAATGGCGTCTAGAGGCAACATGGAGGTCAGGCCCGCGCCAATGACGGCGGCGGAGGTCTGGCGGATGAATTTGCGACGGGAAGTGGACATGCGTATAGGTGTTTTGTTGTGAACAAGCTCGCAAATTCAAAGATATAAGATGTTTTGAGATTTAAATACTATGCAGGGGGGATTTTGAGGGTTCTTCTACTTTTAACTTTTCATGGAGACTTTTCCGGTCTGATGGGGCTAAATATTGCCGCGCAATTCTATCCTCCGGTCGTTTGTCGAAGGTGTAAAGCGTCAACCAGAAAAAAAACTCAACCGGTTTCATCAGCAGGAAAATCAGGTCCGCAAAGTATTTGTTATTAAAAACGCCATAGTGCCGATGAATTACATTCCCGACTTTGTTGTAATTGCGGCGGATGACCTTGTGAATCTTAGTAAATTTTTGTTCAATTAATTCTTCAAATGCATTTGCAATCAAAAGCTGTCTGTTGCAAATTATTTTACCGCCGTTTCTTTCACCATACCGTATTGGCTTGACAATTTTTTTATGCCCGTTTGCAGCAACAGAACATAGGAAATGTTCGCCACAGTCCACATTCGCACACAGGTAGTCAAGTTGAGAAAACCCCTGCTTGTAAGTATCTGTAAAAGCCCTGATGATGGAGTCGGGCTTTTGCCCAAACAACAAAAGTAAACTGGAAATGAGGACCATGATGGGCAAACAAAGCACCAGGAGTAGTGGGATTTTAAAGATGGGTTTAAGGTTTAATACTTTCCAGGCCAATTTCTCAAAGGAATTGCCTGCATTGGATGAGTTGTTTTCGCTATATTCTATAAACTGCTTTTGGTTGTTAATTAGCTGGAGTGTAAAAAGCAAAATAATGGGCAAGTTTCCAGTAATTGAAAGTTCAATATCAATATCAATCTGTATAGCGATTGCGATGTTAAAGAGGATGCCCAAAAGTAAAATGGAATTGATCAGTACCTCAGTAATTGGACTGAGGATGCCTTTTTTAGACCTTGAGATGGCATAGGCTATGAGACAAATTACTATAAATACATAAATGGTCAATTTGTGGTCGGGTGAAAATATGGCCGTCTCGCCACAACAATTGTTTTCATTTTCATCCCCTAACGCTAAAAATGTAACTGGCATTAAAAGCAGGACTATGGTTTCAATTATTTCTAATGCCTTTTCCGTGTTTTTATTGAAAAGTCGCTTCCCCGTGATGAGAAATTTTAAAAAGTCCACCATGACGAGTAGTGGAGGAAGGAATATCAGAAGGTACATCAAGATCGCCAGGAAATATTCCATTGTGGGTTGGGTTGAAAGTGGGGTGACTTTTTTGGGGCTATATTTTTACTCCTGTCCAACAAGTTTTTTTGACAGGTGTCGGACACTTCTAAAGTGTCCGACACCTGTCAAAATATCCCACCTCAAAACTTCCACCTCCGAAACGCCTCCATCGCCTCATACTCCGCCAGCCCAAGCTTGCGGTAGAGACTCGCCGTTTCGCGGTTGCGTTCTTCGGCGCGTTGCCAGAACTCGCGGTTGTCGTCGCCTGGAAAAGG
>JALHRK010000156.1 GCA_022841505.1 Saprospiraceae bacterium | reverse complement strand
AATACCAGGCCTGGGACACCCTGATGAAAGGTGGTTTTCAAAACATGGTTAATTTTGAAAAACCGGGTAAGTTTGAATTCGGGCAATACCGCTACTGGATGGCCTTTGTATTGGAAAACCACTCGGAAAATCCGATCGAATTATTGGTTCAATCCCCAGGCCGGGATACCTTCTGGATCAAAAAAAAGGGGGATACTTTTCAAGAGATCGCCTTTCCACGTTGGTTTCCAGCGTACGATTATCTTGGAAAAATCCCATACAAAACAAAAGAAATTAATACGTTCCGGGTCCAGCCCTTACAACGAGACACCCTCTTGTTTAAACTCGATCACATCAGGCCATTTCGGGTTTTTGTACCCCTTTTATCCGAAATAGAAGCTTATACCCGACAGCAATTAGAAGCCACCCAATCCATTAACCTCTTCTACTTGTTTTTCATAGGCGCCACCTTTATGGTCATGCTTTTTGCGGCAGCACAATACGTTCAGCAGCGCGACCCCGTTTTTCTTTGGTACGCGTTATACTTGTTCTCCCTGATTTTTGTCGCATGGCGCATCGTTGAAGACCTTAATCCTGCGTTCTACCTGACCTACCATTTCCTGCCATGGAGCTGGACCAAAGTCTTTCACTCAACTGCGCATTTTGTTGCCTACACCTTGTTTATTTATCATTTTTTAAAACAGGACGAGGAATTTCCCAGGTTCATGCGCCCGATATTGCGTTTTGTACTCGGTGTGAGCGGCGTCGCCTGCCTGATTGAACTGATCCTGATGGGAAGTGACCTGCGTTACCAAAGCTGGTTGCTTTACTACACTTTTCGAATAGTAATGACCCTGTTTTCTTTCGTTTTTCTGTTTCTGCTTTGGCGGGAGCGCAACCGGCTTGCCCAAATCGTATTGGTCGGCACGCTATGCGCCATCACTGGAGAGCTGATTTCCTTATTTTTGAGCGCGCCTTTTTCCACTTTTGCCGGAGCCATCGGCGTATCTTCAGAAATTATTTTCCTGACCGGCGGTCTCGCTTACCGCGCCCGGCTTTTCCGCGAAGGTCACTACCGACTTCAAATTGAGCACATTGCCCAACTCGAAGAGAACGAACGCCTTCGGGAAATTGCAAAAAAAGAAGAGGTTGAGGCTTTTAAAAATCTGTTTTACGCCAACATCACCCATGAATTCCGAACCCCACTCACCGTCATCCTCGGGATGTCAGAATCTCTGAGCGAAAGCACGGACAGGCAAGTGCAGAAAGTTGGAAAACTGGTCAGCCGGAACGGAAGAAATCTCCTCAACTTAGTCAACCAACTGCTCGACCTTTCCAAAATCGAATCGGGTAAATTAGTGCTGAACCCCAGCCGCGCCGATGTCATGCAGTTCTTAAAAATTAACGCCGAGGCATTCGAATCCTTAGCGGAAATGAAAAAGCAGCACCTGACTGTAACCACGAAACCAACCGAACGCTGGGCAGATTTTGATCCCGATCGCCTCCAGCAGATCATCGCCAATTTGGTCGGCAATGCCATCAAATTTACACCCGAAGGCGGCGGGATCAGCGTCATGGCTTGTTTTCAGGAAAATAATACGCTGCAAATCGAGGTTTGCGATACCGGCATTGGTATTTCAGAGGAGGCACTGCCGCATATTTTTAGGCGGTTTTATCAGGCAGCAGTGGCGAAGGTGACACCTTTCCAAGAAGGTGTTACCTTTCAACAAGCAGCGGATGAAGCGGAAGCCCTCCTTTTGCAAAAAGGGGCCGCCTCTGAACAAGCCGGCTCCGGCATCGGTCTCGCCTTTACGGATGAATTGGTCAGGCTGATGGGCGGCCGCATTGAAGTCGAAAGCATAGTCGGCAAAGGCAGCACATTCCGGGTAACTTTACCCATACAGGCACAGGAAAATAGAGTCCAGGAAGCATTAGAAGCAAACAGCTTTTCTCCAACCAATGAAGTAGTCAAGATGCCGCCTTTGGGGGGAGCCACGGAAATCGAAAATTCAACAGCGCCTGAAACCGCCTCAATTTCATCCGAAAATCCCCTGTTGCTTCTCGTGGAAGACAACGCCGACCTGGTGCAATACCTCTCCATGCTGTTGAGCCGCGACTATCAGTTGCTCACCGCCCGAAACGGCCACGAAGGGTTGGCGCAAGCCTTCGAACACCTCCCCGACCTCGTGCTCAGCGACGTCATGATGCCCGGCATGGATGGCCTCGAATTTTGCAACCAACTCAAAAACGACCCACGCACCAGCCATATCCCGGTGGTGATGCTCACGGCTCGTTCAGCTGTAGAAGCCCGGATTGACGGCCTGCAACGCGGCGCTGATGCCTGGCTCACCAAACCCTTCCATCGTGCCGAATTATTCGCCACCTTAGCGGCTCAGCTTGAAAGCAGGAAGCGATTGCAGGTCTATTTTCAGCAACAAATCGCCGACCCTGCCCTGCCGGAAGCCGCGCTGGCGCCACTCATCGCCAAAGAAAACGAATTCCTTGCCCGCGTCCGTAGTCTGCTTGACGACCACCTGACCGATGAGGAATATGGCATTGAAGCATTGTGCCGGGACTTGGCGATGAGCCGGATGCAACTCCACCGGAAACTCACGGCGCTTGGAGGGCAGTCGGCAGCACTGTTCATCCGCTCGCATCGGTTGCGTCATGCGCGCCAGTTGTTGGAAAACAAGAGGTTGAGTGTGTCTGAAATTGCTTACGAAAGTGGTTTTTCTGACCCGGCTTATTTTACACGATGCTTCCGGGAAGAGTTTGGGATGCCCCCTTCGGAGTGGAAAAGGGGTTGAATTTGGAGGATGTTACAATAGTGCAAGGATTGGTTACAGAAATGCAGGAGAAAAAGGTAGCGATCAGGGAATATTGCAGGTGAAATAAAGACCCTGTAGGCCTAATCCTGCTAATCTCTAATTGCACGATGTAATGAACCCAAAATTCAACTTTATACAACTCCATATCCGCTTTTTTTTGGCAGCGATTTGGTTGATCATCATTTTACCCGTTTCTGCCGCCACCTTCGATAGCGCCACTTCCGGGAACTGGAACCTGGCTGCTACGTGGACGCTCACCTCAGGTACAGATGACGATGGCGTTCCCGATGCCGACGACGGGGTGACCATTAAAGCGGGGCATAACGTCACTGCAACCGGTGGGAGCACCTGCACGACCATCACGGTTGAAGCAACGGCTACCCTGACGCTGACGAGCAGCCTGAACAACAGTGGCGCTTTTCTCAACCAGGGTACGCTGGAATGGACGGGCGCACTCACCGGTGCAGGCGCACTCACCAACGACGGTACGATCAATATTTCCGGCCTTGTTACCGCCTTGCACAATACCGCCTCCGACATCACCAACAATGCCGGGGGAACCATCAACTGGATCAACGGCTACATTGATGGCAATGGCGGCGGGCAGACACTGACCAACTATGGCGTCTTTAACTTGATTGGAGACAACCCCAGCAGTCGCAACTGCGAAATGGCCATCATCAACAAGAGTGGCGGTAGCATTGTCAAAGGTGGTACAACCTCCACTGGCCTAAGCATTGACAACCCCTTTACCAATGAAAGCGGAGGGATGGTGACCATCCATTCAGGCGCTTCCATCTCGTTCGTTACCAACATCAGCTTTACCCAGGATGGCGCCTTTACGGTTGACGGCACCTTAAATTTGGGGACCAGCATGCTCTCGCAAAGCCAGGTTTTTTCAATCAATGGCACTTGCAACGTCACAGCAGGAACACATACCTTCGGCGCAGGCTTCAGTGGTTCGGGTACGCTGGTCATCAGTGGTGGAACCTTAACTTTTGACGCAGGAAGTACCCTTTCTACCAAGCTGACCCAGAATGGCGGCATTCTCAACGACAATGTTGGCCTCATGCCAGGAGAAGTAATCATCACCGGCGGCACTTATCAGGGCACGGGCAGTCCCACTTTTGCCAATGGTTTCACCTGGAACGGCGGCACCATAAGCGGAAGCGGCGGCGTAACCGTTAGCGGAAATTTCGTTTCAAATACAGGAAACCTTAACCTCGCAGGCAGCAAAGAACTCCGCATTACCAGCACAGGAATCATGACTTACAATACCCCCAGGACGATTGGGTTCAGCGGCTCTTCCAAACTCACCGTAGCTTCCACTGGCAGCCTGACTTTTGACGGCAGCAGCACATTGAGCAGCAACGGTGGGGCGAATACACTTTTTTCTATTGAAAATGGGGGTAATCTGGCAAAAACGGGCAGCGGCACGGCTACAATTGTGCCGCTTGTTTCCTTAGCAGCAGGCAGCACCATTAATATTGACAATGGGGCACTCATTTTTAACGGCGCCAGCCAAACCTACAATTTTACGGAGGGTTCGGTCAGCATAACCGCACCGGGCAGTTTCACCCTGGCAAATAGTCTTAATTCCACATTCAATTTATCGGGCATCACCATTAATGGCACCGGCACCCTGATCGTTTCCGCAGCAACCACAAACGTGAACGCTGGCACGAGCATCACGTCCAGGTTGTCCGTCAACGGTAGTAATTTCAATGACAACATTGGCTTGATGCCGCTCGAGGTGACCCTGGGCGGCGGCAGTTACCAGGGCACGGGCAGTCCCACTTTTGCCAATGGATTTATTTGGAACAGCGGAAACTTTGCGGGCAGCGGCATCGTAACAGTGAGCGGAACCATGACTGCCAGCGGCGCAGGTTCCCGGTTTATCCAGGGTACCAAAGAATTGCACCTGAGCGGAACGGGTAGCTTCACCAACGCGGGCATCAATGCCGGCAATGGCACAAAACTCCTTATCCTCAATGGTGGCTCACTCACGATAGACTTACCAGGCACAACTGCTAACCTTGGCAACGGGAGTACAAGCATCATTGAAGTGCAAGCAGGGGGCGCCCTGATTAAAACAGGTTCAAATCAATTGGCTATAAGCGGACAATTGCTTTTATCTGGCGGCAGTATAACCATCAGCGACGGGATTTGTCTTGTCCCGGCAATCGCAACGCATACTTATTCAGGTGGCACCATTGTAGTGAATGGCGCGGGCGACTTTCGGCACATCAACGGAAATACCGCTAATTTTTCCAATGTCGCCATTTCTGGTACGGGCACGTTTTCCCTCCTTGCCAGCACCGTCAATTTCAATGCAGGCAGCAGCCTGAGTTGCAAAGTAAATAATAGTGGTACGATAAACGACAATGTAGGACTGATGCCCGGCGAAGTGACTTCAACCGGTACTTATGGCGGCACGGGCAGCCCGACTTTTGCCAATGGTTTTATTTGGAATGGCGGCCAGCTAAACGGTAGCGGCACGGTGACGATGTCCGGTATTATGACCGGCACCAGTGGTTCGAGGAGTCTTTCTAATAGCAAAATATTGCGCATTACAGGCACGGGAACCTTTACTTCCGGGGGCATCCAACTGTCGCAAACAAGCTCGCTCGTCATCGCCAACGGCGGTGCACTGACCATTGATAATGCAGCAAGCGCCAACATTAGTATAAATGGTTCTGCCCCCCCCGCAACCATGGAGGTGCAAGCAGGGGGTAGTTTCACTAAAACCGGAGCGGGCACACTCACCGTTTCCAATGCTCCTTTTGTCAACAATGGAACATTAACGGTGAGCAACGGGGAACTTACGCTGGCCAACAGTATCACCCACTCCGGCAACTTCACTGTCGCCACAGGCGCCACGCTGAACTTCAGTAACACAACCACCAATACTACTTTTGCCGGCATAAATTTCACCAACAACGGCACGGTGAGCGTAGGCGCCGGACGATCGTTGGTGTTTGGCGGCGCCTCGCAGCAGTTCCTGCACGGCAACGGAAACTCCATTGCCTCACTCACTTTAAATAATGCTCAAAATTTGAATATCCAGGGCAGCCAAAATATCACTGCTTTCGCCTTTACCAGCGGCAAAGCCTATTTGCAAAATGGCGACTTGACGGCGGGTACGTTATCCGGAGCTGACGCCACCAAATATTTTGTAACCCAGGGCACAGGCAGGTTGATACAATCCGTTACTACAATCGCTAAAATATTTCCAGTCGGGTCTGGCATTTCCAGCTATAATCCCGTGACCCTGGAACAAGTGAGCGGCACAGCTTCTTTTGGCGTGCGGGTAAAGCAGGGATTCGATTACCCGACCAATGGAGATGGCTATGTGAACCGGCAGTGGACGATAGACCATACTGAAGGAACGCCCAATGCAAACGTCACCTTTCAATGGTCGCTATCGGATGCTACGATGACTTTTGATCCCGACAATTGCCACGTATCCAGGTACTCGGGCGGCAGTTGGAACCAATTTGGAGACGGCGCCGCTACCTGTGGCGCCACTTGTACCCGAACCCAAAACGGGGTCACTCAGTTTTCCCCTTTCGGAATCGGAACAGGAACGGCGCTCCCGGTTGAATTGGTCAATTTTGAGGGTCTTTTTCAAGACGAGCGGGTGCTGCTTAGCTGGCAAACGGCCTCCGAATTAAACGCAGCCTGGTACCAGATTGAACGCAGCGCCGATGGCCTGAACTGGGTCAATATCGGCAAAGTAGCCGCCCAGGGAACCAGCAATCAGGAGCACGACTACACGTTCACAGACCGCACGCCCTTTTCGCTGGGATACTACCGCCTGCGCATGGAGGATTTTGACGGTTCGTTTGAGTATTCACCCGTCATAGCCCTGCGGCAGGAAAGCGATGATTTTTCCTTGAAAAACCTCTTTCCCAACCCGGTCACCACAGAACTAACCCTTCAATTCTTCTCGCCCAAAGAAGTGGATTTGCAGTTCAAAATCGCCGACGTCTCCGGAAAAACCCGAAGCACCGAGCGCATGCGTGCTCCGGTTGGTTTTTTTAATAAAATACTGGATGTTAGCGAATTAGAAATCGGAATTTATTTCATCGAAGTAAGTAGCGATGAAATAAGGACCGTATATCGGTTTGCAAAAAGATAAACCAGTAGGTATGGTTTGTATAAACGGCAAATGGGTTAACATGCACAAAACCAATTTACCTTAATTCTGACAAAATTCAATTTTTATGAAAAAAAGAATGCTACTAATCTTGTCTTTATCTGCTGTATTGGGGCCCCTTTCCGCCCAAAACTGGACGCCCATGGCCGAAGGCCTCCTGCCTGTCAACTACGTCATTTTCAGCATTTCTGCTGTCGGCGACGACGTGGTATGGGCCGTTGCTTCTCGGGACTACTTCCAGCCCCCTATTCCAACCACACACCGACCTTACATTCTGCGCACGTCAAACGGCGGCCAAAGCTGGACGGTGGCTGAAATTGAAGAAGCGGCAGGCGCCATCAGTTTCCAGATTGTTGCCGTAGATTCGCTGACGGCCTGGATTACGACACAAGACTACGGTGGCGGAGCAGGACGAAAACTCTACAGAACCGCTGATGGAGGTGATCTCTGGACACTCCGGCTAAACGACGTCAGCTCAGGCGTAGCGCTGAACTGGTTTGATGACGGCCAGCACTGGTTGGCTCACAACAGGCAGGCAATCAGCCGCTCCGACAACAACGGCGCAACCTGGGACAATACTACAATATCAGGATACAACACCACCGAATATCAACTACTGCATTCCGGCGCAAATATGTCTTGCACAATAGGCGATACCCTATGGAACGGCACCTCGGAAGGCCGCATCGTGCGGTTCAGTGATTATGGGAATACCACAGAATTTATCTCAACAGGATTGGGTATTGGAACTGAAATTTATTCCATTGCCTTTCAGGATCACGAAAAGGGTTTGCTGTCCAATCGAAACAGCTTTGGAATCAACCGCATCGCCAGAAGTACAGACGGGGGCACAACATGGACGAATTTATCGCAACAACCCGGCACCTTTGGATGGAACATCGCTGCTGTTCCAGGGTCTCCCGGCACGTACGTCGTAGCTTCGAATTTCAATCACGTATTAGGGAAGGTTGCCATTACACCCGATTTTGGCAATACGTGGTCGGTCGAAAACTTGAATAGACCACTCAATTCAGTCGTCTTTACTTCTCCCGAAACCGGCTGGATCGGTGGTGGAAAACTTACTTCATCTACCCATCCCGCTTTGTTCAAATACAATGGCTCGCCGCTGGTTGGGGTGCAAACACTGCCCACACTTTCAGGTTTTTCTGTTTTTCCAAATCCAACGACAGGAAATGTTTCCTTTGATTTTGAGGGGTATGCAGCTGGAAGTTCGGTCTTCATATCCATTTACGATTTATTGGGACGCACGGTTTTCAAAGGAGAAGTCAATGACAACCGCCTGGATTTAAGCACCTTAACCAATGGCATTTATGTATTGAACATTGAAGCCGATGGCAAAAAAGGCCTGTCGCGGATTTTAAAGTATTGAGAACGGGAGACATTCCGAATTTTACATCTCTGGTGCCATACTACTGGACATTTTCGTTTCAGGCCTTAGACCTTATCGGTTTTGGAAACCTATAAGGTCTCATCGCGCGAAAATGTCCAGTAGTATGCTCTGGTGCAGCGCACCGAAACAATGGTTGTCACAACATGGCAAGATTGTGGTGCGTTGCACCCGAACCAAAAATTCGGGATACCTCCTGGTTTGCCTATTGGCCAATTTGTCCATTTGCCAACTTACCTCTGCCCTTCCACACCGCATAAGTAACCAAACCTGCTTCAGTAAGAAAAGGCGCGATGATGCCAATAAACAGGTCGCAATAATAGGGGATAATCTGCTCCGGGTCGCCTTCAAAATGGAGTTCTGAATCTCCAATCCAGCTGTTGGCCAGCACCATACTTTGCAAAATCAAGTTGTCGTAGAGGCCAGGCGCCCATTCTGCCCGGAGCAGCCCTTTTTCCACCCAATACAACATCAGCATGCGGAACTCGACTTTCCGCGATTCCATCAATTGCCGGAAATGGGTGCGAATGGGCTCAATCCGCCGGGCTATGGCCGGAAAATCGAGCAACAAAAATTTGTATTTGTACATCACCCGGAAGGTTGCCTCCGTTTGCTCTACCAGCCAGGCAAAATCAGGTTCGCCTTGCTGGCGCAGGACGTGAATCTGCGCATTCAGGTCTTCTACCAGATTCAGGTACAACTGGTGGACCAGTGCATCCGTGTTTTTATAATAGTAAGTCAGATTCCCGGGGCTGATGTCCAATGCGCCTGCAATGTTCCGGATGCTCACGCGTTCGCTGCCAATGGTGTTGAATTGCCGGAGCGCTTCTTCCAGAATTTTGTCTTTCGTGGTCGGCTTGTTCATCGGTTAACCTGATTTTTTTGTCGAAAACAAAGATAGTACAATTGTACTAATTAAATTGTTTTAGTACATTTGTCCTAAGTTAGATATTAGATAGAAGATATTAGATTTTAGACCATGAAGTTGGATCATGATCTGGTGCTCTAACTAAGTCGGTTGGCTGGAATGGTCTAATATCTTTAATCTAATGTCTTAAATCTCACATCTCAAATCTTAAAAAAATGAAGATCAAATTAGATGAATTGGAGCCGAAGCCCGGCAAGCAGGTATTAGGCGCCGCAGCAAGTATTTACGGTGTTTTTGACCGCTGGTCGGCAGCAAAGGAAGGAGACAGTACCCTGACCTTAGCAATGAAAATAGTCATCAAGTTTACGGGGGTGGCCGTCATGATCCTGCTTTCGCCTTTCCTGGTGATCGGGTTGACCATTGCATTCATTGCCGTTTTTTAAAATGCTCCGGCCCTTAAACCACCCGGTCTTTCTGGTTTGTGCAGGTTTATTCATTGCACACCAGATTTTGCAAAAAATCGGGCATATCTCCCTGCCCTGGTTTGACAACCACTTAGATTGCCTGCTTTGCATGCCTTTACTGTTGACGGCATGGCTGCTGGAGCGCCGGTATCTGGTCTTTAAAAATCCGGCCCACCGGCTTTCACCTGCGGAAATAGCGGGTGCAACCCTGCTATTGGTGCTGCTTTTTGAATGGGGGTTCCCTGCGCTTTCCCCACGATTCACTTCCGACTGGCGCGATGTACCTGCTTATGCGATGGGCAGTATACTTTTTTGGAGATTCCTCAATACCTGACCGTGCTTACCGCAATAAAACCATTTCAAATTAAATGGTTAAACATCTTGCATTTTTATAAATTAAAACAAAACCCATTCTTATCTGAATAGTTTTTTTTGCATATATAAAAATATAGTGTGGCCAATTCGCACAAAATTGAACACAATGGGCAACGAACCCAACGAAAACGGTATCTTTGATGGGTGGTTTGTACTAAGCCAATATAAGACAAGGAAAGCAACACCCGGCTAAGATAAGAAAGTGCGTTCTCTGCTCAATTTACCAAAATCTTAGGCCGTAACAACTTGTGAAAGCCCCTACCCTATTTTCACGAACTTCAACCTTTTAAAGTGAAGTATTGCGATTCTATGGCGATGCCACCCTGACGCTTAAGATAATTGACCAATGTTAATTGGAAAAGGGACTTGTCTTTTCCAAATTTTATATTTGCAACTCAGAACAAACTCAAACATTTATTTCCTAAGGTATGAAACACATCAACGCACGAATTCTAATCTTATCTCTGACACTCCTACTCGCCTCAATAGCGCAACAAGCTATGGCGCAGTGTACAAATCCAAGCATTAACCTCCCTGATCAAAGTCAGCCGGTAAATAATCCTGCCGTTTCTTATTGCACAGAATTTACGATTGATCCAAGTGTAACGGGTAATCCACTGGGCCTGTCCATGAACATTACCCATACCTGGCAGGGAGATTTAAGCATCAGAATTACCGCTTGCGGAAATACCCTGATGGTCATGACCCGGCCGGGTGGCGGTCAATGCGGCGGCGGGTGTCCTTGCGGTAGTTCAGAAGACATGGGAGGAGTTTATACTTTTGCAGATGGAGGCGGGCCAAATCCGGACCTCGGGGTTTCGACCTCCGGTGGCGCTTATGGCGTTTCTACTGACCCCTGCGGTGCAGGAACGGTGAGCTCTTTTGCGGAACTCCTCGCTACCTGCCCGGCAGCTGGCACCTATACTTTTACCGTTTGCATCACAGACCACGCTGGCGCCGACGTCGGCATCGCTACCAATGTGACGCCCATCTTTGCAACAAACCCCGTTTGTGGTTGTACCGATCCCGCTGCTTCCAATTACAACCCGGCGGCAAATGTGGATGACGGAACTTGTATGTATTGCAATTTCTCAGCTAATGCAACCGTGACCCAGCCTACCTGCGGCCAAAATAATGGCGCCATCAGCGTTACGCCAACAGGCGCTGGTTTCACGTATGCCTGGTCGCCGGCAGTCACGAACAATTCAAGTATCAGCAACCTTTCCCCGGGCACCTACACCATCACCGTGACCCAGGGTGGATGCACCAGCGTCACAACGGTGACCTTGAATCCGAGTGCCCCGGTAAGCGTTACCGCAACGCCGACAAACGCAACCTGTGGACTTGCCAACGGTTCCATCTCTGTCTCGCCAACGGGCCCGGGTTACAGCTACAGTTGGTCGCCCCCAACCGTCAACGGCGCCACCCCCACCAACCTAAGCCCCGGAGCTTATACCGTTACCGTCACCGCCCCCGGGGGCTGTACCGGAACGGCCACTGTTATTGTCAATACAACGCCCCCTTCGGTACCGATGATTACGGGGCCACTCAGTTTTTGTGAGGGTAGCGCAACCATTCTGAACGCCGGCTCAGGATATCAGAGTTATGCCTGGTCAAACGGCGATGTCACCCAACAGACCGTAATCTTTGCACCTGGCTTATACAGCGTAACGGTTGTCAATTCAGACGGCTGTGTGGGAATGGCCAGCGTAACGGTTGTACAAACGCCGCCGCCTGTGCCTCCGATCAATGGAAATTTAACTTATTGCGAGGGCGCCTTTACTACGCTGAGTGTGCCGGCCGGCTTTACCAACATTTCCTGGTCAAATGGAGCTACGGGGCAAAGTGCAACAGTCAGCGCTCCCGGAACCTATACCGTAACCGTCACGCAAAACGGTTGTATGGGCACAAACTCGGTTACGGTAACAGAAATACCCACTCCCCAACCGACAATTTCAGGCGCAACCGCCATTTGTGCAGGCAGTTCAACTACCCTGACTGTAAATGGCAATTATTCCTCTTATGCCTGGTCGGGTGGCGGTGGCAACGGCCCTTCGCGGGTTGTTACAAACCCAGGAACCTATACGGTAACGGTGACGCAAAACGGTTGCACCGGCACGGCTTCAGTCACAGTAACCGTGGCGCAGATTCCCATGCCCACCATTACCGGCGCTTTGAGTTATTGCCCGGGAGATGGCACTATCCTGAATGCCGGGAATGGCTATTCGAGTTACCAATGGTCAAATGGGGGATCCACTTCCGCCGTGTTGAGCGTGGGTACACCCGGAACCTATTCGGTGACAGTGACCAATGCGGCAGGATGTACCGGAACGGCCTCGGTCACCGTCACCCAAAGCAGCGTCCCGACCCCCGCCATCAACGGCAATACGAGCATTTGCGCAGGACAATCAACTACCCTGACCACAGGCAGTTTTTCATCTTATGCATGGTCTCCAAGCGGCTCTACGCAGTCAATTAACGTGAATACGCCAGGCACTTATAGTGTAACCGTCACAAACGCAGCCGGTTGTCCCGGCAGCGCCAGTGTAACGGTGAACCAACCAGCTTCACCCACGCCAACCATCGTTGGCAACAACAGCATCTGTGTGGGGGAAAGCACCACCCTGAATGCCGGATCCGGATTCAGTAGCTACCTTTGGTCGCCCGGAGGCAGCACGGCTCAACAAATAACAGTTTCTGCCGGAGGCACTTATAATGTAACGGTCACCAACGCAGCAGGATGCCCGGGGACGGCCACTTTTGACGTCACTCAGGCATCATCGCTTACGCCTGAAATTACAGGGGTTCTGAATTTTTGTCCGGGTGACCAGACCGCTTTGAGCTTATTGGGTACTTACGCCACTTATTCCTGGTCAACCGGCAGCACCAACCCGAGCATCAACGTAGGAACCGCCAATACCTATTCGGTCACGGTAACCAGTGCCGGCGGTTGCGTCGGGTCCACTTCCGTGAATGTCGTGCAGTCGCCAACCCCGACCCCGTCAATCACCGGTGATCTGGATTATTGCGCCGGCCTTTCCACGCAGTTGAATGCTGGCGCCGGGTATACGAGTTACCTCTGGAGCAGCGGAAGCACCGGGCAGTTCGATACCATTTCCACCCCGGGTTCGCAATCGGTCACCGTTACCAACAGCTTAGGTTGTGAAGGTACAGCAACGGCAATGGTGGTGCAAAACCCAAATCCAACGCCGAACATCACCGGCCTGACGGGCATTTGCCCGACCAACGGATCAACCGTGCTTCAGGTAAGCGGCGGCCCTTATACCAACTATCAGTGGTCTACCGGCCAGAGCAGCGCCTCCGTTACGGCTAACACGGTTGGCCCGATAGCAGTTACTGTTACGAACAGCAATGGTTGCATTGGCAATACCCAGGCGCAAATCAGCTTTCTGCCTGCCCCTATGCCCACCATCAGCGGACCGGCGGCCATCTGCGAGGGCACGAGCGGTACCCTGACTGCCAGCGGCGGTTTCACCACTTACAGTTGGTCAACCGGGAGCGGTGCTCAAAACACGAGCGTTTCCGCAGCCGGCAATTATGACGTTACGGTAACCGACAGCAATGGCTGTACCGGATCTACTGACTTCGATGTTACTGAACTTGCATTGCCG
>JALHRK010000155.1 GCA_022841505.1 Saprospiraceae bacterium | reverse complement strand
GGCGAAAGCCAGCCCATCGGCGACAACCGCTACAAAGACGGCCGCGAGAAAAACCGCCGGGTGGAGTTTGATTTGTATATAGAATAGTGGTCGCCCAGCTTCAGCTGGCAGACCTTGAATGATAAGTGGGCAAAAGGCAAGGGGCAAACGGGCAAATTCGCCGGTTTGCCTCTTGCTAATTTGTCCCTTGCCAATTTGAATGAATTTTCAAATCCTCAAATCTTCAAATCCTCAAATCACCAAATCTTCAAATCCTCAAATTCCTTCCCTATATTTGCACCCATGAATGAAAGAATACTCATCCTCGATTTCGGATCACAATACACCCAGCTCATTGCCCGAAGGGTGCGGGAACTGAACGTTTACAGTGAAATTGTTCCTTACAACAAAGTGCCGGCTTCTTTTGACGGCATCAAAGGCATCATTTTGTCGGGCAGCCCGTTTTCGGTAACCGACGACAACGCCCTGCATGCGGACCTCGACATACTCGTAGGCAAAGTACCTGTTTTGGGCGTCTGCTATGGCGCGCAGTACGTTTCACAATACTATGGCGGTAAGGTTCACCGCTCCACCAAACGCGAATACGGCAAAGCCAACCTCACCAGTATCCTCCAAAGCGATCCTTTGCTGCACCAAGTACCGGTAGGCTCGCAGGTCTGGATGTCGCACGGCGATACCATTGAAAGTATCCCGGAGCAGTTCGAGCTGTTAGCCAGTACCGATAGCGTGGAAGTTGCCGCCTTTCGGTCGAAAGCGGGTGTTTTTAACGCGCCGCTGTACTGCATCCAGTTTCATCCGGAGGTCACCCACAGCATGCACGGTGAAACCCTGATCCGCAACTTTGTAAGCGACATCTGCGGTTGCACCGGCGACTGGACTCCGGTTTCCTTCATCGAACACACCGTAGCAGAACTACGCGAAAAAATTGGCGCCGATAAAGTGCTGATGGGGCTCTCAGGCGGCGTGGATTCTTCCGTGGCAGCGGTGTTGTTGCACCATGCCATTGGCGACAAGCTCCTGTGCTTTTTCGTAGACAATGGCCTGATGCGCAAAAATGAATACGAAGAAGTCATGGCTTCTTACCTGGGCCTGGGTTTGAATGTAGAAGGCATTGATGCCAAAACGAAGTTCTGGAGTGCGCTGGAAGGATTGAGCAAACCGGAAGACAAGCGCAAAGCCATCGGGCGGGTTTTCATCGAAGTTTTTGAAGAAGAAGCCGAGCGCCACCCCGACATGACCTGGCTGGGACAGGGCACCATTTATCCCGATGTCATCGAATCCGTTTCCGTTCACGGCCCGTCCGTCACCATCAAATCGCACCACAATGTCGGCGGCCTGCCCGACCACCTGAAGTTGAAAATTGTGGAACCGTTGCGCATGCTGTTCAAAGACGAAGTGCGCAAAGTAGGTACCGCGCTGGGCATTCCGCAAGCTATTCTGGGACGCCACCCCTTTCCCGGCCCCGGTCTCGGCATCCGCATCCTTGGCGCTGTGACCCCGGAAAAAGTAACCCTGCTTCAGGAAGCCGACGCCATTTATACCAACAATTTGAAAAAATTCGGCTTGTACGACAAAGTATGGCAAGCCGGCGCCATCCTGCTACCGGTCTATTCCGTTGGCGTTATGGGCGACGAACGCACCTACGAACAAGCCATTGCGCTACGCGCAGTAGATTCTATAGATGGTATGACTGCCGAATGGAGCAGGCTGCCGCACGACTTTCTGGCCACCGTTTCCAGCGAAATCATTAACCAAATTAAAGGAATTAACCGCGTCGTTTATGATATCAGCACCAAACCACCTGCAACGATTGAATGGGAATAAGATAGCCTGGGTGCTATGGTTGTTCCTGTTACCGGCTTTTTACTCCTGCGAAGCGCTGAAGCCAATTCAGGGCAGTCCGGGCACCACCAAAACGGATCCCAAAAAGGACGAAAAGACGGACGTCAAAAAGGATCCGGCCCTGGAAGAGATTCAGGGGCGCAAACGCTATGACCCCGAAACCAAAAGGTGGGTATACGTGGAATATGCGCCAACCGAAAAGATGGACACCATTATTTGGAAGGACATCCCGGCCGGCAGTGTGAACGTCATAACAGGCGAGGATTCCGGCGAAAACACCGATATCTTCGATCCCGGCGAACCCAAAGAAGAAGGCCAGTTCGGCACCCAGTTTTTTGCTTCCTACAATGTGGCGGTTGCCCTGCCTTTTCTAACCGACAAGTTCGATGCCCGAACCGGCGCTATACACGACCACTCGTATTGGGCCATCCAATTTTACAGCGGTTTAAAAATGGCGATTGACGATCTGACATCTGAAAATATTCAACTCAACATCAGCGTCATAGACACAAAAGAATCGAACGAAACAGCCGTGCAATCGCTCGTGCGCATCAACCCTGACCTTAAAAAGGCGCACCTCATCATCGGACCTTATCGCCGCGACAACGTTAAGATTATGGCCGATTTTGCAAAGACCTCCGACATTACCCTTGTGTCGCCGGCCAGCGCTGCATCGGGGTTGACTTCCAGCAATCCCAACTACATCCAGGCCAACCCAACGTTGGAATCGCATTGCGCTTCCATTGCACAACACGCCCTGAAACACTACAGCCCAAATAAAATTGTACTTGTGAGCCGCGATGAACCGGCGGAAGCTTCGCGATTGCAATATTTCCAGGCGGAATATGCCAGTCTGCAAAACAGACGCGACACCGCCCGCCTGCGCGAACTTATCATCAGCGACAAATCGGCTGATTTAGCCCGGGTGAACATGCTTTCTTACGTGCGCCAGGATGATACCACCGTTTTTATTGTGCCTTCCTGGTCCGATGAAACGTTCATTTATTCGCTGTTGCGAAAAATTGACCTGGTTCGCAATCCATACAACCACGTTGTCGTTTACGGTATGCCCCAGTGGATGCAATACGAGCGCGTGGATTATGAATATTACGAAAAGCTGAACGTACATGTAAGCAGCAGCAGCTACATCAATACGCTGGAGCCGCAAACACAGTTGTTCCGTCAGCGTTACTATGACCGTTATGGTACGGTTCCAACGGAAGATGCGTTTATCGGCTACGACCTGATGTTGTACTTTGGCCGTATGCTGCACAAACACGGCACGAAGTTTCAATATTTTATTGATTCTGAGGCATCGAATGCACTGCATACGCGTTTTCAGTTCCTTCCGATTGAAGGAACGACCATGCAGCGTTCCCGGGTTCCGGTAATAGACCGATTTGAAAACCGATACGTCAATATCCTGGAATTCAGGGATTACCAGTTCCAGCTCTCTGAGTAAATAATTATTCACGATTCATGAAAAAGATCATACTCCCACTGTTGTTGTGTTTTGTCGCCACGGCTGCCCTGTTCGCAGACAATGGCCTCGAAAGCGGCTATAACATTAAAATCAAATTGAACGGCTATGCAAAAGATACCCTTTTTATAGCCTATCATTTTGGCGATAAGCAATACATCAAAGACACGCTGATCCGCCAGCCCGACGGGATTTTTGTATTTAAGGGGGCCGAAAAATTAGAATGCGGGGTCTATCTGGTGGTCATGCGTCCCAACAACAACTATTTCCAGGTTTTGGTCTCCGACAATGAACAGCGCTTTGCTTTGGAAGCCCATCAGGACAACCCAACAGAAAGCATCAAATTCACCGGTGCGCCTGACAACAAGCTGTTCTATGAATACCTGAATTACCTCAGCGAAAAACGTCCGCTTGCCGATACCCTGCGCGCGCAGGTTGACCGGACAACTGATGAGGCCAAGAAAAAAATTCTTCAGGACAAATTGGATAAGCTCAACACGGACGTTGAAAAATACCAGGCCGAAATGGTCACCAAACACGCCGGTACGCTCACCGCTGCAATCATCAAAGCGAACCTGCCTTTTGTAACGCCGGAATTTGACGGTGCGACAGAAGAAGAAAAGCAAATCAAAAAATGGCGCTATACCCGGGATCACTATTTTGACAATTTGGACGTCACCGATCCTTGCATGCTGCGCACGCCATTTCTGTTCCAGCGGATCGAATATTTTATTCAAAAACTGCACGTGCAACACCCCGACAGCATTTCCATTGCAGTTGATGAGGTGTTGGAAAAATTGCGTCCCTCGCCTGAAACGTTCAAATTTTACCTGATTCACTTTCTGAATTATTACGCCCGTTCCAACATTGTCGGCATGGATGCAGTCTACGTACACATGGTAGACAAGTACTACGCCAAAGGCCAGGCGCCCTGGACAGAAGAAGAGCAACTGAAAAAAATCATTGACAACGCCAATACGCTGAAACCCATCCTGATTGGTAAAATTGCGCCGGACATCAAGTTGCAAAAGCGCGATGGCACCCCGTTTTCCCTGCACGAAGTAGATTCGGAATATACCATCCTCTACTTCTGGCGGCACGACTGCGGGCATTGCAAAAAATCAACGCCCATCATGAAGGAGTTTTACGAAAAATTCAAGGACAAAGGCGTTAAGATCGTGGCAGTTTGCGCCAAATTCACCGACGAAGTGCCCAAATGCTGGGAATACGTGGATGAATTAAAATTAGACAACTGGATACAAGCCGTTGACCCCTACCACCGCTCCAGATTTTCAACGATTTACGATTTAAAATCTACCCCACAGATTTTTGTTCTGGATCGCAAAAAGGAGATTCTGTCCAAAAAAATCGGAGCAGAGCAGTTGGAAGAATTGATGGATAAAATCATCGAAATGAAGCAAAAACAAAGCCACAACTGATGCTTAACCTGAAACTCGAAAGAGACATTTGTTTTTTTGACATAGAAGCCACCGGACTGAACGTCGTGCGAGACCGGATCATCCAGATCGCCATCATAAAATACCCCGCAAAAGGTGGGGAGCCCCAGGAATTATCCATGCTCATCAACCCTGGCATTCCTATTTCGGAGGAAGCTTTTCAGGTGCATGGCATCCACCCTAAAGACGTTGCCAAAAAACCTGTTTTCCAGCAGGTTGCCCAAAAAATCCACGACTTCATCGGCAATGCAGATCTTGCCGGTTATAACTCAGGTCGTTTCGATATCCCCATGCTGATGGAAGAATTTGCCCGCGTGGGCATCGAATTCGACATGGAACGCCGCCGCACGATAGATGTGCAGCGCATTTTTTATAAAATGGAACCCCGCACCCTCAAAGCTGCGGTGCGGTTTTATTGCGAGCGCGATTTTGAAGACGCACACGACGCCCTTGCAGATGTGAAAGCAACCATCGAAGTTTTTGTGGGACAACTTAGCCGTTACAAAAACGTGGATTACCGGGACGAAGACGGCAATATCGCTGAAGCACCGGTGCGCAACGACGTTCAGGCGCTGCACGAATTCACAAACGACCATCGCTTTTTAGATGTGACCCAAAAACTTAAATACGACGGCAATGGCGTGGTTGTCTTTAATTTTGGAAAATACATGGGCCAGCCGGCTGCTCCGATCCTGTCAAAGGACAAGCAGTACTACAACTGGATTTTGAACAAAGAATTCACTTCGCAGGTCAAGCAAGCCGTCAAAAAGTTGGTAAAAGACTATGAAAAAGCGCAGCAGGAAAAATCTTAACCTCTTTGGGCTAATGCTGTGCTGCACCTTGCTGGTTCCCGCCTGCTATGAACCCAAAGAGGGTTGCCTCGATGCACAGGCCACTAACTTTGACCTGGACGCAGACGAAGCTTGCCTCGATTGCTGCGAATACCCGTCCTTGCAACTGGCTTTGCGACACCGCATTGTTTTGTTCGGCCTGGGAGAACAACGCTTTTCAACCGACTCCGTTTATTACGACGGCAGCGGACAACCTTTCCGGTTTAACAACATCCGGTTCTATTTGTCCAACGTACGCCTCGTCCGATCCGACGGTAGTGTGGCTATGGTGAGCGATACCATCGAACTCAACCTCTACGATCCTTCCGGAGCGCCACGCAAGGCCACGGTAGAAGATAATTTCCTCTTAGCCAATCCGTTATTTGAACAAACCTATACCATTGGCAATTTCCGCGAAAGCGGCAGCAGTTTTGAAAAAATTCGTTTTGCCATAGGCGTGGAAGGCATTGCCAACGAAGCAATCCCCGATTCTCTGCCGGATGATTACCCCCTTGGCCGCATCGAAGAAGCGCTGAACCTGCATTTCAACCAGGACTCAGGCTACGTTTTCAGCCACATCGAATTGTTTCGGGACACCACCGCTGCCGACACCATTCCCGTTGTATTGCGCATCGGAACCCAGCCTTACCTGCGCACAGTGGAATTGACGTTTCCTTCGGGCGGATTCACCCCAACCGATGGCTTCAATACGCTGGTCACCTTACGGGTCAATTATGTGGAATGGTTTCAAAACCTGAACATCCGCCAGGACACCCCTGCACAAATGATTGAAAAAATTGTCCAGAACCTTGCCAACTCGTTTTCTGTTATTGCAATAGAAAAAAAATAAGCCGTATTTTGCAATATGGAATTTCGGACTCTGTTGTCCGAATATAAAACAGCGCTGATGATGCAAAAAATCTTCTTCTTAGCCGCAAGCGCAGCATTGCTGCTTGCCGCAACCTGCAGAGACGACGAGGGATCCCAGATCGAGTCCATAGAAATGAATTTCAAAGGTACTTTTGACAATGCCCCACTGGTCATGTACGAAAGCGCCTATCCCTACGAGGCCGGTATGGCCGTTAAACTCCAACTTTTTCAGTTCTACCTGTCCAATATCTCGCTTCAGCGGGAAGACAACAGCTTTGTTCGCTTACAGGACGTTGCACTGATCAGTTTCAAAGACATCCTGACCCCTTCCGCCGCTGCCGAAGGCATCACGCTGAAATTAGACGCCCCCGCTGCCGGGCATTACAAAGCCATCCGCATGGGGATTGGCGTAGCACCTGAATTAAACAGTACCAGTCCGGCAAACTACACCCCGCCGCACCCGCTCGACGACAATTACTGGTCGGCTGCCACCGGATACGTTTTCACAAAAATCGAAGGCAATGCCGATACCAGTGGCAACGGCCAGTTCCCGGCCAAATTGACTTTCCATTCCGGCGCCAACGATATTTACAAAGAAAAAACCTTTGAGAAGCACGTGGAGATAAAAGAGGGATCGCCGCTCCAGTTAAGTTTTAGGGTGGATTTGAAAAAAGTACTGTCCAAAGGTCCTGATAATTTCCTGGATTTCAGGCAAATCACGCAAGACCACAGCAATAATCCGGCAGTGTATACTTTCATCGCAGATAATTTGTTCGATGCGCTCGTATTGGAATAAACCGAAGCATAAAATCAACCTGCTTGAAATTTGCAGCCTGCTTTTTGTCAGCCTTTGCGGAAGCTTCTACCTGGTTTCGGCCTCCTGTTCGTCCGACGAATCGGGGAAAGACCACTCCCCCACCCCATACGCCTTAAAAGAACCTGCACATTTCGTAAAAATGCTGCTACCTGCCGATAACCCCCTCACCGAAGAGGGCGTTGCGCTGGGTCGGCAGCTGTTTTATGACCCCCTGCTTTCCATGAACGGTTCTGTTTCCTGCGCAACCTGCCACTTGCCTCAGAATGCGTTCAGTGACGGCCTGGCGTTCAGCGTGGGTGTCAATGGCCAGGAGGGGCCCAGGAGTTCCATGCCGCTGGCCAATGTGGGGTATTACTACAAAGGACTTTTTTGGGATGGCCGCTCAAAATCGTTGGAAGATCAGGCGCTGGTGCCCGTGCGCGAGCCCCACGAAATGAACAGCGACTGGAGCTTAGTGGAATTAAAATTGCGCAACCACCCCAAATACCCGGAGCTTTTCCAAAAAGCATTTTCGATCAGAGATCGCAAGGAAATCACGCGGTTTCTTGTGGCCAAAGCCATTGCTCAATTCGAGCGAACCCTCATCAGCGCGAACGCCAAATACGACCAGGTGCTGGAAGGGAAAGCAACCTATACCGAGTCCGAAGAACGTGGCAGGAAGATATTTTTCGACGCTTCCGACGAATTGCCCAAATCCGAGTGTGGCCATTGCCATGTAGACCCCCTCTTCACGAACCTGGATTTTCTCAACAACGGCATCCAGCAAGTCAGCAGCTTGGAAGACTTCCCCGACAAGGGCCGCGGCAAGGTCACAAAAATCATTTACGACAATGGCAAATTCCGGGTGCCCACACTCCGCAACATTGAATTGACCGCCCCATACATGCACGATGGCCGGTTCAATACCCTTGAAGAAGTGCTGGATCACTACATATCGGGCGGTCACTTAGCTGACAACCTGAATCCCAACGTGCGCGTATTGAATTTTTCTGAGCGCGACAAAAGCGATTTGATTGCTTTTTTAAAAACTTTGACGGATACAAGCTTTGTTCACAACCCTGCTTTCGCAAATCCGTTTAATGAATAGTACTACCAAAATCAGGCGGCAAAAAATACCCAATTATGAAATCGCTGTACTTTATCCTGTTCCTTGCAACCATATCACTCTCCGCGGAAAGCTGTCGCGACGATGACGATACTTGCACAACATGCCCGAATAACGACGTGATCGCAGGCGATTACAACCCTCAACCTCATGAGATTAACGTACCAAGCTGGCTCCCTCCGGTTCCTGTTCCACCTGATAATCTAACCACAGTTGACGGAGTATCCCTGGGGCGCATGCTCTTTTATGACCCCATCCTTTCTTCTGACAGCACCTTATCCTGCGCTTCTTGTCACAAACAGGAGCGTGCTTTTACTGATGGCCTTGCCTTAAGTACAGGCGTATTAGGCATGCAGGGCAAACGCAGTGCCATGTCGCTGGCCAATCTCGCTTACAATACGCGGGGGTTCTTCTGGGATGGACGCACCGGTTCCTTAGAAACCCAGGCGTTGATTCCGGTTGAGGATCACCTTGAAATGAATGAAAATTGGGACAACGTGTTGCAAAAACTCCGCAAGCACAGCACTTACCCAACCCAGTTCCGAAAAGCATTTGGCATTGAACTTAAAAGTCAGATTACCAAAGAATTGGCTGCCAAAGCGCTCGCTCAATTCCAACGCACCCTCATCAGCGGCAATTCCCGCTATGACCAGGTTATCTGGGGGCAACAGGGCTGGCTAACAGACGAGGAGCAGCGCGGATTAGAATTGTTTTTTATCGAATTTGCAGGCACGGTTCAACACCCCGGCTGCTCTCACTGCCATTTCAATCCGCATTTTACTGACAACAATTTCCGCCAGAACGGACTGGAAAACGTCCCCGACCTGCTTTCATTTCCCGACCTCGGCCGGGGCGCCATATCCGGCATTGCCTTTGACAACGGCAAATTCCGCGTCCCTACCCTGCGCAACATCGAGTTGACCGCGCCTTACATGCACGACGGCAGGTTTACTACGCTGGAGCAAGTGCTGGATCACTACGCTTCCGGCGGGCACGGCGTTTCCAACGAAGACCCGAACATCCTGCCTTTTGTGCTCGATGCCCAGCAAAAACAAGATTTAATTGCATTTTTAAAAACCTTGACCGATCCGACTTTCATCACAAACCCCAATTTCAGCACCCCCTTTTGATCAGAACCCAAAGCCATCTAAAATCTAACGTCTAACATCTAACGTCTAATGAACCACTGGCTCATCAAATCAGAACCCTTTGTCTACAGCTTTGGCGATTTGCAACGGGAAGGAAAAATCATGTGGGATGGCGTGCGCAACTACGCAGCACGCAACCACCTGCGCGCCATGAAAACCGGCGACCTGGTTTTGTTTTACCACAGCCGTGAAGGCCTCGAAGTGGTTGGAATTTGTAAAGTGGAAAGGGAACACTACCCCGACCCAACTGCGGAATCAGGAGATTGGTCGGTCGTGGACTTTGTTCCGGTTAAGGCATTTCAAAAACCGGTATCCCTGCAAACCATCAAAGGTATTCCGGAATTGCAAAACATCGGACTCATCCGCATTGGCAGGCTGTCCGTCATGCCACTTGAGCAGTCTGAATTCAATATTATCCTCGAATTAGGAGAAACTTCCCTGTAAGATCCAGCCCCCTAACCCCCGAAGGGGGAATTATTGATGATAGATGATTGATTAATGATAATTTTTGATGTAAACCCGTAATTCCATCGAAGTTTACGTCCCCCACATCAACAATCATCAATCATGTAATCGTCAATCATCAATAAAAAATAAAAGGTGATTGCTCATCATAAGTTACCATTTCACGGAACCAATTCCAATTCCCCCTTAGGGGGTTAGGGGGCTAGTATCGCCTTAATCCCGGGCAGCTCCTTCCCCTCCAAAAACTCCAGCATTGCCCCGCCACCGGTAGAAACATAACTCACCTTATCTGCCAATCCCATCAGGTTAACCGCAGCCACCGAGTCGCCGCCGCCAACGAGTGAAAAGCTCCCTTTGCTGGTGGCTTCGGCCACCGCCTCCGCGATCGTTTTAGTGCCCGCTGCAAATTTTGACATTTCAAAAACGCCCATCGGGCCGTTCCAGAGCAGGGTTTTAGACTCCAAAATGGCGTGCGAAAATGCCTTTCGGGCTTCCGGGCCAATATCAAGTCCCATCCAGCCGTCCGGAATGGCTTTGCTGTTGGCCACATCGCTCATGGCGTCATTGGAAAAAGCATCAGCGATGACAGAATCTTCCGGCAGCAACAACGAGATGCCCTTGCGTTTGGCCTGATCGAGCAATTGCAGCGCCAAATCAAGCCGATCCTCTTCAACCAACGAATTGCCGATACTCCCGCCCTGCGCTTTCAAAAAAGTATACGCCATACCGCCGCCAATAATGAGGTTGTCCACAAAATCAATCAGGCGTTCCAGCAGTAGAATTTTATCAGAAACTTTTGCGCCGCCAATGATGGCCGTCAGGGGTCGCTGCGGGGTTTTCAACACCCGGTTGGCATTTTCGATCTCGTCGCGCATCAAAAAACCAAATGCTTTGGCGTCTTTCCCGAAAAATTGCGCAACCGTAGTGGTGGAAGCATGCGCGCGGTGCGCAGTGCCAAACGCATCATTTACATACATATCGCCCAATGCCGCCAACTGTTGTGCCAACGCCTTGTCTCCTTTGGTCTCGCCTGGGTAAAATCGGGTATTTTCGAGCATCAAAACTTCTCCGCTCTTCAATTGTGCTGCCGCAGCTGTGGCTTTTTCACCCACCAACTCCTCGCAAAATTGAACCTTAACCCCAAGCAAGTCCGACAAATGCCCGACTAAGTGGCGCAGCGTAAACTTCTCTTTGTTGATGCTGCCGTCCGGGTTCAGCTTATCCTCCGGTCGCCCCAGGTGCGACATCAAAATGGCAGCCCCCCCCTGATCAAGGATGTGCCGGATAGTTGGAACAGCAGCCCGAATGCGGGTATCGTCCGTGATGTTGTATTGCTTGTCAAGTGGCACGTTAAAATCCACCCGAACCAGCACTTTCTTTTGATTGAAATTCAAATCCATATCACAACAATTGATGCATTTACCGGATTATAAAGCTATTTAGTGTCTGTTCACTTAGCCGGGTATCTGCTCTTTAGAGTTCGAGAGCAAGGCATGTGAAGGCCCAAAATTGGTCATTTACGCGAGTAAACTCCCAATTTTGGCCCTTCGCATAACGCAGCCGAGGTGGCTGAGCGGAGTCGAAGTCATCGGACTATAAAGACAGATACTTAAACCCGGTCTGCTAAATCGGTCAGACGGGCAGAATACCCGGCTTCGTTATCGTACCAGCCCACCACTTTCACCATGTTGCCAATAACCATCGTCAGGTCACTGTCAAAGATGCAGGAATGCGGGTTGCCGAGAATGTCCGCAGAAACAATCGGGTCTACGCAGTATTCCAAAATTCCTTTCATGGTGGTTTCTGATGCTTGCTTGAAGGCAGCGTTGATTTCCGCAACCGTTGCTGTCTTTTTTACAAGAACAGTAAAGTCTGTAACCGAACCATCCGGCACCGGCACACGCATGGCATTGCCGTTCAATTTGCCTTTCAGATGGGGCAATACTTCACCCACAGCTTTTGCAGCGCCCGTAGACGTAGGCACAATGGATGCCGCAGCTGCCCGTGCTCTTCTGAGATCGCGGTGCGGTGCATCCTGAATATTCTGGTCAGCCGTGTACGCGTGGATGGTCGTCATAAACCCACTTTCAATCCCCAACAGGTCATCCAGCACTTTAACCATCGGCGCTAAGCAGTTGGTCGTGCAGGATGCATTGGAGTAAATATTGATTTCCGGTTTGATCACTTCCTGATTTACCCCCAACACGACGGTAGGAATATTGCCTTTAGCTGGCGCAGAAATAATAACTTTTTTCGCGCCGGCCTGCAGGTGCAGGGAAGCCATAGGTTCGTCTGTGAAACGACCTGTGCATTCCAGCACGATGTCAACACCCAATTCGCCCCAGGGCAACTTCGCCGGGTCTTTTTCTGCAAGCGCTTTGATCGCTTTGCCGTTAACATACAGGTTCTGCTCGTCCGCAGTCACCGTTCCGTTAAATTTGCCGTGTACCGTATCGTACTTCAGCAAGTGCGCTAAGGTGGGGTTGTCTGTCAGGTCGTTGATGGCAACAACTTCTACCCCCGGCATATTGAGGAGGTTGCGGAAGCTTAACCTTCCGATACGGCCAAAACCGTTGATTGCAATTCTTTTGGACATAGGTCTTAAACTATTTGATGTGTTTGGCAATAGATTACCGAAAACAGGAGCCGCAAGGAAACGATTTTTCTAACGGCTATGTTATTTGTGGTTCGTAGCAACTGCCATTGATGAAAGTTGCAGGCTAAGGCGCCGCAAAAATAGGAAGTTTTGTTCGATTGTTTTTGAAAATAGGAAGCAAGACAATACATTTGCAGCGCTTTTTATAAAAAAAGTAGCTCAATTCCAGCTTAAAACCCCTACTGTAAACTGAATGAAAAAGAAATGCAATTTTTCTTCGATGGTTTTTTGCATTTTTCTTTAGCAATTCTATCTTTGCATCGCTTTTGAAGAAAGGCGCTAAGAATTTTACCAATGGCCCGTTCGTCTAGGGGTTAGGACGCAGGATTTTCATTCCTGTAACACGGGTTCGATTCCCGTACGGGCTACTACCTTTTTTAAAGCGAATCTTTTCAGGTTCGCTTTTTTTATTTACCCTCTCTCCCTCTCCTCATCACAAACAGGGCGTGCCCCCCGTCTCTCGTTCACCAACAAGCTCTAAGCTCACGAGCGGGGGTCGGGCTGTCCGCTCCAGCCCCGCCACGCTCACGCTCACGCGCTCCCTCTTTCATTGGCGGTGCGTCCGCTTCCATCCCTCACGCGGGGCGCCACAAGACCTGGAAGTTAATGTCGTCGTCAACTTAGCGTGTGATACCACGATACTGCCGCCCCTGGCAGTGCATAAAAGCATTGAATAAACTCGATACCCCATATTATGAAAACGGGAGACGAAACGAAATGGCACAAAAAAAGCGTGGCCCCCTTTCGGGAGCCACGCTCTTCTTTTGATACGTGCTAATCCGAAGATCAGCAGTCGTGTTTATCGTGATTACTCAACGATGATCATCTGCTTGGTTGCAGTGAAATCAGCAGTTGTAACCGTGTAAGAAAGTACGCCAACTGCACCCAGTTCGTTGCTGTTCAAGTTTACAGTGTTGTAACCTTTAACCGCCTGAATGCGTGTTACGCGCAGTACTCTACCTGTTACATCCTGAATAGAGATCGTTGCTTCTGCATCTTCTGGCAGGTTGAAGCCAATCAACGTCTCACCCTTGAATGGGTTAGGCGTGTTCTGGTACAACTCGAAGCCAGCGGCTGCTGC
>JALHRK010000154.1 GCA_022841505.1 Saprospiraceae bacterium | reverse complement strand
TTCTTCAATCGCAATCAATCCAATGTCGTTGGCAAAAATATCGGTGTCATTTTCCGGCGGCGCGGCAATGGCAATTTTGAATTTACGGGGCAGGTAGGTTTTTCCATAGACCGGTTCTGTGTCCTCTTTTTCCCGGGGAGTTAGAAAAACCTTACTCCAGGCGCCTTCTTCTTTGCTGCCTTTCGGCAAATCTGCACCTTCCGCCAGGCCGGGGGGTGCCCAAATTTCAGCATAGGCGCCGGTTTGGGGCGTAAATGCTGTGCTGATGGCTTTGGCCACTTCGTACATCGCTGCATGGACGCGACTTTCGTCGGGATTGGCGCTGCACATCACATTCCGGTTCACGTCTCCGCAACCCGCGATGCTGTCTAAAAGCACGCCGTTGAACCCCTGAATGGCCGCTTTCAGGTTGCGTTTATAAACGCCGTGCAGTTGAAACGCCTGCCGGGTAGTCAGTTTCAGCGTACCGTTTCCGTATTGATCCGCCAATTCGTCCATGCGCAACCATTGTTTGGGCGAAGCAATACCGCCGGGCACCCGCACCCGGATCATAAAGGAGTAGAGCGGTTCCAGCTTTTGACGGGCGCGCTCGCTGTCGAGGTCGCGGTCGGTTTGCTGATAAGCGCCGTGAAATTTAATGAGGTGCGTATCATCGGGAAACAGCGCCCCGGTGATGCCGTTTTCTAAGCTTTCCACCAAAGTGCCGCGCAGGTAATTGCTTTTGGCTTTGACGTGTTCGACTTCTGTGTGGGAAGGTTTCGTTTCTGGTTGCATGTTCTTTTTTTTATAAACCGGCAAGGTTCAGCAGCAATCCGGCAACGGCGCTGATGCCAATCCAAACCACCATGTTGATTTTGAAATATTGAAGCGCAGCTAAGGAAATCAGGATCCAGGCAAGCGGAATTTCCTGAATTTTTGGCCATTCCGGCGCGATCACCGCCTGACCTAAATAAAGGCACAAACTCAAAATGACCCCGGCCACTGCGGCTGTGGTGAACTGTAAAACTGATTTGATGACCGGACTGGCCTGCGTCCGTTCGATGAGGGGCGCACCGGCAAAAATGAAGAGAAACGAAGGCAAAAAAGTATAATAAACGGTCGTTGCCAAAGCCATCGTTGCCACAACAAGCGAGCCGCCGGAACTGGTATGGCCGGCCATAAAACCGATAAACGCCAGCACGATGATGAGCGGGCCGGGTGTGGTTTCGCCCAGCGCCAGGCCGTCGAGCATTTCGAGCCGGGTGAGCCAGCCGAATTGCTCTACGCTAACCTGGGCCACATAGGGCAGCACTGCATAAGCGCCGCCAAAAGTAACAAAGGCCGCCTGCGTGAAAAAACCGGAGAGCTTTTTCCAAAAATCAAAATCGGTTGCAAAAGCGCCGAACAGCGCCAGCGGGATCAACCACAACACGAGGCCAATACTGATTTGTCGTGCTAAGCGCCCCGCTGAAAACCCGCTGTGTGGCACAACAGTATCCCGGTTGATGAGGTAAGCTGCTTCCTCCTGGTCTTTTAAATTTTCGGTGCTGGTATTTCCAGTCTGTTGAAATTTAGTCCGATAAACAACGGCCAATCCGAACAAAATGGAACCGAGAATCAGGAGTGGGAAAGGCACTTTTAAAAAATAAATGGCCACAAAAGCGGCTGCGGCCACCCCATAATGCAGTGGAGTTTGCAGGGATTTTTTTCCAATTTTAAAGATGGCCCCAAGGACAATGGCCACCACAGCGGGTTTCAGAAAAACGAACACCGATTGCACCGCCGGGAGTTGGCCATAAGTGACGTAAAGCGCACTCAGCCCCCACAACAAAATGGCCGAGGGCAGTACAAAAAGGATGCCCGCTGCCAGTCCGCCTTTTGTGCCGTGCAGCATCCAGCCAGTGTAGGTAGCCAGTTGCTGCGCTTCCGGCCCGGGCAACAGCATGCAATAGTTTAGCGCGTGCAGAAATTTGGAATTGCTGATCCACCGCTTTTGGTCTACCAAAAAATCGTGCATGATGGCAATCTGCCCTGCCGGCCCGCCAAAGCTGATGAACCCTAAGCGGAGCCAGAACCAAAAGGCTTCGCGGAAAGTGGGTGCGGCGGGAGGTAGGTGGTTTTTCATGCGTTTTTAAATTTCATATTGTCCCTTTGCGTCTAAAATTTCCCGCAAAGGTCGCAAAGGATACGCCGAGTCCGCAAAGCAGTGCGCCATACCTTAGCGTCCTTTGCGGGAAACGATCTCTCCCAATCTCTCAATACACATCCTCCAAATACCGCCGTTGCTTTTTCAAATTGCTCAGGTATTCCGCAGCAAAAGCCTCGCCTTTGCCGCTTTCCCGTGCAATGATTTGAAGAAAAGCCTGTTGCACATCGGCTGCCATGCGGTTTTTATCACCGCAAACATAGCAATATGCCCCGTTTTCGATGCGCTCGAACAATTGCCGGCCTTTTTCCAGCAGGCGGTGCTGTACGTATATTTTTTCGGGCTGATCGCGCGAAAAGGCCACATCCAGGCGGTCAAGCGCGCCGGTTTTCAGGTATTGCAGCCACTCCCGCTGGTAGAGGAAATCGGTTGTAAAGTTTGGATTTCCAAAAAACAACCAGTTCCTGCCTTGCTTTGCCGAACCGGAATCCCGCAGTTCATTCCGCTCCTCCACAAACGCCCGGAACGGCGCAACCCCAGTGCCGGGCCCGACCATAATAATGTCGGCGCTGTCGTCGGCGGGTAGTTTGAAATATTCATTGCGCTCTATAAAAACCTGAGCACTATCTCCAACCTCAATCCGATCGGCAAGGAAGGTGGAAGCCAACCCTTCGCGGGTGGTTCTTCCGAATTCATAACGCAGCGCCGATACCGTGAGGTGTACTTCGTCCGGGTGCGCCGCCAAACTGGAAGCAATGGAATACAAGCGCGGTGCAATGTTGCGCAGGGTATCGGTCAACTGCTGGGGGGTTAACGTAGAAGGGAATTCCCGCAATAAATCCCCGGCATTGCGCCCCCAGAGGTATTTTTTCAGGCGTTCGTGGTCTGTCGTAATCGCTTTGAGGTTTTCATGGCCAGATTGTTCGGCATACTGTTCCAAAACGTTGCGATTCAGTACAGACAGCTCTTTTTGGGTTTTCAAAAGGCTTGCCAGATTGGTCGCTTTTCCATCAAATTCAACCTGTTCCGTGCCCGAAAATTTGGCCGCAGCCAGCACCTGTTCCACCAGCCTGTCCGAATTCTGCGCCAGAATGCCCAGTGAATCCCCCGGTTCATAAACGAGCCCCGAACCTTCCAATCCGAGCTCGATATGGTACGTTTCTTTCGCCGAGCCCCGCCCGTTGAGTCGAACTTTTTCCAGCACAGGCGCGTGGTACGGGTTTTTTCGATTGAATCCCGCCACGTAGGCAGGCGTTGACAATTGCTCCTTCAATACGGCCACCGGTTGCGCCCCGGCCACCGTTTTCAGGCGACTCACCACCGTAGCCGCCCATTGGTCTGCGGCTTCCTCATATTCCAAGTCGCAATCCACGCGCGGAGCCATGCGGTTGGCGCCTAACGCCTCCAGCCGGGCGTCAAAATCTTTGCCTGTTTGGCAAAACTTGAGGTAGCTGCTGTCGCCCAGACTGCATACTGCAAACTGAAGGTCCGGAAGTTTCGGCGCACGCGCACTGTGCAGCCATTCGTAAAAGGATTCCGCAGCGGTTGGGGGCGTGCCTTCTCCCTGCGTGCTGACCACGAACAATGCAATTTGGGCGGTCTTGAGGTTTTTGGCCGCGTAATCGGCCAGGTCCGTTACTGTCACATCCCAGCCTTGTTCCCCGATCAGCGCAGCGGCTTTTTGGGCTACTTTTTTGCTGTTGCCGGTTTGAGACCCATACAACAGCTGAACTTTCGGCGCCTGCACCTGTGCCTGCTGCGTCGGAGCAAGAACTGCCTCGGGTTGACCGGCGGTAGCCAAGCCGTACAAAAAACCGCTGAGCCAAAGCTGTTGCTCAGCCGAGTGTTCTGAACTCAGTTTTTTTAATAAAGCTTCATCAAACCGGCCAATCGGCGCTGTTGCGATCTTGGTCATGGTGTAAAGTGTTTATAGTCAATAAGGTATTTTTGTTAAATGGCAAATTTGCAAGGGGCAAAGGGCAAAAGCTATCGGTTCACGATTAGGTGAATTACCCTCTGGGGAATACTCCTTGCAAACTTGCCCCTTGCAAACTTGCCTCTTGCAAACTTGCCCCTTGCTCTTTCAACAACCGCCCAACCACTTCCCCAACAACAATCACGGCCGGGCTGCCAATGCCTGAAAGTGCGACCTTTTCGGCAATGTCAGAAACCCGGCCAACCAACGTTCGCTGCTGGGGCAAAGAAGCATTTTGAATAATGGCGGCCGGAAGTTCCTGTTTACCGCTTTGCGCGAATGCCGCTGCGATTTCGGGGAGCTTGGCAAGCCCCATCAGGACGACCGCCGTCGCGTTTGTGCGGGCAACTTCATAGATTTCCGGGTTCAGCTCGCCGGTATCCGTCGTAGCCGTCAAGACCCAAAAACCACGACTGGCGCCCCGCAGGGTGACCGGAATTCCGGCTAAACCAGGCGCTGCGATTGCGCTCGAAACCCCGGGAATATAAGATGCTTCAAGCCCTTGTTCCTGTGCATATTGCAATTCTTCCATCCCCCTTCCGAACACAAAAGGATCTCCTCCTTTCAAGCGCACCACTTTTCCAAAAGCCCGCGCGCAGTCTACAATCAGTTCATTGATTTCGGGCTGGGTATGGGATTTTTTGCCGCGCCGTTTCCCAACATAAATGCGGATGGCGTCGGCGGGTGCGTGCTCCAGCAATGCTTCGTTCACCAGTGCATCGTAGAGGACGACGTCGGCTTGTTGCAACGCTTTCAACCCCTTGATGGTCAGCAATTCAGGGTCGCCAATTCCGGCGCCGACCACGATCAGTTCGGGGTGTTTGAGGGGATCTTGAAAGGAATCAGGTATTTGATGGTGCATGGTGTGTTTCGCTGTTTTTGTGATTTAATCCTTAATTTTTTGTCCGCCGAATCGGAGTTCGGCGGTACATCAACCGAACTGGAGTTCGGTTGTACGTGGTGTACATCAACCGAACTGGAGTTCGGTTGTACGTGGTGTGCATCAACCGAACTGGAGTTCGGCTGTACGTGCCGTTTCCAGCATCCCCGCAGCCACGGTATCGTAGGTGTTTTCATGCACCAGAATGAAGCCGCCGCTGTGCCGGTTTTGCCGATAGGCATCAAAAACTAATGGTTGTGCGGTTCGCAGGCGTACAAGTCCGATGTCATTGAGTTGCAGCTTGTCGTCGGCAAGCTGGTCGAAGGAGTGTACATCCACGCGGTATTCGATGGACTTCACAATGGCTTTCACCGTAGCGGAATTCTGGCGCAGTAGGAGCCGGTCGCCGGGTCGGAGCGGTCGCTCGCTCATCCAGCACAACATCGCTTCCAAATCCTGGGCAACAGCAGGCTGGGCATCGGCGCGCGCGATGGTATCCCCCCGCGAAACATCAATGTCGTGGGCGAGGTGCAGCACCAAAGGCTGCGGCGCAAAAGCTTCCTCCACCTGTACCTGATTGACTTCGATGGCCACGATTTCTGTTTCGATCCCGGCAGGCAACACAACCACGCGGTCGCCCCGGCGAAAAACACCACTGCGCAGGCTTCCGGCGTAGCCCCGGTAGTCGTGCCATTCGTTCGATTTTGGGCGGATCACATATTGCACCTGAAAACGGGGCGCGTCGTGTTCCGCGTCTGGTTCGATTTCTACCGTTTCAAGGTGTTCCAGCAGGGTAGGCCCCAGGTACCAGGGCATGTGAGCCGATGGCTGCACCACGTTATCGCCCGCCAGCGCACTGATCGGGATGAAGGTGATGTTGCGCAGGTTCAGTTTTTCAGCCAGCTCTTTGTAGGCTGCCGCAATTTTGTAAAAGCGCTCCTCGCTGTACTCAACGAGGTCCAATTTATTGACGGCCAGTACAATTCTGGGAATGCCCATCAGCGAAGCCACCAAACTGTGCCGGTGCGTTTGCTCCACCACACCCTGGCGCGCATCCACGAGGATGATTGCCAGATCGGCATTGGAGGCGCCGGTAACCATATTGCGGGTGTACTGCACGTGGCCGGGGGCATCGGCGATGATGAATTTCCGGCGCGCCGTGGTGAAGTATTTGTAAGCCACATCAATGGTGATGCCCTGTTCGCGCTCTGCGCGCAGGCCATCGGTGAGCAGCGAAAGGTCGAGTTCGCCATCCGCTTTGTTGCGGCTCTGGCGCTCCAGCGTTTCTAAAACGTCGTGCGATACTGCGTTGGAATCAAACAGCAGGCGGCCAATGAGGGTACTTTTTCCATCATCAACACTCCCGGCAGTTATAAACTTTAAGATATTCATGGTCAATGCGTTGTAATGCGATTTTAGTTTTGAGCTCCTTCTTTTTGCAAAAAAAAATCCCTGTATCAAGTTTAGAAATAGCCGTTTTTTTTGCGGTCTTCCATCGCAGCCTCAGAAAGGCGGTCGTCGAGGCGGGTTGCGCCGCGTTCGGATATTTTTGCAATTAATATTTCCTGAATGATGTCTTCTACCGTGGTGGCCGGGCTTTCTACGGCGGCGGTACAGGTGGCGTCGCCAACCGTGCGAAAACGAACATCGCGTACCGCAATTTCATCTTCCGGATCTAAGCGGATGTGTTCGGTAATGGCCAACAACTGACCGGCTGGCGTGACTACACAATTGCGGCGATGGGAAAAATAGATTTCGGGCAGCGCGATGTTTTCCTGCTGGATATAGCTCCACACGTCGAGTTCCGTCCAGTTGGAAATCGGGAAAACGCGCACATTTTCGCCTTTCCGGATGCTCCCGTTGTAAATGTCCCAGAGTTCGGGGCGTTGCCGCTTGGGATCCCATTGACCAAATTCGTCGCGCAGGCTGAAAATGCGCTCTTTTGCCCGCGCTTTTTCTTCATCGCGCCGCGCGCCGCCAATGCAGGCGTCAAACTCAAATTCTTCAATCACTTCCAGCAACGTATAGGTTTGCAGCGCATTCCGGCTTGGGTATTTCCCAAAACCGTCTTTCAAACCCTGCCGGCGAATGGTGTCTTCCACCTTGCGCACGATCAATTGCTCTCCGAAACGGGCAGCCAGTTCATCGCGAAATTGGATGACTTCGGGAAAATTGTGGCCCGTATCAATATGCACCAAAGGGAATGGCAATTTACCCGGTCGGAAAGCCTTAAGCGCCAGATGAACTAAGGTGATGGAATCCTTTCCGCCGGAGAACAACAGCGCCGGGCGTTCAAATTGTCCGGCCACTTCCCGAAGGATATGAATGGCCTGGGCTTCTAAGTGATCGAGATAATCGAAGTGCGTTGACATGGAATATTGTGTTTTATTTTTTTTGAAAACCAATGGATTATTCCTGAATGGCGTGTGCGTGTAGCCCACATTCTTTTTTAGAAGCATCTTCCCACCACCAACGACCCGCCCGGAAATCTTCACCTTCCCGGATGGCGCGGGTACAGGGCGCGCAGCCGATGCTTACAAAACCCTTGTCGTGCAACGGGTTGTATGGGATGCCGTTTTGGCGGACATAAGCGTGCACTTCCTCAAAGCTCCAGTGAAAAAGCGGATGAAATTTTACGAGTTGATGGGCATCGTCCCATTCCAGATCGGACATGTCCTGGCGGTTGGGCGATTGTTCGGCGCGGATGCCGGTCACCCACAAGTTTTGTCCTTCCAAAGCGCGGCGAAGTGGCTCTACCTTGCGGATATAGCAGCATTCTTTGCGATTTTCAACAGATTGGTAAAAGCTGTTGGGGCCTTTGGTTGTGAGCAGGTTTTGGACGGCGGCGGGCTGTGGGAAGTAGGTTTCGATTGGTTTTCCGTAGCGTTCAAGGGTGCGTGACCAGGTAGCGTAGGTTTCCTGAAAATTTCGGCCAGTATCTAAGGTGAAAATGCGGATCGGCAGGTCATTTTCGAAAATCAGGTGGGTGATGAGCTGGTCTTCGATGCCGAAACTGGTTGAAAAAACAGCGCCGTCAGGAAATTTCTCTGCCAGCAGCAGCAAGTCTTCCAGCGGACTTCGGTCTTGCCGGCCCTGCCGGCTTGTGGCTAAATCCTGGAGGATATGTTCAGAAAATTGCATAAGCGCTAAAGGATGATAAGTGGATAAAAAACAAAAAGCCCTTCGGAGCATTACCGAAGGGCTTTTTGTGCTGAAAAGCAATTATTTGAATGAAATGTTATGACCAATATTCATACAAAATTGCATTGCAGCCGCTTCGGTGGAGCCGGGCGGTACAACAGCAACAACAACAAGCCATAAATGAAATATTGGTCGAATTCATGGCACAAACTTATGCGATCCAATCACACAATGCAATAGGGAAGGCCATTTGTTTTAAAAATTTAACAATTTGATAATAAATAGTGCGGTTTCTTCAATGAAAACGACGTTCTGTTAAGGAATTGAAAATGAAGTATTTGCTTTGGCGGTTTCCTCAAACAGTGCAGTGATGCCCGCACAAAAAAAAATGCCGGAGTCGCAATGGCAACCCCGGCATTTTCCGGTAAGAAATAGTTTTTGTTCCGGATTGGCTACCGCTTACTCAGCCGCTGCGTTGCAATGATCTTTTCATCTTTGCCGCGCATTTGGATCAGGTAGATGCCTTTGGGAAGGTCTTCTACCGAATATTTTTGACTTTTCTCATAGAGGAAACTTTTCATTTCCCGGCCGATAAGGTTGTAAACGTGAATCTTTTGAACAGATTCGTTATCGTTCAGACTGAAGTATATCGTAGCTGGATTGGGGAAAACGCGCAGTTCCACAGATTCTGTTCCTCCCGGGCGTTTGATGCTTAAACGGTCGCTGAAGCTACTCTGCGAAAAACCGATTTGGATGAAGAACAACAGAATAAAAGAGAGTAAGGCTTGCTTCATACAACTGTGAGTTTAGACAAATTTCAAGTCAATAGTTTTTGGTGATGGCGCAAATTAAGCGCAATTCATGGGAAAAGCAACTCCGATGCCCAGTATTTAAACAAAAATTAACAAATATGTTGCAATAAATAGAAAATATGCTCTAAGATGGAGCAAGAGAAATGAATTTGAAGATTTGAAAATTTGATAATTTGAAGATTGGGGTTGGACTTGATTCATGTCATTCGTTTTTCGAGCAGCCATTTTCAAATCACCTGATTTTTCAAATTGCCCTCCCCTCATCTTCAAATTTTCAAATCAACTAATCTTCAAATTATCAAAGCAATCCCTGAAAATATTCCCTGAAAGCTTCAAGGCTCATGCTACCCTGATCGCCTTCGCCTTGTTTGCGCACGCCTACCGCTCCGGCTTCCTGTTCTTTTTCGCCTACAATCAGCAGGAAAGGAATTTTTTTGAGCTCGTTGTCGCGTATTTTTCGTCCGATGCTTTCGGTGCGTTCGTCAATAATGCCGCGGATATCGTAACGGGCCAATTGCTCCTGCACGGTTCTGGCATATTCATTATACTTATCGCTGATGGGCAGCAGCACATATTGTTCCGGGGCCAGCCACAGCGGGAATTTGCCGGCGCAGTGCTCTGTCAATACGCCAATGAAGCGCTCCATGGATCCGAAAGGCGCCCGGTGGATCATCACAGGGCGATGCAATTGGTTATCCGGGCCAATGTATTCCAGCTCGAAGCGCTCGGGCAGGTTGTAATCTACCTGAATGGTGCCCAGCTGCCATCTGCGTCCCAGAGCATCCTTGACCATGAAGTCGAGTTTTGGGCCGTAAAAAGCCGCTTCTCCAAGTTCGGTGACCGTTTCAAGGCCGGCTTCTTTGGTTGCGTCAATGATGGCTTGTTCGGCCTTCACCCAGTTTTCATCCGAGCCAATGTATTTTTCCTTGTTGTCGGGATCCCGCAGCGAAATTTGAGCCGTGTAGTTGTCGAAGCCTAATTTTTCCAATACATACCGCGTCAGGCTCAGCACATCCAGAAACTCGCCTTTCAGCTGGTCGGGGGTGCAAAAAAGGTGGGCGTCGTCCTGAGTAAAGCCTCTTACCCGCGTCAGGCCGTGCAGCTCTCCGCTCTGTTCATAGCGATAAACTGTCCCGAATTCGGCGATGCGCAGCGGTAATTCCTTGTAAGAACGGGGCTTGTGAGCAAAAATCTCGCAGTGGTGCGGACAGTTCATGGGTTTTAGCAAAAATTCCTCCCCTTCCTTTGGCGTGTGTATGGGCTGGAAGCTGTCTTTGCCGTATTTTTCGTAGTGTCCGCTGGTGACGTATAGCTCCTTTCTGCCCAGATGCGGGGTGATGACGGGCTGGTAGCCCCGCTTGATCTGTTCATCTTTGAGGAAGTTTTCAAGGCGGGTACGCAGCGCCGTGCCTTTGGGAAGCCAGATGGGCAAGCCCATGCCGACCTTTTCAGAGAACATAAACAGTTCAAGTTCCTGCCCCAGTTTGCGGTGGTCCCGTTTTTTGGCCTCTTCCAGCAAATAAAGATAGTCTTTAAGTTCCTGCTGTTTTGGGAAAGTGACGGCGTATATGCGGGTAAGCTGCGGGCGTTTTTCATCGCCCCGCCAATAGGCGCCGGCAATACTCATTAGCTTGGCGGCCTTTATTTTACCCGTATCGGGCAGATGAGGCCCCTTGCACAGGTCGGTGAAATTGCCCTGTGTATAAAACGTAATGGAGCCATCGGCCAGTTCATCAATGAGTTCGAGTTTATATTCGTCTCCTTTTTCTGTGAAATATTGGATCGCATCCGCTTTGCTTACTTCTTTGCGGACATAAGCACTGCTCTGGCGGGCAAGTTCCAGCATTTTGTTTTCGATTTTTTCAAAATCGTCGCTGGAAAGCTGGTGGCTGCCGGGATCTACATCATAATAAAACCCGTTTTCTACCGGCGGCCCGATGGCAAATTTGATGCCCGGGTAAATGGCTTCCAGCGCTTCTGCCATCAGGTGTGCTGAAGAGTGCCAGAACGTAGATTTACCAGCAGCATCATCCCAGGTCAGTAACTGAAGCGCGGCATCTGTGTGAATAGCTCTTGTTGCATCCCAAACTTCGCCGTTGACTTTTGCGGAGAGTACGTTGCGAGCCAATCCGCTGCTAATGGATTCGGCAATTTGCATCGCAGTGACGCCTTTTTCATATTGGCGCACCTTACCATCAGGAAAAGTAATGTTAATCATGGTCATTTCTATATTGTCGTTGCAAAGACAAGCTCCGCAATTCCATTTTACGCAAGATTTTCAAAAAGGCTGCTAAATTAGGCCATTTTAAAGACATTGCGCACATGGCGTATAAAATTTACAGATAAAGTTTTCAGCATTATGTTATATTTGCTTTATACTTCTGAAAAATCCCCGGTCAGAAGGTGTTTTATGTACTTGCTGCTACAAAAAATAACTACAAGGCCACGACAAAAATTCCTAGTGTACTCCCCTGCCGTGGTGAATTCACAATTTCAAACACTATTTTAACGATGAAAAGCAAGCTCAAAAGCATTGTCCTCGTTGAGGACAACCTTGCCGATGTCAAACTCACCGAGTATGCGTTGAAAAGCTTAGAGGATCGGCCTCAACTCAGCCACTTCTTTGAGGGATCAGAAATGCTGCAATACCTCTCGGGGGCAGACCTCGAAGAAATTGCCGTAGTGATCATTGACCTCAATATGCCCAAAATGAGCGGCATAGAATTACTGAAAATTTTTCAAAACGACACGAGGCTGCACAATATGCCGGTACTTGTGTTTAGCAGTTCCGACGATCCGAACGACATGCAAAACTGCTACAACCACGGCGCCAGCGGCTATGTGGTGAAACCCACAGGTCTCGAAGAATTGGAAAAAACGATGCGGCAAATCGTTGATTTCTGGTGCCAGGCCAACTCACTCCCCCCCGTTCCCCGCGATGGGCGTTTCATCCCCCGGGAAGCTAATGTTTCTTTTTAGTGCGGTTGATCATCCTCCAAACAGCGTTCGGAGGGACTCCCCAGGAAGCGAATGTTTCTTTTTAAGCCACTAAATCCGGTGCGTTTAACCGGAGATTTTTGGAAAAGGGTTTCAAAAAGCTCTTCGGTGATCTCTTCCCATTCCTGCTTGCGCAAAGCCAGCAGGTCGGGGTGTGGCTCGAAGGCAGGCTCTTCGTGTGGGGTAGCAAAGCGGTTCCAGGGGCATACTTCCTGGCAAATATCGCAGCCAAACATCCATTGCTCAAATTTGCCCTTGTATTCCGCAGGCAAGACTTCCTCGCGCAATTCGATGGTGAAGTAAGAGATGCATTTGCTGCCATCCACCACAAACCCTGCCGGGGAAATGGCGGCTGTGGGACAAGCCTCTATGCAACGGGTGCAGGTGCCGCAGTAGTCCTTGATGGGCGCATCGTACACTAAATCCAGATCGAGAATCAATTCGGCTAAAAAAAAATACGACCCCGCTTTGGGGTGGATGAGCAGGGTGTTTTTGCCAACCCATCCAACACCGCTGCGCCGAGCCCAGTCGCGCTCCAGCACCGGGGCGGAGTCCACAAAGCAGCGCCCATGCACAGCGCCGATGCGTTCTTCAATAAAATGTAACAATGCTTTTAGCTTCCTTTTTACGACAAAATGGTAGTCTTCTCCGTACGCGTAGGTTGAAATTTTCGGCGCCAGCGGGTCTTCCTGTACGCGGTCGGTGTGGTAATTGTACATCAGGGTGATGACGGAACGGGCGCCTTCCACCAATTTTCGGGGGTCAATGCGCTTGTCGAAATGGTTGGCCATATAGCCCATTTTGCCATGTTTTCCCTGATTCAGCCAGGCTTCCAGCCGCCGGGCTTCTTCGTCCATCTGCTCGGCGCGCGCCATGCCCACAAAAGAAAACCCAAGGCGCAGGGCTTCCTCGCGGATGAGGCGGGTGTGGAGCGTTTTGGAAGCGGACAGATTTGGGATAGGAGGCATTGGCAATTGTGTGTTGACTTCGGAAAGGTAGCAATTCTCGCTGTCTTGCCAAGCTAAATTTATCCATATAGGAGGGTGTATCATGTGTTGATTTTTGGAGATACACCCTCTATATTTCAAGCCTACTGCGACTGCGGATAATCGTAATTCACCATCCAGCGAATCCCGAACTGGTCAGCGAACATGCCGAAATAAGCACCCCAGAAAGTGTCTTCAAGGGCCATTTCTACGACACCGCCAGCGGAAAGGGCATTGAACAGGCGGTTTGCTTCTTCTTTACTTTCTGTATTGATGGAAAGCGAAATATTGTTCCCTTCTACTTTGGCGTGGCCCTGCGATTCCAGGACGTCGGTGGCCATCAGGTCGGTGTGGCCGATGGGCAGGCAGATGTGCATGATTTTGTGGCGGTCGCTTTCCGGCATTTGGTCGCCGCCGGGGATGTCTGCAAAGCGCTGGAGCATTTTGAATTCGCCGCCGAAGACCGATTTGTAGAAATTGAAGGCTTCTTCCGTGTTGCCGTTGAAGTTGAGGTACGGGTGGATTTGTGCCATTGTCGTGTTTTTTGTTTGTGAATAATGGAGTGTAAAAATGAAACAAAAAAGATTACTTTAAATAAAATTAACTTAATTTGTTTTACAAAGTACGCTTCAGAACTGTATACTTGGAAATAAGTGCCTTTTTTGACCACTTATTTCCAAGTATGATGCTATATTTGGAAATAAGAGCTTGTTTGGGATTCCATGATTGACTTCGTCGAATCTTCGATTTGAGCGAGGGCGAGGAAATTTTGTTTTAGACAAGGCGGATTGACTACGTCGAATCTTCGATTTTTGCAGACGTAGCCGGCAGCTACGGCGAAAAAATCCAACGCAGTATAAAATAAAATTTGCCGACCGCAGCCAATTGATGGATTCCCCA
>JALHRK010000153.1 GCA_022841505.1 Saprospiraceae bacterium | reverse complement strand
CGGTGTTTAGCCTATACCCACTTGATGTTTACGTATCTCTTACATTAACAATCATCAATCATGTAATCGTCAATCATCAATAAAAAATAAAAATGAACGATTAAGCATCTTTTATAGAACTGATCACCTCTGCGCTGGACCGGATAAGTTACTGTCCGGCAAAGAAATATCCACTATGAACAGCAGCATCACCCCTTCGGCAGCAATGCCTTCTCCAGCACCTCCTCCATCCGGTCCACATAATGAAACGTCATTCCCTCAATGTACGCTTTGGGGATCTCATCCACGTGCTTTTTATTGTCTTTGCACAGGATGATCTCTTTCATGCCTGCCCTTTTGGCAGCCAGCATCTTTTCTTTGATGCCGCCCACCGGCAGTACCCGGCCGCGCAACGTGATTTCGCCGGTCATGGCTAAATAAGGCTTAACCGGGCGGCGCGTGAAAAGCGAACTGAGCGCCGAAAGCATGGTAATGCCCGCAGAAGGGCCGTCTTTGGGGATGGCGCCCTCCGGTACGTGAACGTGTACGTCGAATTCTTCAAACGCTTCCGGCACAATGCCGATGGCTTCGCTGTGGGCTTTGATGAAGCTGAGTGCGGTGGAAGCCGACTCTTTCATCACATCGCCCAGATTGCCCGTCAGGGTGAGCTTGCCTTTGCCTTTGCTCAGGCTCGATTCGATGAAGAGGATTTCGCCGCCTACGGAAGTCCAGGCCAATCCAACAGCTACCCCGGGCGAATGCACCTCCTGATACAAGTCCTGCGAAAAATGGGTCGGCCCCAGAATTTCGTTCAGCTCTTCTACTTTCAGGGTGATGTTGTAGGCTTCTTCCATCGCCACTTTTTTGGCGATGTGGCGCATCACGCCTGCAATCACCCGGCTCAGCGAGCGAACGCCCGACTCGCGGGTGTAGTGCTTGATCATGTGCCCAATCACTTCACTTTTGAACTTGATGTCGGTTGGTTTCAGGCCGTGTTCCAGCAGTTGTTCCGGAATGAGGTGGCGTTTTGCGATTTCTATTTTCTCTTCGAGGGAATAGCCGCTGATTTCGATGATTTCCATCCGGTCTAGCAAAGCCGGCTGAATCGTGCTCAGTGAATTGGCCGTCGCAATGAACAGCACTTTTGACAGGTCGTATTCAACTTCGAGGTAGTTGTCGTGGAAAGTCGAGTTTTGCTCGGGATCCAGCACTTCCAGCAGGGCCGAAGACGGGTCGCCGCGGAAATCTTTACCTACTTTGTCAATTTCGTCCAGGATAAAAACCGGGTTGCCTGCTTTTGCTTTTTTCAGCGACTGGATGATGCGGCCCGGCATGGCGCCGATATACGTTTTCCGGTGTCCCCGAATTTCCGATTCATCGTGCAGGCCGCCCAGCGACATGCGCACAAACTGGCGCTTCAGCGCGCGGGAAACCGATTTGCCCAAAGACGTTTTACCAACGCCCGGAGGGCCGACGAGGCAAAGGATGGGCGCTTTCATATCCCCTTTGAGCTTCAGCACGGCGAGGTGTTCCAGGATGCGCTCTTTTACTTTTTCCAACCCAAAATGGTCTTTGTCGAGGACCGCTTTTACCTTTTTCAGGTTAAAATTATCTTTGGTATACTCATTCCAGGGCAAATCGAGCAGCAATTCTAAGTAGTTCATTTGCACCGAATACTCTGCGGCCTGTGGGTTCATGCGGCGCAGGCGGGCCATTTCTTTATGAAACGTCTCCTCCGCTTCTTTCGACCACTTTTTCTTTTTGGCCTTGATGCTCATTTCATCCACTTCTTCTTCCTGCGGCGTCTGGCCCAGCTCTTCCTGGATGGTTTTCAGTTGCTGGTTCAGGAAGTAGTCGCGTTGTTGTTTTTCGATGTCGCCGCGTACTTTATTTTCGATCTGGTCTTTCAATTCCAGCAACTGCAACTCGCCGTTCATCTGGCGGAGGATGATGTCCGCTTTTTCACCGAGGTCGTCAATTTCGAGAATCTGCTGCTTGATGTGCAGTTTTGCCCCAAGATTGGAAGCGATAAAATTGAGCAGGAAGCTGCTGTTGTTGATGTTGCGCAGCATCACCATCGCCTCCGAAGGAATATTTGGAGACAGCTCAATGATCTGTTTGGCCAAGTCCAGGATGGAAGAGGTCAGTGCCTCAAACTCTAACTTATTGTCGGGTCTTTTGTACTCCAGCAGCCGCACCCGCCCCTCCATATAAGGCGATTTGCGGGTCACTTCGGTCAGGATAAAACGTTTGCGGCCCTGCAGAATGGCGGTGGTGGTGCCATCGGGCATGCGCAGAATTTTCAGGATGCGCGCAATGGTGCCCACCGTGTAGAGGTCTTCTACGCCGGGGTCTTCCACATTGCCGTCCCGTTGCGACAACACCGCCACCAGCCTGCCTTCGTCGTAAGCTTTGTTGACTGCTTTGATGGATTTGTCGCGGCCTACCGTGATGGGAATCACAATGCCGGGGAACAAAACGGTGTTTTTAAGCGGCAAAATGGGCAATACCTCCGGAAAGGTGTCGTTCAACTGGCTTTCGTCTTCTTCCTCCATAGAGATCAGGGGCAGAAAGTCGCCGTCTTCGTCGAAGCCCTGCGGGGCTACCATCTCTTCAAACATATATTTTTTCATTCCAGAGTTTTATAAGATTCAAGACCTTGTCCTGCTTTTGTAAAAGTAAGGCTTATTCCCCATCCTTTGGCGACTATCCGGGGAATTCCGTGAAAATTAGCGCCATTCTGACAAAATGTCAAGTCTATTTTTTCCACAACCAGATTCCTTATGAGTCAACTTTCGTGCCATGCGCTTATTTATGACTAACTTTTTGCATTTTGGCACTTTGTGCGCAGCCCGGCAAGACAATTCGACAGGATTTTTCATGAAAAATCAAAGGACGCAATTTTTGACACAAAATATGTTTTTTATACAAAAATCATTAAATTTGTTTTTAAAACTCAAGCCACAATCCTTGAAGTACGCAGCAAATTGGCTAACTTTCGGCGGGAATGTAGCTTTTGATGTTCTAACGCTTACCTTTATTCTAATTCAAATCAGCGCAAACCTTGCAAACCGAATTTTTTCATCCCACAACATCTGCCGGCGCTTACGTTTCGGTCATCCTGCCGTTGGCTTTGCCCAAGCCTTACACGTATAGTGTGCCGGAGGAATTGGTGGCTCAGATACAGGTCGGGATTCGCGTAGAAGTGCCTTTCGGCAAAGGCGGCGTTGGCGGTCAGGGCAAACTGCATACCGCGCTGGTGATCGAAGTGCTGGACGAGCACCCTGGCGAGCGGTTGCCCAAACCTATTCTTTCTGTCATTGACGAGCAGCCTATCGTCCATCCGGTTCAGATCCGGTTGTGGCAATGGCTGGCAGAATATTATTGCTGCACGCCGGGCGAAGTGATGCACGCGGCGCTGCCGGCCCACCTGAAACTGTCGGGCGAAACGCGGCTGACCCTGAGCCCGCTCTACGAACACGACATCAGCGGCCTGAGCGATAAAGAATACCTGATTGCGGAAGCGCTCAGCATCCAGCAGGAAATCAGCATCGAAGACGTGCGGAAAATCCTGAACCAAAAAACGGTTTATCCAGTCATCCGCAAGTTGCTCGATAAAAAAGTGGTCTACCTCAAAGAAGACCTGAAAGAACGCTACGCCCCCAAAACCATTGCCTGTGTGCGCCTGCAGGAGCCCTACGCTTCGCATCCGGAACGCATAGGCGAAGCTTTCGACCAGCTCAACCGCGCCCTGCGGCAGGCCGAAGCCCTGATGGGCTATATCCAGCTTTCTAAGAAACAGGAGTTTGTGCGCAAGCAGGAGCTTTACACCTTAGCTAAAGTGGATGGTACGGTCATCAATGCGCTGGTTCAAAAAGGAATTTTTGAGGTTTATGAACGCGAAGTCAGTCGGCTGAGCGGTTACGAAGACCAGTTGCTGGAAGCCGATGAGTTGTCTGCCCAGCAAGTAGATGCCCTGCAGGGCATTCGCGATGGGTTTGCCCAAAAACAGGTGACCCTCTTGCACGGCGTCACCGGCAGCGGGAAAACGCGGATTTACGTCGAACTCATCCGGGAAGCCATCGAACGGGGGGAACAAGTGCTCTATTTGTTGCCCGAAATCGCGCTGACAACGCAGATCATTGACCGCCTTCAGAAGATTTTCGGAGATAAGATTTCGGTTTATCACTCGCGGCTCAACAACAACGAGCGCGTGGAAATGTGGAACAGCGTGCTGGAAGGCAAACCGGTCATCCTCGGCGCGCGCTCGGCACTTTTTTTGCCGTTTAAGCAATTGGGACTCATTGTGGTGGACGAAGAACACGACCCTTCCTACAAGCAGAACGACCCCAATCCGCGCTACAATGGCCGCGATACTGCCATCTTCTTAGCTGGGTTGCATGGCGCCAAAACCCTGTTGGGCACCGCCACGCCGTCCATTGAATCGTATTACAATGCGCAATCCGGAAAATATGGTTTGGTGGAGATGAAGGAGCGTTTTGGCGGGTTGGAAATGCCGGAAATGCTGGTGGCTGACGCCAAAAAAGAACTGAAAGAGCGCAAATTGCAGTCGCATTTTACAACGGCTTTAATTGATGAACTCAAGGCCGCGCTGGAACGCGGCGAACAGGCCATTTTGTTTCAAAACCGGCGCGGCTATGCCCCCACCTACCGCTGCGCCTCGTGTGGCTGGAGCGCCCAATGCACCAACTGCGACGTCAGCCTCACGTACCACAAAGCGACGCGCAACCTCAAATGCCACTACTGCGGCTACCAGTCGCCCATGCCCAATTCCTGCCCCGACTGCGGCAACCGGAAGCTGATTTTGATCGGTTTTGGCACCGAAAAAATTGAAGACGAACTGAGCATTTACCTGCCGCACGCCAAAATCGGACGCATGGATTTGGACACCGTGCGCAGCAAAAATGCGCATTCCCGCATCATCAACGATTTTGAAGAAAAACGTACCGAAATCCTCGTGGGCACGCAAATGGTGACCAAAGGCCTCGATTTTGAAAATGTGGGCGTGGTGGGCGTACTCAGCGCCGACCAACTGTTGCAGTTCCCCGATTTCCGGGCGAGCGAACGCGCTTTTCAACTGATGGTGCAGGTGAGCGGTCGCGCCGGACGCAAACACAAACGCGGCAAAGTGCTCATTCAAACCTTTAATACCGGTCACCCGGTGCTGCGCGAGGTTTTGGACAATGATTTTACCACTTTTTTTGCGCGGGAAATCCGGGAACGCCACGAGTTTAAATACCCACCGTTCAGCCGGCTCATCCGCATCACCCTCAAGCACAAAAAACCGGAAGTGGTGAATGAAGGCGGCAAACAGTTCGCCAATTTCCTGAAAGCGGAATTGGGTGCGCGGGTGCTGGGGCCCGCCGTTCCCGGGGTAGCGCGGGTGCGCAGTTATTACCTCCTCGATGTGCTGCTCAAATTGGAACGGGACAGCACCCTGATTCAACGCGCCAAACACCTGATCGCCGACGCCACCCACCATATTCAGTCGGAAACGGGACTTTCCGGGGTTCGGGTGAATGTGGATGTGGATCCGTATTGAGGGGGTTGAACGTTTAGCTACCGTGGTAACTGGCGTTCTATGCTGCTTAATTTCCCCAATATTCAGCTAACTGGTTTAATCCAATAACCTCTCCTAATATGCATCCCATACATGTATAAACACCACTATTGATTTCTCTTAAATATTTAATTATCTCCATGTCTTTCTCTGATAGCGGAACCCCTTGTTTCTTCAGTTCCAGCATTCCTATCAATCCATAGGCTTGTGATTCTATATTCATTGAGTGCAAAAAATCCCTGACTTTGTCTACCTTCTGATCATCAATATAACTTTCGATTTTTTTCCATTCTTTGGTTGGCTCACCCGAAAATCCACATCCTTTGCTGAACATCCAAATACTGTCAACTTCTTTTTTGAAGTCTTTTGCTGTTTTTACTGTATTGAATTTTTTATTAAAATAATTAGTATATTTTTCAATTTCAACTTCATCAAAAATAATGTCACGGTCTTTCCTGCCCTGACTCAACTTGCAATAAACTAGTTTGTCATTGTGCTTCACTAGGCTTACATGAAAATATTCGCCATATTCTTCCGTAATAAAACCAAATCGTTCATGCTGGAATTCGTCACCAATTTCTCTTTTTACGGTATATGAAATTTTATTGCCATAAAAATCTGTGTATCCAATCTCTTTTTCAATCAAATCTACGAGCGCTGTGTAGCTCTTTAAATCTTTGATTCTACTTTCCACTTCTTCAAAATCTATTGAAGCAAGAGCAAGGTTTAAAGCAAATAGCAGACTTGCAGTTAGCAGCATGTTAGTTTTTTTTAGGAGCTTGTGGAGTTAATATTTGGCTTCTTCTTTTATCTTAATGTTTGTAAGCTCCAAAAGATACATGCAAGCTGCATTAGAATTCCTCTTCAAAAGCCGCCGCATATCCGGTAACACGGAGTTCCACGGAGTAAAAGGAGTCTCACGGAGACCTAACTCCGTGAAACTCCTCTCACTCCGCGAGACTCTACCGCCATATATTCTAATTCACCTGAAAATTACAAGCTAAGCTCAAGCCCGCACTCCACAACTTAATTTCCCCGTGCCCCACGCCGGTGAGTGGAATTTGAAGGTAAGGCGCTATTTGCAGCGAAGTTTTTCGGTTCAGCATTTTATGATACCCCACGGAAACCAACCCAATGCCAAACCAATGGCGGTAATTGTTTTTTTCGCCCCACCCGGAAAGCAGATTTGGGTCGTAAACCGCATAATTGTAGTGGTAATATTCTTTGAGCATGAAGTAGGAAGACAAGCCTATTTTTCCATAAAATCCGGTTTGGGAATGGCCTTTAGGATAATACCCCAGCCACACCGGAACCTCCAGAATTTTGCAGGTAGCTTCGGTTGATTCAGGCTCGATGCCGTTGATCCAAAAATTTGATGCGGGGAGGTACTTCCCGGCGCCGGCTTCGTACTTAATGCGAATGTACTGAGCCCCAATGCCCGTACTGAATTTTCCGCCATAGCGAACCTCCAGATGTCCCCCAACGCCGATGTTGTTGGGTTTTGAGAAACGATCCAACCCGGCGGAAGCTGTTTCTGCCTTTACGGACAAGCCCAGCAGGAACGCAACGTCTTTAGGCGGTTTTGTCTCCCGAAGGCTGCCGGTTTCGGGGACAAAATCCGGCAAACGAAGCGCCGGAAGTTTTTTTGAATCCATTTCCAAAACGGCGAACGGCAAGGCCGGAAGTCGGGCCAGGGCAAGGCTGGTGTCGGGCCGGCCATTTTCAGGTGCATTGTTTTGTACGGTCGGACGCTGAGCGGAGTCGAAGCGCCGAGCGTCCGGACGCTGAGCGGAGTTGAACCGCCGAGTGTCCGGGCGCTGAGCGGAGTCGAACCGCATTATTTCAGCGGCTTTTTCTTTTTTTAAAACCGGCGTTTCCGGGGTAGCCGGCAATAACCCGGGCTTTTCCAAAGTCCCGGCGGTTTTTAAGGGTTGGTTTTCTATGGCTTCTTGCTCCGATAAGTTCTTATATGGGGTTGACGGCTCCATTTTCTGATTTTGAACAGCCGGTTGTTCATGGGTTGGCGCAGGTGACTGCGAAATTATATTTTCAGGATCCATTTTCCACCAAAAGCCAATTGCCACGGCCAAAAGTAAAATACCCGCGCCCAGGAACCACCACCAGAACAGACGACGGCGACGATCCTTATCGAGGAGCGTTTCCATCTGCGCCCAGGCTTCCGGGTTGTATTCGAAATCGTATTGTTCCGAACCATCCTGGAGCAGCTTGTCCAATTCTTTTGGCGACAACTCAGACATACGGATTGTTCAGTTTTTTGATAACCATTTCCCGCAAATTTGCCCTTGCCCGCGTCAGGTTCGATTTTGACGTACTTACGCTGATCCCGAGTTTTTCCGCAATTTCTTCGTGCTTATATCCGTCAATCACGTGCATGTTAAAAACCGTGCGGTAGGCGGTCGAAAGCGACTGCAACATTGCCATCAACTCCTGATAGCTGATCCGGCTTAGAATATCTTCACTGGCAGGAATGTTTCTTGCTTCGTCCATACTGACTTCCATCCTAAACGTTTTTTGTTTTTTGACATAATCAATCGCCGTATTGACCACTACTTTCCGGAACCAGGGCTTGAAAGGTTGAGCCACGTCGTAGCTTTTGACGTGGCGAAATACCTTCAAAAACCCTTCATTCAACAGGGAAATCGCTTCCTGTTCGCTACTCGTATACCGAAAACACACACTCATACCATAGGGATAGAACATCCGGTACAAAGCATTCTGGCTGCTGCGGTCTCCTTTGCAACAGCCTTCAATGATTTGCAGAAATTCCATACCAGTGTCTCGATGCATGTAACGGCGTTGTAATTTTCTACAGTAATACTATGTGAGGTGGGAAAAGGCTGCGTGGGCGTTTCATCTGAGGGTATTATTCAAAGCTTGAAACCTGTGGATCATAATAGTTTTCCCCGTAGACCATTTCAGCTTCTTCTTCAAAGAAAAAACTATCGCCAAACGCCGGTTCTAAGGTATCCATCCAGATCGCATCTTCATCGTATTTTGCAAAAAAAGGCCGGGCCACCCAGTCCGGGTTTCTGCCCTGCAAAAACCGCAATACAAAAACCTTTTCACCGTTAATTTCACTCACGCCCAGAACCTGAACTTTCCCCGGGGTGCAGGACATGCTGGGCCCGCGAACCGTTCGGCAAATTCCGCTTACATTTTGATACGCCTTTCTCCAGATTTCCCAGGAATCGGCCAATGTCACTGCAAAATGGTGTTGTGCTCCGGTGTCCCGCACGACAAACATGTAATAAGGAATACAATTTAAATTTACCTGCTTCCGCCACATTTCCGCCCAAATCTCCGGCTTATCATTGATGTGTTTTAACAAAGGCGATTGGGTTCTGATTTGCGCACCTGTCCTTTTAATTCTTTTAATTGCCTCTTGCACCGCTTGGGTATCCAATTCCCTTGGGTGGCTGAAATGCGCCATGAGTGCTAAATTAATGCCTTTTGAAGTAATCCTTTCAAATAATCTTAAAAAATCATCTGCGCCATCATCTGTAAGGAATTTATAGGGCCAAAAACTCAACGATTTGGTTCCGATCCGGATGGTTTGGATATTGGTTTTGTTATCGTCTTCAAGAAAAGGTTCAATGTATTTTTGAAAAACCTTGAAGTTCATAATCATGGGGTCGCCGCCAGTGAATAAGATATCGGTTACTTCCTGGTGCTTTTCCAGGTATTTAATCAGCAACTCTGTTTCTTTCATGGCAAACTTCAATTCTTCCATGCCTACAAATTGTGGCCAGCGGAAGCAAAAAGTGCAGTAACTATGGCAGGTTTGGCCCGAACTCGGAAAAAACAAGACCGTTTCTCTGTATTTGTGTTGCAGCCCCATTAGCTTTTGCCCGTCAATTTCCGGGATGTTGTGCTCCTGCTGACCGGCCGGATGTGGGTTCAGTTGAACCCGGATTTTATTACTGGTTTCTTTGTGAAAAATTTTATCCGGCGACTGCTCCAATGCACCGGCCATCTTGTTATAATGATGGGGTAATAACATGCCTTCCTGCGGAAAAGTGAGGTGAAAAATAGGGTCGTTTTCATAATTATCCCAGTCTATCAATTCGTCAATGACATAATTGTTGACTTTAAAAGGAAAAACATGACTAACTACCTCAATATTTCGCTTTGCCCTGGCTGATAATTTTTCAACCTGCGGAATAGATAAATAATTATTCAGCGAGTATGCTTTGTACTTAATTGCAGTCATTGTTCTCTTTTTAATTGTGAAAAAAGCAGTAGCCTTGCACTTGCGAAAGCAGTACATTTCTACCTTTGATGAGGGTGTGTGTTTGTGGGATGACGGGGTTGAATAGCTTAGCGCTAAACAACATAAAGTGGCCAGCCTTCCAAAAGCGGAAAGCAAAATTTCAGCTAGCTCCTGGCCGAAAATATTGCAGGTTTTTAACCCGGGAATTGCAATAAGTTTTGTAAAATACTCAATCTGGTCGGGAAAACCAAATTTAGTCAGCAAATTCATTTAGGAAATCCTGGGCAAGGCACTAAATTTCAAGGGATTAAAAGGCGACGTTTTTTTTAAGAAACAGTCCCCGCAATGGCGTTCTAACATTGTAAATGTACAATCCTGTAGTCTTTTTTACTTGACTACAGGAGTTTGTTCTGGCGCTATCTATCGGATCAATTTATTTATCTCGCTCGGGAGGTTTGCAGGCAAAAAAAATCATATATTTGTATAGCATTTGGGAGCATTCCCCAACAAGCGCCATATAAATCAACAAACGCCTTATGGAAATATTGAAGCAACTCAACCTGTTCACAAAAACGCTCCTGATAGCGGCGCTGTCCATCCTGCTTTATGGTTACCTGTGCCGAATCACTGGTATTTATTTTTTTTGGGAAAGCAAAACAGTTGGTTGGACGCTTTTATTTATTGGAATCGGCGGATTTCTTTTTAACCGGATAAAAATCAAAAAAGCGGAAAATGAAAAAGCAATCGGTGAAAAAATCGCACTTGGCCTGATTGCTTTTGGATTGTTGATTCAGGCAATATTTATTGTTGTAATTCCAATTACAGATGCTTATTCCGCTGCAATTACCCATCTGACCTATGATAAAAATCTCAAAGCAGAAGTTGGAAATATTCAAGGGTTTGGGCTGATTCCAATTGGCAGCACTGAAAACTCGGAGGATGCATCAGGCGGAGTGGAAGGTTACGCAGAAATCAATCTTATCGTCAAAGGGGACAAAAAATTTAAAGACGTAACCATTTACTTAATTAAACAATCGGACAGCCCGGAATGGGAAGTGGTTGGCGTTGAATAAAAACCTTTGAAAAAGCATTCTATCCCATGCATTTTTTTGAAATAGAAAACATTGCGGTTGAAATTTGGGGCTACCCAATCAGCTATGTAGAGTTCATTGGGACCTTGTTTGGTTATATTTCTGTTTACTTTGCAGCAAGGGCAAACATCCTGACCTGGCCAACAGGCATTGTGAATGTCGTTTTTCTCTTCTTCCTTTTCTTCCAGGTGCAGTTGTATGCAGACATGTTTTTGCAGGTTTATTTTTTTGTTGTAACGCTTTACGGCTGGTACAACTGGGATGTAAAATCAGCCAAAATAAAGATTTCTGAAACAAATTTCAAGGTGAAAACAGCACTTGGGGGCATCGTCCTAACCGGGACTTTGATTTCAGGTTTTTTATTTAAAAGCATTCATTTGTATTTGCCTGCCTATTTCAAATTACCCGCAGCTTATCCTTTTATGGATTCTTTTGTCATGGTTTCCAGCATCGTTGCTACTGTTCTACTTGCAAAAAAGAAAATTGAAACCTGGTATTTATGGATTGCTGTGGATGTAGTTTGTGTGTTTCTATATTCTAAAAAAGGAATTTATTTTTTATCGTTGGAATATTTCATTTTCCTTGGATTGGTGTTTTATGGACTTTACCACTGGCGGAAAAAATTACACCATGATTAAAGCATTTGTATTTGGAAAATTTTTGCCATTTCACAAAGGCCACGAAGCGTTGATAAATTTTGCATTGTCGAAGTGCGATTACCTCACTGTTTTGGTTTGCTGCAGCGACAAAGAGCCTATTCCTGACGTCGTTAGAAAAGCATGGATTGAAAAAACGTTTGATTACCAGGCTAATATTGAAGTAAAAGTTTTGAATTATTTGGAAAGCGAATTGCCGAACACTTCGGAATCTTCCAAAGCAATTTCTGAAATATGGGCGAATATTTTCAAAAAGCAGTTCCCTGATTACTCGCTTGTGATTACATCAGAGCCTTACGGCGAATTCGTTGCCGGATTTATGAATATTCAGCACATCGCGTATGATATTCCGAGGAATATTTTTCCTGTTTCAGCTACCTCCATTCGCAATAACATACAGGCTAACTGGAATTATTTACCCGATGCGGTGAAGCCTTATTTCGCAGTTAAAGTTGTTGTACTTGGAACCGAATCCACAGGCAAAACAACTTTAACAAAAGCGCTTGCATCCCATTTCCAATGCAGCTTTGTCATGGAAGCCGGAAGGGAAATTATTCCCAATTCCAATACGTTCCAATTCGACGATTTGTACCTTGTCGCCGCCGAGCATGCAAAACGAATTAACGAAGCCGTCTTAAGCGACAGTCCGCTTGTAATTATTGATACGGACATTCATACAACAAAATCGTATGCACAATTTATCTTTGGCAAAAAATTGGAGGTTAGTCCCGATGTTTATCAATCAAACCAGGCCAATCTTTATCTTTACCTGAATAACGATGTTGAATTTTTTCAGGATGGAACCCGATTAAGTGAAACGGACCGCAATTTATTAGACCGTTCTCACCGGCAGGTATTGATTACCCATGGCATAGATTTTGTCGAGATCACGGGAAATTGGGAACAGCGATTCGAAAAAGGGGTGGAGTGCATTAACCTTATTACATCAAATAAAGAACAAGCCGTTGCGGCAAAAAAAAAATCGCTAATTTAATGGCATTGTCAGGAAAATTTAAATACAGCAAGGCGTTTGCCTCAGAAAGCCAAGACGATGTTGAAAAAATGATGACGACCATCACAGAAAAATATCCTGTTTGTTGGGCGCTTTTACCTGAAATGATGACCTTAGCCAAATAAAATTATCCAAAATCACTGCTCGTCCATGATCTACAAGGCAAAATCCGATCGTTACCAACAACTTCCTTACCGGCGCTGCGGCAAAAGCGGCCTGCAATTGCCCGCGATTTCGCTGGGCTTGTGGCACAATTTCGGCGGGGTGGATGTCTATGAAACTTACAGGGATATCCTGCGGGTAGCATTTGATCGGGGTATTACGCACTTCGATCTGGCCAATAATTACGGGCCGCCGCCGGGTTCTGCCGAGGAGAATTTCGGGCGCATTCTGAAACAGGATTTTTTGCCTTACCGCGATGAACTCATCATCTCAACCAAAGCAGGCTACCGCATGTGGGATGGGCCTTACGGCGAATGGGGCTCCAAAAAATACCTCGTTTCGAGCCTCGACCAAAGCCTCCGGCGCATGGGCCTGGACTACGTGGATATTTTCTACAGCCACCGACCCGACCCCGACACGCCGCTGGAAGAAACGATGGGCGCATTAGATTTGATCGTCCGGCAAGGCAAGGCCCTGTACGCCGGCATTTCCAACTACACCGCCGAACAAACCACGCGGGCAGTCGCCATTTTGAAGCAATTGGGCACGCCCTGCCTGATTCATCAACCCAAATATTCGATGCTGGACCGCTGGGTAGAAGGCGGATTGATGGACGTGCTGGGTCAGGAAGGCATTGGATGTATTCCGTTTTCACCATTGGCGCAGGGGCTGCTGACCAATAAATACCTGAAAGGCATTCCCGCTGATTCGCGTGCCGCCAAACCACATGGATTCCTGCAGGAATCGGCCATCACAGAAAGCATGCTGGCAAAACTTAAACAACTGAACGCCCTTGCAGAAAAGCGCAATCAATCTTTAGCCCAAATGGCCTTAGCCTGGCTGCTCAAGGATCCGCGCGTGACGTCGGTGCTAATTGGCGCAAGCCGCACCGCCCAGTTGCTGGATTCTTTGGATTGCTTGAAAAACTTGGATTTCAGCGGGGAGGAGTTGGCGGAGATTGAGGGGATTTTGGGGTAGGATTAGTTTAGTTTGGAATATCGGGCGGAGCCCGACGAATAGGACACGCGAGGCGGAGCCACTTATCCTGTCCCATAACGCTGGAACCCCTTGTATTTACTGAGGTTGCGGGCGGTTGATTTTAAGGTTATATATTTTATTATTCTTAAATTTAAAATTTTGC
>JALHRK010000152.1 GCA_022841505.1 Saprospiraceae bacterium | reverse complement strand
AGTCCCATTTCGAAGGGCTTCCAGTTGACGAACCTGCTGGATGAACGCGCGGCATTTGCCGGCGGGGTCGTTGGTTTTCATAAAAAACTCTCCAATCAAAAAGCCCTGAAAGCCTATATTTTTCAAAGCAAAAACCAATTCAGGGTCGTCTATGCCGCTTTCTGAAACACAAACACTTGCTTTCGGCATCTTTTCAAACAACTGAAAAGAGGTTTGAACCGACACCTCAAAATTCTTTAAATTCCGGTTGTTGACCCCAACCGCATCTACCCACGGATTCCACCAGTCTAATTCTTCTTCGCTGTGGACTTCCATGAGGACATCCAACCCCAGTTGTTTGGCTTGTTCGGCCAGCGACCGCAAATGCGTTTTTTCCAGGTTAGCCGCAATGAGCAGTACTGCGTCAGCCCCAATTGCCCGGGCTTCTACCAATTGGTATTCGTCAATGATGAAGTCTTTGCGCAGAATTGGGATGTTCACGGCAGCTCTCGCGGCGGTAAGGTCTTCGCTGCTGCCGCCGAAAAATTGCGCATCGGTGAGGATAGACAGCGCTGCTGCGCCTGCTGTTTCATATCCGCCGGTAATTTCAACGGCATTAGCGCCTGCAAAAATATCCCCTTTGGAGGGTGAACGGCGCTTGAACTCGGCAATAACCCCGGAAGTATTTTCCTGTAACAAAGCAGCGCGCAAGGAGCGGCGTTCGGCGCTAAACAGCGGGCGGGCTTCCAGTTCGTGCAGGGGATAAGCGGCTTTACGGGCAGCTACTTCGCCGTGTTTTTCTGCAATGATGGTGTCTAAAATGTTCATGGCGATGGCGTTGCAATAAACCTTTGAAAAAATTGCAAGGTACGCCGCCTTTGAAACATAATTGACATCGCGAACCAGTTTTGTCTATCGGATTGCCTTGCAGGACATCCGACTTAAAAAAACGACTTTTTTGCAATCGCGATTTTTTTCAATTTCGTATGTATACTTACGCGTCCTGATCAAAGCCGGGTGCGAATTCTTTTTTGTCATACTGAACGCTCTATGAAACACGCAATAACGCTTCTTCTGCTTTTTTTTGCAAACCTGATTGTTGTCCATTCACAAACCGGTACCTCCATTTCCATCTGGTCGGATATTCCGGAAACGGCCATTCCGCTTAGTGGCGAACGTCAGATCAAGCCAAACCTCTACCGAACCGTTCGGGCAGATGCCGACGCTTTAAAAACCCTGCTTTTTTCAGCGCCGAATGAAGGTGCGCGCCCGGTGGCGCAAAGAGAAGTGATTCTCAATGTACCGGTTCCGGATGGCAGGTTTCAGCAGTTTCGAATCGTGCGCTACCAGATGATGGAACCCGAATTAGCCGCGCAATTTCCTGAAATTGGAACCTGGCACGGCGTCAGCGACGACAAAACCTTGTCTACCATTCGCCTGGGCTGGACGGTACGCGGATTTCATGCCACGGTATACAGTCGCAGTGGCAGCTATTTTGTGGATCCGTACCGCAAAGGGAATACGACCGACTACCTATCTTACTACAAAAAAGACTATCCGCAACCCACAGAGGCTTTTGTTTGCCATACAGAAAAACGGGAAAAAGAAAACCTGTTGCCGGAAATTGTGGACGAGTCCAAAGTGGGCGACTGCGTGTTCCGATCCTACCGCTTAGCGGTTGCAACCACCGGAGAGTATTCCAATTTCCACGACGCGGATGATCCTACCGGTGTAGATACCGTCCTTGCAGCGGTGGTCATCGCCGTCAATCGGGTAAACCAGGTGTACGAACGGGAACTTGCCATTCGGATGATTCTGATTGCTGCCACAACTTCCGTTTTCTATTATAACCCGGAAACCGATCCTTATACCAATAATGACGGGGTCGAAATGCTTACGCAAAATCAAAATACCCTGAATACGGTCATCGGATCGGCCAATTTCGATATCGGGCATGTATTCAGCACCGGTGGTGGCGGCGTTGCGACGCTAAATGGCCCTTGCGGTTCCAGCAAAGCACGGGGAGTAACCGGCTTGTCAGCCCCAGTTGGCGATCCTTTTTACATTGATTATGTGGCGCACGAAATGGGACACCAGTTTGGTGCGCGCCATACGTTCAACAATTCATGCGGAGGAAACCGCAGCAACAACACCGCGATGGAACCCGGCAGCGGCTCCACCATCATGGCATACGCAGGGATTTGTACCCCAAACGTTCAAAACAACAGCGACGATTATTTTCACGCAATCAACCTTCAGGAAATTGGAAATTTTGTAAGTTTCGGCGGCGGAAGTACCTGCGACACGCCAATTCCTTTTGACAACGATCCTCCGGTAGTAAATGACCTGCCCAACTATACCATCCCCATCTCAACGCCTTTTGTCCTGTCTGCCGTGGCTACCGATCCCGACGGCGATCCGCTGACCTATTGCTGGGAACAATGGGACAATGAAATCGGGGCGGTTATGCCGCCGGCTTTTACCAATACGGAAGGGCCGATGTTCCGTTCTTTCGATCCTTCTACCTCACCGCACCGATATTTTCCGCGCCTTCAGCATTTGGTCAACAACATTTCGCCAACCTGGGAAGTCCTGCCCTCCGTTACCCGCCCAATGGAGTTTCGGGTTACCGTCCGGGATTTTGCGGATATGACGGCGGGCTGTACGGAAGAAGACAATATGTTTGTAAATGTAAGCGATATGGCTGGCCCATTTTTGGTCACCACGCCCAACACGGCAGTTACCTGGACGGAAGGGCAAATGCACACCGTGACCTGGGCCGTTGCGCAAACCGATCAGGCGCCGGTGAGTTGTGCGAATGTGGACATCTTTTTGTCGTACGACGGGGGCTACACCTATCCGGTTACTTTGGCCACGGGGGCGCCCAACAATGGATCCGCACAGGTCATCCTGCCTGCCGGCGCCACCAATACAGCCCGCATTATGGTAAAAGGCAATGGCAATATCTTTTTTGACATTTCCAATACCAATTTTACGATCCAGTTGAGCGCGCCGGATTTTGCGATCGCCGCAATCCCTTCCAGCGCCTTGCTTTGCCCTGTTGGAAGCGCCGATTTTACATTGAATTTGGTCGGGTTTGGTGGTTTTTCCAATCCGGTTACCCTGTCGGTGAGTGGCGCACCGGCCAATACGAGCGTTGCTTTCACCGCCAACCCGGTGGCGCCAACGGGGAGTTCGATCCTCACAATCGGCAACCTGGCCATGGCGGCGCCCGGAGTGTATCTCCTTACGGTAACGGGCGCCAGTATGGGAACCACCAAAGATATCCCCATCCTGCTCACAATTCTGGAAACCCCGGCTGCGATTGCCCTGACTGCTCCGACTGTGGATGCTACGGATGTGTCCTTGTTTCCCACCCTGAGCTGGATCGGCGATATCAATGCAAATGCGTATGAATGGCAAGTTTCAACGAGTCCTGTTTTTTCGGGAACGGTGGCTTCAGGAACAAGTTTTGGCTCAACTGCGCCGGTCAGCGTTGAACTGGCTGGAGGAACACAGCATTATTGGCGGGTTAGGGGTTTGGGGATCTGCGGCGGTGCGGGCGCCTGGTCTGCCACCCGCAGCTTCACAACCGTTCCATGTGTTGTTTTTAACAGCGCAAATGTCCCGGTTTTCATTTCTGAAGTGAACATGCCTGTTGTTAACTCCACGCTCGCCATCACAGAAAACGGCACATTAACGGATGTAAATGTGGTGGGTTTGAGCGGGACGCATTCCTGGATAAGCGACCTGCGCATCACCTTAATCAGTCCGAATAACACCGAAATTCTTTTGTTTGACCAGCCCTGTATGGATCAGGACAACTTCAACCTTAACTACGACGCGCAGGCGGCATCATCTACCCTACCCTGTCCTCCTGTTGGAGGAGGTACTTATCGGCCTGTCGGCAACCTGAACAACCTGAATGGGCAGGGAATCAACGGCGTCTGGTCGCTGCGCATAGAAGATATGCAGGATCAGGACGGGGGCCAGCTCAATACCTGGGGTATCCGGGTCTGCCCCACGGAATACTCCGGCATTTTGCCGGTAGAATGGCTGGAATTCGAGGTTGAAGGCGTGGAACAACAAGCCCGGTTGAGTTGGGCGACCGCGTCGGAATCGAACAACGCAGGTTTTGAAGTGCAACGCCAAACCGCAACAACAGAAACTTTTCTGCCCATTGCGTGGATACCCGCCGAAGGCGATGGGCATAGCCGAACTGATTATCGTTTCACCGACCCGGAAACGCCCAAAGGATTGCCGGTCTATTACCGCCTAAGGCAATTGGATTACGATGGGAAGGAGGATTATTCTGTGATCCGGAGCCTGACTTTACCGGCTGACGACCAGGCAGGCTGGCGCTTGTTTCCCAATCCCTCACAGGGATATTGTGTGCTTGAATCCAGCAGCGAATTGACGCAACCGGATGTGGTCGTTGCTTTGTTGAATGCCCAGGGGCAAGTCGTCCTGCAGGATCGCTTGCGGAGTGCGCGTTTTGAATTAGACCTGAGTGGCCTGCCTTCCGGAATTTACCAGGTGCAGGTGCAGGGAGACGGGGCGGTTTGGACGGGGAGGATGATCCACTTAGTTCCATAACTATATTTACCCGTAATCTTAGGGCGGTTTTTTACCGAATCTCAGAAAAATCCCACCGAATATCAGTCTGTTTAATGCAGCGCTGAGGTTTCCGTATATTTGTTTAGTGCTTGTTGGACTTTCTCAACAAGTTTTTATGCCTGGCCTTGTCACAAGGCACGCTTTTTTGGCTTATCAAATAAGCGCAGCGATCGTTTGCTGGTGATAGTTGCCGGGAATTAGAGCTAGTTGGAGAATCCCAAACAAGCTCTTACCGGAGCACATAAAAAGGACTCCAGTAGATGAACAGCACGATAAAAAAAAACATGGGGATTTCAGATTTGCGAATGCAGTTGATCTGGTCGTTTTGCTGTGTTTTTGCAGCGTTCGCAAGTTCAATGCCCGAAGAAAAAATCCCTTCTGCCATGTTTCTAACAACCTGTCCCAATGCTGATGCCATGCTAACGGAAGTCAACAATTCCAATTGTTGTTACAACCTGCAATTGTCGCTCGAACCGGGCAACGGGTACACGGCTGTTGAAACCGAGCTAATCACCCCTGGCATATTGTACAACGCCATTCAATATGACCTTTCGGGCGGTTGGTACTACTATTTTGCAACGCCACAACGGCTGATTTGGGAACGGGCAAGTGGCCCCTTGCCCATTGGCAATACGGCGCTCTTTGATTTTTGCATCTCTGGCGATGTGACCACCGAAGCGGCTAAAATTGTCGTATCCTGGATGGTCAATAACATTCGGATTTGCACCGATACCCTGGAACTGCCGTGCAGTCGTTGCTTAGAAATAGAAACAGAAAGCCTGACTTGTCTGGCGGACAGCAACAGCCAGTATATTTTTCAATTCACCAATTATTCTGAATTTAATGTCAACAGCTTGCGCATTACCGAGCCGCCGGGGCAGGATTTGATTGTGGAAAATGCCTTTTCGCTGTTGCCGTTGATTGCTCCAGGAGGCTCGCAAACCCTGAGTTTAACCTTGCGCAGCGGAGCAGAGAATCAGGCGTCAATCTGTTTTGACGCCACATCAAGCAGGCACCTTGAAGGCGTTGGGAATGTTGAATGCTGCACCGTTACGCACTGTTTTGAAGGGCCGGAATGCGACCGTTGCTGCACGGATTTTGGTCAATTTGAAGCGGATGTCGAAGCGGGATTTAACGTTGTTGCGGATTGCGAAGCCGATTCTTTGATCGTCTCCGGCGACAAATTGAGCAATTGCGACGTCGTGCAATGGCGCTTATTGAATTTAAGCGCCGGAACCAGTATTGGCGGCGTCTCGCAAGGCAATATTCCGATTGTTTTCAGCTTTTTGGGCGGAACCAATTACGAATTGTGCATGACCGTAACGCGGCAGGACGGCAACGGCATGGATTGCTACCCGGATCCTTCCCTGACTTATTGTGATACCTTACTTTTCGATTGCCCCTGCATTGACAGCAGTCATATCAACTGGGGTTTTGAGTGTCCGGCTGAAATAGAATTGGTCTGCGGTTGCGACAGCATGACCTACCTGAACGACTGCGCAGCGTTGTACTGGAGCGGGGTGGAAAGCTGGACACCCGGGGAATGCCACGATCCGCCGGCCGGTACCATTTCACTGAATGTTACCCCGGAAGGCACAAATGCACAGCTGGACTGGACCACCGGCCAGGGCAATGTCAGTTACCGCTTTTTTATGGTCCAACGGCGGTTGTCCGGCGGGATGTGGATGACGCTGGCGGTCGTCACGGGTCTTACTTTTTCTTTTTTGGATGACAATACTGGCCCTGGTTTGAATCAATACCGAATCGTCGGCGTCACTTATCCCGGTAAACCTGTTTTCAGCAATCTTGACGATTTTTTGATTACAGATACGAACGAAACTGCAATTAAAGACAATTGGCGCGTTTGGCCCAATCCTGCCCGGGATGTGCTTTTCCTGGCTGCACCTGCGGAAGGCGTTTACGAGATTTCTGTACACTCCGTCAGCGGGAGTCGTATTACGCAACTTTCGATAAACACTGATTCGGAATTACCTTTTCGAATGGAGGTAAACAATTGGCCTACAGGAGTTTACTGGATTGATACAATAGATAAGTACGGCAAGAAACACGGGTTTAAAGTAATAATTTTCAGATAAATACAACTAAACCACTGAAATCCCTGAGCCTTTTGCTTCGGAATTTCATAAAACAAAACGACCATGAAGTACTTGCTACCCTTTGTATTCCTGTGCGTTTTTTCAGCGTATGCCGTTGAAAATTTCAATCTAAAACCATTGACTCCTGTCGGTAAAGCCGACCGGCCACCCAACCCTGGGGTTGGTTTGGGTGGCAATTGCATTGATTTTGACCTCACCGGCACCAACCTCAACAACTGGTATTCCTTCAATGTAAGCGACATCCAAATTGTCACCAATCCCCTGGATTTGGTTAACCCAACCGCCACGCTCGTTTTGACGGACGACTTTAATGGCTCCATTGCAATTAACAATACAGACTTCGGTGGCAATTGGCTGCAATTAGCGCAAGACGGATGTTTGTGTTTTGATTACAAAGTTGATTGGAGCGCAATTGATGGCTCTAACGCGGGGTCTTTTCCAAAATTTAATATTTACACCGGCCCCGCTATTGGTACGCTGAACGACTACCAGAATACATCAACCCGCGCTGTTTTTGTGGGAAATATCAATAATCCGTTGCTACAGGACAATGTTTGGGGGCATTATTGCCTGCCAATCAGGTTAAGTGCAAATGGCCTGCTTCCCTCTAATAGTTTTGGAGAATGGCTGGTTGTTAAAAATGGCGTAGTCCAGGCTGGCGCTGTTGCTGCTTCAGAGTGGGATATGCTGATCCAAAATGTAACAGGAATTGTCCTGCCAACAGATTACAACAGCAATCCATCGGAAGACGTCTATTTCGACAATTTCTGCTGGACCTGTAGTATGGCTCCATGCGAAGACCTTTCCGTGACGGCAACCCAGGATTCTTCCGGGCATTGCTGCTGGACGCTGGACTACCTGAATGCAGGCGCTGATCTTGTATATGGCATCGAACTGACGGCGCTCGACGGCGTAACATTCGATCCCAATTATTCAGCGGGTACAGGATATTTCATTCCGAATCACACCAGCTCCAGCCTGACGGTAGTGCCGGACGGTCTGACATTGATGCCTGCTCAAGCCGACGACTTTGTCCGTTTTTGTCTGAAGGACATTGCCGCCATGCCACAGTTTGTGGTGGTCAGTTACCTCGACGCGAATTATCAGCCTTTTTGCAGCGATACGCTCACTTTCGCCTGCATGCCGGAACAGAGCTGCCTGTATATCGTCAATGATTCATTGGTATGCGATTCTTCGGGTTACAAATATATTGTCAATGTAAGCAACCCTGCAGGAGCAACCTTTCCCGTGACCTACATCAATTTCAACATCAATCCGCCATTGCCGGGCGTGACTTATTCGCCCAGCCCTCCTTCTTTTACACTTACGGATACCCTCTTCCCGGGCGATACGACGATGCTCATGTTTTTAATTCAAACGAATCAGGATTTGTTTGGCGATTCGTTGTGCTTCATCCTCTCGGCACACGACGGGCCGGAAGAGCGGCTTTGCTGCGCTGAAATTGATACCTGCATTGCGTTTCCGCTTTGTGATCCTTGCGATTATGTGGACGCGGAGGTCGCTATTGGCGGACCGGGAGACACCGGAAACTGCTTTGGTGGTGAAGATCCGCTCCATTTTCCCTGGTTGCAAGCCATTATCAGTACTTGTAGCCAGCGACCCTGCGGCGCAGAAATTTCCTGTTGCACTTTCCAGGGTCAGCCGGTAGTTGTCGTAACGGACGATTCGGCGCAGTGCACCGACCCTTTCGGTAGTGTTTACGACGCCAATGGCAATATCCTGTTCGTATTTGGCGGCATTGGGGGCATTAACATGGATTTGGCCGATCAATTGGAGAATTGCATCCTCATCTATGATTGCAACCAGGCAGGCGATTGTTGCTACGACCTCTTAGTTTCCAACAACTATCCTGTGCCAAATTATTTTTCCAATATCCAAACGGTAATTTTAACCCCGGGGGTCACCTTCTCCGCAACGGAATACCAGCTGGGCAATGGGTGGACTTATGCCGCCCTCACCCCCATGCACGACTACCTTTGGAGCCACAGCAGTGGCAGTATCCCTACCCTGAATGGTTTCAACCTGTTCGATTTTTGCATCGAAGGCGTCACGACGACGGATTCGGTTTGTATCGCAGTGCATTGGTTGCAGGGCGGTGAAATTTTGTGCAGTGACACGGTTAAAGTCTTTTGCCCCGAATGCGTAGAGGTCGTATCCGATTCCATTCTTTGCAATGCAGATGGCACTTATACTTACACTTTTAGTGGCATCAATCATTCAGAATATGGCGTGAATACGGTAGGTTTTGTGGGGGTCCCCCCTCCCCTTTCAGGATGGACGGATGTTGTTCCTCTGGGCTCCCTGATTCAGCCAGGCGATCCTTTTGGCCCAATTAGCGTAACCCTGCCGGCAGGCATTGGCGCAACGGGCGACACGGTTTGTTTCGACCTTGTGTTGCGACAGGTCCTTCAGGATAGTATTGATATTTTATGTTGTTATGCAAGACATTGTATTGATTTACCGGATTGCGAAGGCGACAGTTCGGACATCTCATTCAGTTTCATTTCAGCGGCTTCGTTCTGCATAGAACCCGGGCCGGCATGTATGGCGCAAGTCACTTTTGACATGAGTGTGCAGACCACCTGCCCGGCAGCAGGGCTAAGTTTCCAACTGTTGTTAGATCTCAATGGCGATGGCAGCGTTGAAGATGACTTGGCTGACAACGGGGTTTTATCGGGGACTTATCCTGATTACTTCTTCAATTACACCTTGCCGGCAGGCAATCATACCCTGACGATAATTGCTACCGATGCGTGTGGCACCCAGGTCAGAAGCGTGCGGTCGCTCCTCGTTGCAGATTGTACGCCCCCGAACGGTTTTGCCTGCATCAATGGAATTAATGCTGAACTGATGCTGATAGACACCGATGGCGATGGCAGCATTGACGGGCCGGGGGTCATCCTCACACCAACCGATTTATTGGTTGCTCCGGGTTTCGATTTGTGCAGCCCGCCGGTGACTTATTCCATCAACATCGCTGGCGTCACGCCTGATCCATCCCAGACTAGTTTGTTGTTGACTTGCCCGCAGCTGGGAGTAGTAATAATAGAAATTTACGCCTGGGACAGCGCTTTCAATCCATTTTTGGTACAGCCAGATGGCACGGTGGGTGGACCCAATTATGACTTCTGCCAGACAACCGTGCTGGTTAGCGAAAACGGCGTATGCCCGATACCGCCTCCAGCGCCGCCACCTGCTTTGGCTGGTATTCAGCTCACCCCCAATCCCGCAGGCAACCTGCTCCAGGTTACTACTCAATACGAAGGAGAAGCAGAATTATCACTTATCCATGCAGATGGAAGTATGCGCAGATCGGAATCCCGGCGGTTTGTACGCGACCAGGCCTTACAGATAGACATCAGCACTTTACACCCAGGCGTGTACCTGTTGCGGCTGCGCAGGGCCGATGGCGCAATCACAGTACAACGCTTTGTGAAAATGTAAGATAACGCGAATTTATGACGAACAGCACGAACAGCAACTTTTGAAAAAAATCCATCAACCCAGTTTTCTAAATAATTCAAAACCAATGCCATGAAGAAAAAATTACTTTTTCAACTAATGCTGGCTATAATGACCATTATGGCTGTTACAAGCGCTTCGGCGCAGGACTGCGTATTAGGGACGGTATACAATGACCTTGACCTCGACTGCGTTCAGGATCCCGGAGAACCTGGAATTCCGGGCGTTACGATGGTTTTGATCAGCAATACCGGTGTCGTGGTGGAACAGGTGACCAACGATACCGGGTTTTATCTGTTTTGCGGCTTGTTAGCCGGGGATTATATATTGCTGACGCAAACCGGTTCCCCCAACCTTGAACCCAATCCAGCCACCCAAACGGTAACCGTGCCCGTCGGTCAATCCATCGTGGATGTTGATGTGTGTGTGACCGACTTGAGTCTGTTGGGAGTCATTGCAGGTAGTGCCTTCATTGATTTGAATGACAATGGGCTTCGGGACATCTTTGAGCCTTGCCTGGTTGATTTTCCCGTCACACTTGAAGGCAACAGCGGTTCGGTTACCATCAATACCGACGCACAGGGTATGTTCCGTTTTAGACGCCTGCCTTCGGACGACTACCTTGTTAGTATGGTCGCTAATATCCCCAACACAGAATGGGTATCCGGGCCTTCTTTTTCAACTGGCCTAACCCCCGGACAAATAGTTGACAATGTGCGATTTGTGCGCAGGCCTACTTTAGGATTCGGATCCATTGTTGACGTCATTTGCTTTGACCTCAACGCTGATGGCCTGAATAACCCGGCTACAGAACCACCTCTTGGCGGCATAACTGTGCAGTTGCTGAATTTGCAGGGACAGGTGCTTGCCACTTCGGTTTCCGACAGCAAAGGGGTTTACAGCTTTATTGGTATTGCACCCGGAGAATATAGGGTGCAGGCCTTATTCAATCCTGAAGATTATACCCCCACTACGCCGACTTCTTACGATGTCATCCTGCCGGTTAATGAATTTCGCAGGCCGGGACCTTTTTACGGGCAACCGTTGCGGAAGATTTTTAAATGCGGGATGGCGGTTAGTACTTTTGGATCAGAAGCGCATGGCGACCAGGTTGTTTCGGTCAAAGACATTCGGGACCGATCCGGCGCGCCTGCTGTATCAAGTGGCACCGCATGGTCTCCTTTAGACCTGAGTTCACTGAACTGGAAAGACACGAACCTGGGCGAAGTATTTGGCATTGCAATTGATCCTGATTTTAATGTCTATTTGACCGCAGCTACGATTCCTACCTATTCCGCATCATTTGTTGTGAACAACAATGAACCGTTGATTTATCGGATAGACCCCTATACAGGTAGTATTTTTGACCTGACATTTGAAACAAATGGCCCCACAACAGTGGGCAACAACGCCATCAATACTGGGACTGCAGGCTTGGGCAATATTTGTTCGGATGGAGGAGATCTGTTGTTCGTAACCAACATGTCAAGTGGCACAATTGTAGTCGTTGGCGATGCAAATCATCCCACCAATCCGGGTGACGTTTTACAGGTATATCCAGTCACTTCTTTTCCGGCAGCCAGCATGGCCGTCCGGCATTTATGGGGCATCGGTTACAACAAGGCCGATGGCAGGCTTTATTTTTCCGGCCCCCCGTCTGCCGGAACGGTTAGAATTTACTCCATTCCAGTCCTTGGCGGAGTTATAACTGGTGCTGAATTTCCGGAGTTTACGGTAACGGGAACGAATATTAATGACATTGCAGACATTGCTTTTTCCCAGGATGGCCAAAGAATGCTGCTCGCGGAAAGAGGCGATCCACACCAGGCCAGGGTCTTGCAATACACAGGTTCATCAGGGAGTTGGGGATCGCCTCAGGAAATCTTTGTCGGTGGCTATTGGCAAGGCCGGAACTCTGCCGGTGGCGTTGATTATGCACATGAAAGTTTTTCCGGAGATATGCCCCCCTTTGTAGAATGCGAACCATTTTTGGCCACTTCAGGGAATGCATTGAATTATCCCTCTCCGGCTATTTATGGCTATGGGATTACCCCTGCCAGCGGCAATCTGCAACCTGGAAACAATTATCCTCCTAACGCCGCAGATTTTACAGGCTTGAACAGCATTTTGATTGACAATGATATCAATACGATTTTTGCAGATAAGTTTTATCAGGGCGACGTCGAAATCTTCGACTGCGAATGCCGTTTCGACGATGGCTGCGACGTATTGTTCGACCTTGAAGTTATCCCAACTTCGAGCATTGACGGCCACTGCTGCGTGTTCCTTGACTATTTCAACAACGGCAGCGAAACGGTGTACGGCGTGGAACTGGTTGGCCTGGATGGCGTGACTTTTAATAACACTTACACTCCCGGCCCGGGCTTGATCACCCCTAATTTTGGCGCAAACAACATCACCTTCGTGCCGTCTGGCTTTGTGCCAATGCCAGCTTCAACCAACTTGGTGAGCGATTTATGCATTGAGAACGTCAATGCCATGCCGGAGTACTTTTTGGTCAATTACTTAGATTCCGCTTATCAGGTCTTTTGTACCGATACCATCCCCGTATTTTGCGAGCCGGAGCAGACCTGCTTGTCCATTGTTTCCGATAGCTTAGTTTGCGATTCGCTCGGATATAAATACATCGTAACAGTAACGAATCCCGCAGCAGCAACCTTCCCGGTTTCGTTCATCAAATTCAACATTACCCCGCCAATAACGGGCGTCACCTATATCCCCGATCCGCCAGAATTTATCCTCACGGATACGCTTTTCCCGGGTGATACTACGATGCTGATGTTCTGGATTCAAACAAACCAGGATTTGTACGGCGATTCGCTTTGCTTCATCCTTTCCGCGCACGACGGGCCGGAAGAACGCCTTTGTTGCGCCGAAATTGATACCTGCATTGCGTTCCCGCTTTGTGATCCGTGCCCTTATGTGGACGCGGATATTATTCCGCTTTCAGACGTTCAAGCCGTGGAATGCTGCTATGAGCTGATTATCACAGACACTTTTACCCTCGATCCGGCGCTGTTCCAGTCGGTGCAAACCACCATCTTAACCCCCGGAGTAACCTTCAGCGGATTGGTCACTTTGCCGGCCTTACTTGATGGCTGGAATGTGACGCACCTTGTTCCGAATATGGATTTGCTCTGGACCCACAACAGCGGCATGGTTCCGAACGATATTGGTTACAACCTGTTCGATTTTTGCGTGCAGGGCACTACTTCCACCGATTCGATCTACATTGCCATTAACTGGATTGGCGCCGACAGCACGGTAGTTTGTACCGATACGCTGGCGATTTACTGCCCATTTTGTCTCACGGTCATCAACGATAGTTTGACTTGCCTCACAACGGTAGGCCCAAATGGAGTAGTGACTCAAGAATACATTTATACCTTCCAGGTACAAAATTTTTCGCCGTTCCCTGTGAATACCATTGGCATTGTAGAAATTCCGTCCGGCAATACCGACATTAGCCCGGATGTCATTTCCATTCCAACCATTCCTGCTTTCCCGCCCGGAGGCACTTCCATTCCAATATCTATTACAATTGATGGTAGCGCAGGGCCAATCAGCGATTTTTGCTTCGACATTGTACTGCGACAGGTCATTCTCGATTCCATAGACATTACCTGTTGTTATGCAACGCATTGTATAGAACTGCCCCCCTGCGACAGCCTGTCTGATTTCCGGTGCCCTGACCCCGCTTTGGTCAACAATATTCCTTGTACGCTGGAGTTCCTTCCTGTGTGCGGGTGCGATGACGTGACCTATTCCAATGTATGCCAGGCCAGCAATGCAGGGGTTACCATTTGGACCCCGGGCGTATGCGATATGCTGATCCTACAGGATCCGAGATTAAA